>CAZAVX010000211.1:0-1505 GCA_964488835.1 uncultured Iamiaceae bacterium | reverse complement strand
GACTTCGAGAACACCTGGTAGGTGCCCGCGGCGGGAGTGTTCGCCCGGCCTGACACCTTGTAGTCGCGGACGAGGTAGCCGGAGTCCTCGACGAGCCAGACGTGCTGGCACGAGATGCAGTAGATGATGCGTCGCCCGCTCCCCGAGTCGGCCGGCACGACCGGGGCCGGGGCCTCCGGCGGCAGGGTGCCGGTGAGCGACACGAACTCCGACGACTCGGAGAAGTGGGTCATGAGCTGGCCGGGGCCCATCGCCCCGCTGGCGAGCTGACCGGTCCAGTAGGCGTGGCCCCGGGGGTCGGCCTCCCGGTCGAGCACGTTCCGGTAGATGAGGCTGACGAACGCACCATGGTCGAGGCCGCCGTAGCGGCTCTGGAACTCCTCGGAGCCGACGAAGCGGTCGGCGATCGCGGCGAGTCGCTCACCGCGCCGGTAGCGCTCGCCCCAGTGAGCGAGGCCGTTGGCATCGGGGCGGCGGTCGAAGAACGCCACGTAGAGCCGGACGATGGAATCGTCGATGCCCGACCCCGTCGAGAGCGCGGCCGGCGCCGAGGCAGGAGGCGCCTCGACCTGCTCGACCTGCTCGACCTCCTCGGCCGACGCGGGGTTCGCGCCGAGCCCGATGCTCACGATCGTGAACGCGGCGACGAAGAGGGCGGTGAGGAGTCGACGTGGTTCGTGGGTCACAGCCGGCACGATACTTGCCGTCGGTGCACGGGTGGTGCGACGCACCCGACGCACCCGACGAGCCCGCCCCGCTGGCCCGGATGCGGCCCGACCCGTGGGGTCAGGGGAGCGGCGCGCAGGTGCCCGACGCGGGGTCGTACACCGAGTGGTCGACATTCGCCACGACGCCACACATCTGGGTCGCCGACCGACGGTCGTCGGGGCCCCACGGGGTGAGGGTGGTGTCGGGCTCGTCGGTGAGGTGCCACACACCCGGCGGGTTCCCGTCGACGCCGGCGTTCTCGGGCGCCGTCGTGTCGAGGAAGAAGTGGAGGTGCATCGAGCCCCCGCCGCCGTCGACCTGCGGCTCGAACCCGCTCACCGTGTAGTGCACCCGGTAGCGGCCGCCGTCGAGGGTGACCGAGTCGACTCGCACGAACGGACCGGCGGGCACCGCCTCGGTGGTGGTCGTGGTGACCTCCTCGGCGGTGGTGGTGGTGGCCTCGGAGGTGGAGGGCGCCGCGGTGTCGTCGGAGGTGGGGGGTGCCTCGGTGGTCTCGGTCGAGGGCGTGGTGCCCTCGCTGGCCGACGCGTCCTTGTCGTCGTCGTCGCCGAGCGCGAACACCGCCACCGCGGCGATCACCGCGACGACGACCACGCCGAGCACGATCGGCACCAACGGCAGCCCGCCGCGCCGACCCCCGTCGTCCGAAGACGACGACGAGGTCGAGGACGAGGTGGGCGGGGCGGTGACCGCGTGGGCGACACGGGTGGGCTCGGGTTCGACCGGAGTCGGCTCGGAGGGAACTGCTGCCACCGGCTCGGTGGGCGGCGGCTCGA
>CAZAVX010000210.1:0-1507 GCA_964488835.1 uncultured Iamiaceae bacterium | reverse complement strand
CCCGGCCGCCAGGTGACCGACCCGATCCCGAATCGGGCGCCGTTCTGTGAGGCGAGGATGTCGAGGGTTCCGGCCCCCTGGTGAGCGACCCGACAGACCGAGTGCAGGCCGGCACCGCCGGCCTCACCGGCGCGCCCAGCCTCGGGTGGGGTCCTCGCGACGGGAGTCGGGAGGTGGGCAGGCCCGGCCAGACGGTGGGTCAGTCGATGACGAGGCCGAGCGACTGGGCGATGTGTAGGGCCTGGGCGGCGTCGACCCGGACGCCCTGGAGGTCGAGCGTGTGCAGGTCGCTGCCCTCGAGCAGCGCCCCTCGGAAGTCGGCGTCGCGCACCCGGGCGCGGCTGAGGACCGCGCCGGTGAGGTCGGCCTCTCGCAGATCGGCCTCGCGGAGATCGGCGTTCGCGAGGTACGCCCCCTCGAGACGCACCTCGCGGAGGTCGAGACCCCGGAGCTTGGCCGCCGGGAGATTGACGAACCGCCAGTCGCCCGCCGCGATCTGGATCCCTTCGAGGAGCGCACCGGCGAAATCGGTCCCCGCCATCCGGCAGCGCCAGAAGCTCGACGCGAGCAGGTCGGTGGCCCGGAAGCTGCACGACACGAACGCCGACTCGTGGTGAGCCGACTCGCCGAGATCGGCACCCGAGAAGTCGCAGTCGACGAACGTGCACCGGGTCGTCTGCAGACCCCGCAGCTCGCCGTGGACGAAGCGGCACCGCTCGAACGCGCAGTCGACCCATTCGAGCACGTCGGGCTCGACGATCGACTCCTCGCTCAGCGACCTCCCCGTCCACACCGACATGGCCGCCATGCTAGGGAACGCGACCGTCGCCGGCCCTCGGACCCTCAGCACCACACCCGCCACGACCCTCGGCGTCGATTCGACGTCGAATCGACGCCCGACGAAAACCGTCGGGTCCCGGCCACCGCCGGTGGGATGATCACCGCCGTGACCCACCTCACCACCATCGACCTCGAAGCCGGCCTCGACCACGTCCGCGCCGCTCCTCGCGAACGCGGCACCCTCTCGCTGATCGTGGCCCGACCTGCACCCGGGGAACGAGAGGTGCTCGAGTCCGCGACGCTCGACCCGCGGTACGGGCTCGTCGGCGACAGCTGGCTCGAACGCGGCAGTCGCCACACCCCCGACGGCTCGGCCGACCCCGACGAGCAGCTCAACGTCATGAACGTCCGCGCCGCCGACCTGGTGGCCACCAGCCGCGACCGCGTGCCGCTCGCCGGCGACCAGCTCTATCTCGACCTCGACATCAGCACCGCCAACCTGCCGGCGGGCACGCAGCTCTCGATCGGCGACACGGTCATCGAGGTCACCGCGAGGCCCCACACCGGATGTGCGAAGTTCACCCGCCGCTTCGGCCTCGACGCCATGCAATTCGTGAACTCGCCGGTCGGCAAGGAGCTCCGCCTCCGGGGCCTCTGCGCACGGGTCGTCGTCCCGGGCACCATCACCGTCGGCGACGACGTGATCGTCACCCGCCCGGCGGGCTGA
>CAZAVX010000209.1:0-1554 GCA_964488835.1 uncultured Iamiaceae bacterium | reverse complement strand
CGTCGAATCGGCGCCGAGGGGCTGCGGGCCCCGCGCCGAGGCTCACCTTCCAGCGCCGAACCAGCGGGTGAGGGCCGATCGGATGGCCGGGTCGTCGCGGTCGCCCGCCCACGCCACGTGGCCGTCGGGCCGGACGAGCACCACCTCGGGCTCGGGCACCGGTCCCACAACCGGCAGCTCCCATGAGCCCTCCGCTCGCGCCGCCACCACCCGGACACGGCCGCCATGCGACTCGGACCCGCCCGACCCGGCCAGCGCGTCGTGATCCGCTGAGCCCGCCGAACCCAGGTCGAGGAGGAGGGGCCGGGCCTCCTGGAGGAGCTCGGCGACGCGGGTGCGGCCGGTCCCGGTGACGAGGTCGAGGTCCGGCATGCGCCAGCCGATGAGGGGGTGCCCGTCGCCGAGGTCGTAGCGCACGTCGAGGCCCGACATCATCCCGGCGATCCGCCGTCGGGGCTCGTCGAGGGCGAGCAGGTCGCCGACGATGTCGCGCAACGCCTGGTGGTGGTCGCCGGGCGTGGAGAGGACGACCTGGGCCCGCGTGTTGTGGAGCACCCGGGCGGCCACCGGGTGCCGCTCCTCGTGGTACGTGTCGAGGAGCGAGTCGTCGGAGAGCCCCCGCACCACCTGGGCGAGCTTCCACCCGAGGTTCACCGCGTCCTGGATCCCGACGTTCATCCCCTGGCCGCCGGTGGGGGCGTGGATGTGGGCGGCGTCGCCGGCGAGCAGCACCCGCCCCGCACGGTAGGCGGCCGCCTGGCGGGCCTGGTCCGAGAAGCGGGTGACCCAGCTCGCCGACCGCAATCCGAAGTCCGAGCCGTAGAGCCCGACGAGGCTCTCACGCACGAACTCGAGATCCGGCGCCTCCGCGTCGACCGCCGCTGGGTCCTCGACGAGCACCACCCGGTACGGGCCGCCCTCCGACCCGATGTTCACCGGCCCGATCCCGCCGCCCTCCGGGCGCATGCCGAGCTGGGGCGTGTCGTCGAACTCGACCTCGGCGAGCAGCCAGCACCGTGTCGGCTCGGTCCCGACGAACTCGATGCCCGCCGTCCGCCGGACGAGGCTCCGCCCGCCGTCGCACCCGACCAGGTACGCCGATCGCAGGAAGCGGCCGTCGGACAACCGGGTCGTCACCCCCTCGCCGTCGTCCTCGAACCCGACCACCTCGACCTCCCGCAGCGTCGGCACCCCGAGCTCGGCCACCCACTCGGCGAGAATCGGCTCGAAATCGGCCTGCCAGAGCGCGAGCCCGTAGGGGTGGCGGGTCGGGAAGTCCGAGATGTCGAGAGGGATCCCGGCGAAGCCCTGCACCTGCATGACCCGGCCGGCGGCGAGGAAGCGGTCGGCGACACCGCGCTGGTCGAGCACCTCGATCGTGCGGGCGTGCAGCCCGCCGGCCCGCGACCCGTCGAGGTGCTGGTCGGGCCGGGGCTCGACGATGACGACCTCGGCCCCGGCGAGGGCGAGCTCGGCGCTGAGCATCATCCCCGTCGGGCCTCCGCCGGCGATCACGACCTGGTGCTCGGACGCATGGTGCTCGGACGCATGGTG
>CAZAVX010000208.1:0-1601 GCA_964488835.1 uncultured Iamiaceae bacterium | reverse complement strand
CCGAGGTGCTGCCGGCCGTCGTCGGCCAGTCCTCCGACTGATCCACCCTGCGCCCGCCGCTCGCCGACGCGTTCCCGAAATTGGGTCGATCGACCCCACTGGTCCCGAACTCCGCGAACCGCGGTTGCATCCCGGTACTGTCGGATCACCTTCGGGCATCGAAAGGGGTGGTACCGATCGAGTCGGCGAGCTCGCCACAGATGGCCACCGTCCTGGTCGTCGACGACGAGCCGGGTGTGCGACGCCTGTTCTCGCGCGTGCTCACCCGCCGCGGGTTCGCCGTGCTCCAGGCCGAAGACGGCACGGAGGCCCTCCGCACGCTCGCGGGGTCGCCGGTCGATCTCGTGCTGCTCGACCACGTGTTGCCCGACCAGACCGGCACCGCGGTGCTCACCACCATCCGATCCGATCCGGCCACCGCGACCCTGCCGGTCATCCTCGTCACCGGCAGCCCCGACCCGAGCCATCGCATCAGCGGGCTCGAAGCCGGCGCCGACGACTTCCTCTCGAAGCCGGTCGATCTCGACGAGTTGGTCGCCCGGGTCCGCAGCCACCTCCGTGGCCGCGACGCCTGGCGGCAGGAGGTGGAGGAGAAGCTCCGCCGACGTGGGTCGATCGCCGGCGCACTCGCGGCGGTGCCGAGAGGCGGCTCGCTCGGCGAGGTGGCCCGTGAGCTCGCCGGTGTGCTCGTCACGATGGACTCGGTCGACGCCGTCTCGGTCATCGCGATGGCACCGGACGGCTCGGCGCGGTACCTCGCGGCGCTCGAGGGCTCGCGGTCCCTCGTCGACGTCGGGGCGCCCGTCGCCGGTCCCGCCCTCGCCGAGCTCGAGCGCGTCCAGTCCATCGGCACCGCGGTCCTCCCCGTCGACCCCGATCGCCGGTTGCTCGGCGAGTCGGCGGGCGCCTCGGTCGTCGTCGCCCTCCGCGGAGCCCACCAACCCCTCGCGGTGGTCCTCGGCACCAGCGAGCCCGACGACCTGCAGAGTGCGCCCGCCCTCCGTGAGGTCCTGAGCGCCGCCATCGACCTCGTGGGGGTCATGGAGCAGGTCGTCGCCCCGGCGATCGAGCCGGCCGAGCACCAGCAGCGACTGCTCGACGAGCTGCGTCGGATCGTCGACCAGGTGGCCTTCCACCCGGTGTTCCAGCCGATCGTCGAGCTGGCCACCGGCCGGCGGGTGGGCTTCGAGGCCCTCACCCGCTTCGCCGACGGGGTGCCCCCCGATTCGCGGTTCATCGATGCCATGCGAGTGGGCTTCGGTACCGCCCTCGAGCTCGCCACCCTGCGCGAGGCCCTCGACGCGGCCCGCCGACTCCCCGCCGACACCTACCTCTCGCTCAACGTCTCCGCCGCGCTGCTCTCGTCGCCCGACCTCGGCTCCTGCCTCGCCGAGGCGGGGCGCCGTCCCCTCGTCCTCGAGCTCACCGAGCACGAGCGGATCGACGACTACGACGAGGTGCGCCGGGCGGTCGCCGAGGTGGGCGAGGGGGTCCGCCTGTCGGTCGACGACGCGGGCGCGGGCTGGGCGAGCCTCCGCCACGTGCTCACCCTGCGCCCCGACTTCGTGAAGCTCGATCGGGCGTGGGTGAGCGGCGTCGAC
>CAZAVX010000207.1:0-1693 GCA_964488835.1 uncultured Iamiaceae bacterium | reverse complement strand
TGCCGAAGCTGCGCATCGAGGAGTCGGCCGCCCGCCGCCAGGCCCGGGTCGACCGGGGCGAGGAGGTGGTCGTCGGGGTCAACAAGTACCGGCCCGACGACGTGGAGATGGTCGACGTGCTCGACATCGACAACACCGAGGTGCGCCGCCAGCAGATCGCCAAGCTCGAGCGGGTGCGGGCCGAGCGCGACGAGGCCGCGTGCCAGGCCGCGCTCGAGCGGCTCACCGAGGGCGCCCGGGGCGACGCGAACCTCCTCGCCCTCTGCGTCGAGGCCGCCCGCGCCCGAGCCACCGTCGGCGAGATGTCCGATGCCATGGAAGCGGTGTTCGGGCGTCACCGGGCCGAGGTCCGTAGCATCAGCGGCGTGTACGGATCGGCCTACGAGGGCGACGAGTCCTACGCCGCGGTGCAGTCCGACATCGAGGCCTTCGCCGCCGACCACGGTCGGCGCCCCCGCATGATGGTGGCGAAGATGGGCCAGGACGGCCACGACCGGGGCGCGAAGGTCATCGCCACCGCGTTCGCCGACCTCGGCTTCGACGTCGACGTCGGGCCGCTCTTCCAGACCCCGGCCGAGGTAGCCCGCGACGCGATCGAGAACGACGTGCACGTCATCGGCGTGTCGAGCCAGGCGGCGGGCCACAAGACGCTCGTCCCCCAGCTCGTCGACGAGCTGAAGGCCGCCGGCGCGGGGAACATCCTCGTGGTGTGCGGCGGCGTCATCCCGCCCCAGGACTACGACGTCCTGAAGGCCGCCGGTGTCGCGGCGGTGTTCGGACCGGGCACCAACATCCCCGAGGCCGCCCGCCAGGTGATCGCCCTCATCCGCGAGCAGGGCCCGGCCGCCGCCTGAGCCGCCTGTTCGACCGGCCGCCGAGCCCCGGGCCCGTCGCCCGGGCAGCGCGCACCCCGCCGGTAGGGTGTGGCCCGATGCCGACACCGTCCGCCGACATCGACGACCTCGTCTTACGGATCACCGACGGTGACCGGCGCGCCCTCGCCAAGGCGATCACCCTCGTCGAGTCCACCCGTGCCGACCACCGGGAGCAGGCCGTCGAGCTGCTCGACGCCGTCCTCCCCCACACCGGCCGGGGTGTGCGGGTGGGCATCAGCGGCAGCCCCGGGGTCGGCAAGTCGACGTTCATCGAGGCGTTCGGGCTCCACGTGGTCGGGGCCGGACATCGGGTCGCGGTGCTCGCGGTCGACCCGTCGAGCCGCCGTTCGGGCGGCTCGATCCTCGGCGACAAGACCCGCATGGTCGACCTCGCCCGCCACCCGTCGGCCTTCATCCGCCCCTCCCCCTCGGGCGCCACGCTCGGCGGCGTCGCCCGCCGCACTCGCGAGGCGCTCCTGCTCTGTGAGGCGGCGGGGTTCGACGTGGTCGTCGTCGAGACCGTCGGCGTCGGCCAGTCCGAGATCGCGGTCAGCGACATGGTCGACCTCTTCGTGCTGCTCGTCGCCCCCGGCGGCGGCGACGACCTCCAGGGCATCAAGCGGGGGATCATGGAGCTCGCCGACCTCGTCGTCATCAACAAGGCCGACGGCGACCTCCTCCCCACCGCACGCCGCACCGCCGCCGACTACCGCAACGCCCTCGGTCTGATGCGGGCCCGGTGGGACGGCGAGCCCGCCCGGGTGCTCACCGCCTCGGCTCTCGAGGGCACCGGTATCGACGAGGTGTGGGACGCGGTG
>CAZAVX010000206.1:0-1701 GCA_964488835.1 uncultured Iamiaceae bacterium | reverse complement strand
CGAGGGGTGGCTCGCGGGGGAGGGATCGAACCTCCAGCCTCCTGATCCAAAGTCAGGCGTTCTGCCAATTGAACTACCCGCGATCGCGACCACGACCGTACCGCCTCGCTCGTGCGGGTTCGCACGAACCGGCATCGGCCCGCTAGCGTGCACACCCTCATGGGATCGCTGATCAAGAAGCGCCGCAAGCGCATGCGTAAGAAGAAGCACCGCAAGATGCTGAAGCGCACCCGCTTCCAGCGTCGGGCCAAGGGCAAGTAGGCCCACGCCCCTGCGCGTTCGCTCAGAACTCTCCGACCGCCCCGCGTGGGCGGTCGGTTCGCGCCCCGACCACTCGCGCTTGACAGTCGAACATATGTTCGATAGTCTGAACTGACTTCCCCATCGGAGCCGAGGGGCTCCCGTCGTCAGGTCGAGCCGAGGTTCGGAGTCCGATGGGTGAACACGCGTCGCAGGTCGCAGAGGCCCGACGAGCGGAGGGACGAGCGGAGGAGGGTGCGCCCGACGGCGCCGAGGCCGCCGCGCGTCTCGCCGAGCGGATCGCCGCCCTGTCGCCGAACGCGGCCATCTACGCGGACGCCACCCCCGACGAGCGCCTCGACACGATCGAGCAGCTCACCGGGTTGCTCGCGGCCACCCACGCCGAGCTCCTCGATGTCGTCGCCGCGGCCGAGGCCTGCGGCGACTGGGAGCTCGACGGCGCGGTCGCGCCGGCCCCCTGGCTCGTCGCCCGACTCGGGTTGGCGCGCCGCACCGCCGACGAGTGGGTCCGGGTGAGCGCCGCCCTCCAGGATCTCCCCGCGGTGCGCGACGCCTATGCATCCGGCGAGCTCTCGTGGGACCAGGTGCGTCCGGCCACGAAGTTCGTCACCCCCGACGACGACCTCGAGCAGGCCGAGCGCCTGCCGGGGCTCAGCGCCGCCCAGATCGCACTGATGGCCCGCCAGGCTCGACCGATCTCCGACGACGAGGCGCTCGACGCCCAGGCCGCCCGCTCGCTCACCTTCACACGCGACCACAAGAGAGGCGGCATGGTCGTGCGGGGGTTCCTGCCGTTCGAGCAGGCCGAGGCGGTCCGTCGTGCGCTCGACACCATCGCCGAGTCGTGGGGTCCCGACCAGCGGCTCGGCACGTGGAGCCCCATCGCGGTCCGTCGCGCCGATGCCCTCCACGACCTCGCCACCCGCCGGATCGGGTCCGCGTCCACCCCGGATCGGGCCACCGTCGTCCTCCACGCCGATGCCGCCGTCGTCGACGGCGAGCGCCCCGGCAACGGATTCCTCGGCGACCTCGCGGTGTGCACCAACGGCGTGCTGCGCGCGCTGTGCGACGCCCGGGTCGAGGTGTCGGTGCACGGGCCCGACGGCGCCACCGTCGGCGTCGCCCGGGCGAGCCGCCGCATCCCCGGGTGGCTCCACCGCCAGGTCACTCACCGCGACGGCACGTGCCGGTGGCCGGGTTGCGAGCGTGCGATCCGTCAGGTCCACCACATCGAGCACTGGTCGGCGGGCGGCCCCACCGACCTCCCCAACCTCGTCGGATTGTGCTGGACCCACCACGTCCTGGTCCACGAGGGCGGATGGCGCATCGTCGGCGACCCCGCCCACGACCTCACGTTCGTCTCTCCGCTGGGCCGGCGGCTCTCCAGCCGTCCCCAGCCGCTCCGCCCGGAGGTCCGGGCCCGCATCCGAGGCCCCGGCG
>CAZAVX010000205.1:0-1710 GCA_964488835.1 uncultured Iamiaceae bacterium | reverse complement strand
ACGACCGCGTCGAGCACCGCGGCGCGCGAGCCCGGCGCGGGCTTGCTCGTCGCAGGCATGGGACCCTCCCGTGGTGCTCGAGTGTCGGACGTGGCGCCCGAGCCGGGCTCGGGTCGGCGACCACGATAGTCCGATCGACTCAGAGCCACCACGTAGAGCGCGAGCGCCGACCGCGACGGGTGAGATCCCGGATCGGGCGTCGGAGCACGGCCCGCTCGGACGATGATCAGGTCGTGAGCGACGCCACGACGACCGCAGATGACCCGAGGACGACGCTCCTCGCCATCTACGACCGTGCGCTCCCCCAGGTGTACGGCTACCTCGTCGTGCGGCTGCACAACCCCGTCCTCGCCGAAGATCTCACCGCCGAGACCTTCCTCGCCGCCGCCGAGGCGATCGAGAAGGGCGCGCTCGCCGACCCCACGGTCGCCTGGCTCGTCACCGTCGCCCGCAACAAGCTCGTCGACCACTGGCGGCGCTCGGCCCGCGAGGAGCGCAAGCTCGCCCTCGTCGAGAACGACGACGTCGTCGAGGACGACCTCGACCTGCGCATCGAGCGGACCCGCGCCCGGGAGGTGCTGGCGATGCTCGGCGCCCACCACCGCAGCGCGCTGACCCTCCGCTACCTCGACGGGCTGTCGGTGCCGGAGGTGGCCGAGGTGCTCGGCCGCACGGTCCACGCCACCGAAGCGCTCCTCGTCCGGGCTCGCCAGGCCTTCCGCGCGCGCTACCTGGAAGGGGGTGACGATGTCCGCTGACCCGTTCGACTCGCTCCGCGAGCCCGTCGTCCCGATCGCTCCGTCCCGACCCTTCGCCGCCGAGCTGCGCCGCCGGCTCGCGGAGCGCCTCGGCGTGTCCGCTCGGCCCGCCCCACCCGAGGGCTCCGCGGCGGCCCGCACCGACGTGCCCGACATCGGGGCGTACACGCCGGCGGGTCACACGAGCATCGTGGCGGGGCTCACCTGCGCCCGGGGCGCCGACGCCGTCGCCTGGTACGTCGAGGTGTTCGACGCCGTGCTCGTCGAGCCCCCCTACATGGAGGACGACGGACGACTGGGGCACGCCGAGCTGCGCGTCGGCAACACCGTGTTCAGCGTCGCCGACGAGTACCCCGACTTCGGCCTCGTCGGCCCGAGCGGCACGGCCAGCATCAGCCTCACCGTCTATGTGCCCGATGCTCGGGCCACCTACGAGCGGGCGATCGCCGCGGGCGCGGTGTCCCAGCGGCCACCCGGCGAGGCCTACGGGTCGCTGCGAGCCAGCATCTGGGACCCCTTCGGCCACCGTTGGAACATCGCCACGGCCCTCGCCCCTGCCGACGAGGGCGCCGCCGATTCCTGACGCCGGACAGGTTTGTGGCGACCGACCGGGGGTAGTGGATCGTCACGCAATCGTCATGTTTCGGTTGCGGGCCCGGAGCATGACCCGGACGAAGGAGGCCTCCCGTGGCCGAGATCCTCATCTGGGTGGCAGTCGCCGTCGCCGTGCTCGCCGTGTGGTTGCTGGCCGGCCGCTTCTCCACCGATCGCACCGACCCCGGTGACCCGACCCCGCCGCCCGAGAACACCATGCGCGGTGGCATGTTCTGACCGTTCCGAGCCGCGTGCCGTCCTGACCCGCGTGTCGTCCTGACCCGCGTTGCGGGACGCGGAAGAGGGCGGGGCCGCTCTGGCCCCGCCCTCTACCGCGTCCGCCGGATCGACTCCGGCG
>CAZAVX010000204.1:0-1781 GCA_964488835.1 uncultured Iamiaceae bacterium | reverse complement strand
TCGAGCACCTCGCCGTCGCGGTTGCCGAGGATGTTCGTCGAGTACCAGCCGCGCAGACCGAGCATCCGGGCCTTGAGGCCGGGGGCGAGGATCGTCTTCATCAGCGTCTGGCCGGTCTTGAAGTCCTTCCCGCCGATCGGCACGCCGTTGCGCTCGGCGAGCTCGATCATGCAGGGCAGATCGCAGGAGAGGTTCGGGGCGCCGTTGGCGAACGGGACCCCGGACTGGATCGCGGCGTAGGTGTAGATCTGGCTCGGCGAGATCTCGGGGTCGCTCGCCCGGAGCCCGGCCTCGAACGCCTCGACGCTCTGGTGCACCTCGGTGGGCTCCCGGTAGGCCTCGGTCGACGCGCACCACACCATGACGAGGCGGTCGCACTCGTTCTCGACGCGGAACCGCTCGATGTCGGCCATCACCTGCTCGGCGAGGTCCCACTTCGACTCGCCGGTCTTCACCCGCGTGCCCTCGAGGCGGCTCACCCAGCGCTGGTCGAACACGGCGTCCATGGCGAGGACACCTTCGAGCTCGGCGGAGATCGGGGCGAGGTCGCGCTCCTCGAGCACCCCGGCGGTGCGGGCGGCGTCGAGGGCGTTGGCCGAGATGGGGTCCCAGCCGCCGAACACGAGATCGTCGAGGCTCGCGAGGGGGACGAACTCGCGGATCAACGGGTTGCGCTCCTCGGCCCGGTCGCCGAGGCGGATGCGCGCCATCTGGGTGAGCGAGCCGATGGGGTCGATCCCCTTGTGGCGGGCGTCGAGGACGCCGGCGATGAAGGTGGAGGCCACGGCGCCGAGTCCGGGGGTGAGGACCCCGAGGCGGCCGGTGGCGGGAGCGATGTCACGAGGTTCGGGCATGCTGCCCATCAGATCAGGAATTGCGCGTCGACGACAACAACTGTTCAGAGATACTGAACTATTCTGCAGGAGCGTGCCGACCCCGAACCTCACCGTCCAGCAGCTCGAGTACCTCGTCGCCGTCAGCCGGGCCGACAGCTGGGCAGACGCCGCGGCGGCCGTGGGGGTGAGCCCTTCCGCCCTCTCCCAGGGTCTCGCCGAGCTCGAGCGACGAGTCGGTGTCTCCCTCTTCGAGCGCGACGGTCGCCGGCGCCGCCTCGCACCCGACGCCGCCGAGGTGCTCGCCTACGCCGAGGCGGTCGTCGCCCGCACCCGCGACCTCGCGAAGTGGGTGGACGAACGCCGGGACGGACGCGTGGGGCGGGTGCGGGTCGGGATGATCGACGCCGCGGCGGTCCACCACCTCTCCGAGGAGCTCCGACGCTTCCGGCGCGACCGGGCCGACCTCGACCTCCGCCTGACCGTCGCGCCCTCGGGCGTGCTCATGACCGAACTGCGCCGTGCCGCGCTCGACCTCGTCGTCTGCGTGGAACCCGTCGCCCCCGTCGACGACGTGGCGTGGACCCCGGTGCTCGACGAGCCGCTCCGGGTCTACGCCCCCGATGCCCGCGCCGCGGCGCGCCCGCCTCGCGAGTGGGGCCCGTGGGTCACCTTCCCGGAGGGGGCCACCACCCGCGCGGTGGTCGCCGCCGCGGTCGCCCGGGCCGGCGCCCCCTTCGAGGTGGTCGCCGAGTCGCATCAGCCCGAGGTGCTCCGCGAGATGGTGCGCCTCGGCCTCGGGTGGACGGTGCTGCCGGTGAGCCAGGCCGAATCCGGCGAGCACCCGATGACCCCGGCCCGAGTGCGGCCGATCGCCGAGCGGCGCCTCGTGCTCGCCCGCCGCACCGACACCGTGCCCGACGCCGCCGTCGACGCCCTCGCCGCCGC
>CAZAVX010000203.1:0-1788 GCA_964488835.1 uncultured Iamiaceae bacterium | reverse complement strand
CATCGCCTGCTCGGCGAACACAGCCTGGTCTGCCACCGCGCCAGGCTACCGGCTGGCGGCACCCCGCTGGCAGGTCGGCGGGCCGGCGCCCCCACGGGAGGCCGTGGGACGTGGAGCCCGGGAGGAGAATCGAACTCCTGACCTGCTCATTACGAGTGAGCTGCTCTGCCGACTGAGCTACCCGGGCGAGGACCGTCAGCGTAGCCGCGCGGTACGGAGGTCTCGCCAGCTTGCCGTGTGTCGGTGCTCACACCAGACTCGGAGTCCGAGCACCGCCACGCAACGGAGCGCGGTGCCGACCGAAGGAGCATCGTTGGCCACGTCCGCTCTCACCCATCGAGTCCTGCCCCGCGCCGTCGCGGCCCTCGCCGCCCTGGCGTTCCTGGCTGTCACGGCGCCCGCTGCCAGCGCCCACGTCACCGTGAGCCCGTCGGAGGCGCCCGCCGGCGGGTACGGCACGATCCGGTTCACCGTCCCCCACGGGTGCGGCACCGAGCCGACCAGCGTGTTGATGGTCCAGCTCCCGGACACCCTCCAGTCGGTCACGGCCGAGGCCGTCCCGGGCTGGGAGGTCACCTACACCCGCGAGGAGCTCGACGAGCCCTACGAGAACCACGGGGCCACGATCACCGAGTACGTGTCGGTGGTGCGCTGGGAGGCCGTCGCCGACCCGCTGCCCTCCGACCAGTACCTGACCTTCGGGCTCTCCGCCCGCTGGCCCGACGCCGCGGGTGACGAGATCCTCCTCCCCGCGATCCAGGAGTGCCCCGACGGCTCGGAGGTCGCGTGGATCGACACCGATCCCTCGTCCGAGACGCCCGCCCCGCGGGTCACCCTCGTCGCCTCGGGCGGCCACGGCCACGGTTCGGACGAGGAGACCGCGACCGACGAGCAGGCGGCGATGACCGACGAGCCGGCGACCACCGAGGAGTCCGCGAGCGCCGCCGGCGCGTCGGAGAACTCGGGGACCGACGCCCTCGCCGTCGCCGCCCTCGTGCTGTCAGTGGTGGCAGTGGGCCTCGGTGCCTACGCAGCGGTGGCCAGCCGCCGGGGCAGCTGACCGCTCCGGCGCGTCGGCACCGCATCCCCACGGTCCGACGGGCCATGCTGGCGTCGATGCACCACCACATCCGACCGGCCCCGCGGCTCCTGATCCCGGTCGTCGCCGCGCTCGTGGCGGCCCTCACCGCGGTCGGGCCGGCCTCACCGGCGTCGGCCCACGCGGTGCTCGTCTCGACGAGCCCTCCGCCGGGCGCGCTCCTCGACGCGGCGCCGGCCGAGGTGACCGTGACCTTCAACGAGACGGTCTCGGCCGAGCCCGACTCGATCGTCGTCATCGACGCCGAGGGACGCGTCGTCAGCGGACCGGCCGAGGCGCGGGGCGCCACGATCGTCGCGCCGATCGAGGCCGGGACGACCGGGTGGCACGCGGTGTCCTGGTGGGCGGTGTCCGCCGACGGCCACCCCGTGTCGGGCGCGTGGACCTTCCGGATCGGCGCCGGTGACGACACCGCTCCCGAAGGGCTCGAAGAGCGGGCGGCGGCGTCCGTCCGCCCCGACGAGACGACGCGCTGGGCGTACTTCGCCTCCCAGTGGGCGTCGACCCTCGCGACCGTTGTCGCCACCGGCACGGCGTTCGTGGCCCTCGTGCTCGGGGTCCGTCGCGAGCTCACCCTCCTGTGGCTCGGCTCGGCCGTGGCGGGGGCGCTCCTGTCGCTGGTCGCCGCCGGCCTGAACGGCCCCTACGCGTCGGTGTCGGGCGACTGGTTCGGCGGCCCGGCGAGCGAC
>CAZAVX010000202.1:0-1828 GCA_964488835.1 uncultured Iamiaceae bacterium | reverse complement strand
TCGGCGAGCGTGCCGGCCAGGGTGAGGCCACTGACGAACAGCCCCTCGCCCGGCTCGGCCTTCAGCGCGTCGATGGCCTCGGTGAGGTCGCCCTGCAACAGCTCAGCGTTCCAGTCGACGTGCTCGAGCGTGGTCGACACCACGTACTTCTGCGCGGCGTCGATCGTGCGGGCGAACGGCAGCGTCCAGTCGGGCCAGTCGTCCCGCGAGTCCGGGTCGCGCCAGGCCTCCTCCATCATCTGGTAGGTGACCCGCCCGAACACCAGGGCGTCGGCCCCCGCGAGGTTGTTCATGTGGTGGCGGTGCAGCTCCTCGTCGGGGACCACCGCTTCGTGGTGGCAGCACCCGTCGAGGGTGAGGTTGATGGCATAGCGCAGGGGTCGGGGCATCTCCGAACGCTACCGACCTCACGGCCCGCGCTCCCGAGTGTTCCCGGGCTCGCCGGGAGGGTTGCGCCGCTTCGACCGCTGCCGCGCCTTCGGGTGGTGCGCCGCGCAGCGGGGGACGCCGGCGTCGTGATCGGTGCGGCCGCCGTGCTCCCAGTCGGGGACGTGGTCGATGTGGCAGCGAGTCGATGGCACGTCGCAGGTGGGGTGGGTGCACGTGGGGTGCAGGATCTCGACCGCCCGACGGGTACCGCCGACGAACCAGCGCTGAGCGCGGCCGAGGTCGACGATGCGGGACGGCCCCTCGAACACCACCCGCTCGATGTCGGCGCAGGTGAGCAGCGGCAGCACCTCGCCGGGGGTGACGACGGTGCCGGTGGAGAGCTCGCAGAGACGACCGGTGGTCGTGGGGTGGTCGATGTGCACCGTGATGAGCGGGATCGGCTTGGTGGCTCCGGGTGGCATCGCGGAGGCACGGCGGGCCATCTCGACGAGGGCGTCGTAGCGCCGCTGGGCGTTCGACCGGGCGAGGTCGCGCGTCGTGGCGTCGGGCCCGACTCGCTGGCGGGCGTCGGCCCAGTCGGCCTCCCACAGCTCGTGCTCGATGCGGGCGAGCGCCTCGGAGAACTCGGCGAAGCCCACCGGTTCGAAGTCGACGTCGAGGAAGCCGCAGCCGTCGAGGCCCTTGCCGAGGCGCACCGACCGGTTCTCGTAGCGGCGGCGGGCCTCGTCCTCGATGTCGTCGGGCGCCGCGCACTGGATCCAGTAGGCGATGGTCTTCGAGAAGTCGGCGAAGGACATCTGCGCGGCCTGGCCGACGAGCCACTGCTCGTCGGCCGCGAACTCGTCGGGCGCGAGGCGCCGTGCGCGGGCGAGGAGGCGCACGTGGCGCGCCGAGAGCGTGCCCGCGCCGTGGGCGTCGGCGGCCGCCGGCATGTCGCGCAGCTCGCGGCCGCGGCCGACGAGTGCCGCGACCTCTGCACGGTCGCGGTTGGCGGCCCGGCCGAGCCACGCGGCACACGACCGCGAGCCGTCGTTCGCCCATACCCGCGACGAGTCGACCCGGCCCGCGACTTCGGCGGCCACGGCCTGGAGCTGGCTCTCGGCCCCGAGGAGGTCGACGAGCATGTCGGCGAGCACCGTCGCATCGTCGACGGTGTCGAGGTCGGCCGCGACGAGCTCGGCCAACGTCGACCGCAGCTCGGTGACCAGGATCGCCGGATGTCTCGCCATGTCGCCATGGTAGTCGAACAGGTGTTCGATCACAAGGCCTTTCGCCACATTTCCGTCGGTTTCACTCCGTGGGTTCGACCGGCCGTGCTCCGTGGTCACCCACGCGACGAGGCCGAGTCCGGAAGGGCGGGTGTCGCGAGCCGGGGAACCGGGCGGCCGGGTCGCGTCGTCAGACCGGACATGGGTCGACCCCGCGTCCGCCGGTTCCT
>CAZAVX010000201.1:0-1888 GCA_964488835.1 uncultured Iamiaceae bacterium | reverse complement strand
CGCCTCGATGGGCCGGGGGGTGGCCGCGGCGAGACGGGCGGCCTTCCGACGCCGACGCCGACGCCGCAACACGACGACGACCCACACCACCAGGAGCAGGAGGAAGAGGGCCGCGAACGCTGCCGCGGCGACGGCGAGGACGATCGTGCGGGTTCTGGTGGCCTCGCTCGCGAGCAACACGGGGACGGGACTCTCCGCCCCGAGATCGGTCTCCCAGACCAGGACGCTCCGCTCCCGCCCGGCGGCGTCGACGACGCTCCCGAAGGTGCTCTGCTCGGACCCTTCGAGCTCGCCCGGGAGCGCCACCTGCAACCGGAGGAGCACCGACGAGCCGACCGAGGTCCCGAGCTCTGACTCGAGTTCGGCGAGATCGACCCCGAAGGGCAGCCCGTCGAGCGCGGCCGCGAGCCCCGGATCGGCGAAGGCGTCGACGCCGACCGTCCCGTCGAGCGCGCCTTCGAGGCGGTACTCGGTACGGGCGAACTCGCGATCGATCCGCAACCCGAGCCGCGAGAACGGGCCACCGGGTCCGCTCACCTCGTCGAGCACCGTCGCCATGCTGGCGGGGTCGCCGAACCCCTTGCTCGCCGAGAGGGACACGGACCCGTCCTCGCCCTCGACCGGGTCGGCGACGTCCCAGCCGGCCGCCTCCAGGTCGGCGACGCGGAGCTGCTCGACCCCTTCGACGCGGTCGACCGCCTCACGGTCGAGCAGCACGTCGACGGTGACCGTGCCGCTGCCGTGCTCGTCGTCGACCAGCAGGGTGACCGTGGCCTCGGCCCGACACCCCGTGAGCACGAGCACGACGAGCATCACGAGTGCGACGAGACGGCAGACCCTCCACGACATGATGACGACGACGATAGAGCAGCCGGTGGCCCGCACCGTACGACGCAGGACGCCGGACGCGACGAGGCCCCGCCGCAGCGGGGCCTCGATCGGACGAACCGATGAACCGGTTCCCGGACTAGGTGTCGGCGGGACCGGCCTCGGCCAGCTCGGGACGGGGCGGTTCGAAGCCTTCGATGGCGTTGAACACGATGGTCTCGGGCTGGTCCGGGGTCTCGGGGTCGATGCCCACGTCGACGATGATCGTCTCGCCGGCCCGGAACTGCTTCCAGAGCAGCCGCTCGGAGAGCGGATCCTCGATGAGCCGCTGGATGGCCCGGCGCAGCGGCCGTGCTCCCAGCGTGGGGTCGTAGCCCTTGTCGGCGAGGTGCGCCTTGGCCTCGGGCGTCAGCTCGAGCCCGATGCCCTGGGCCTCGAGCTGGGCCTGGACCCGCTTGATCATCAGGTCGACGATGCGGGTGACCTCGTCCTTGCTGAGCTCGTGGAAGACGATGGTGTCGTCGATGCG
Organism: uncultured Iamiaceae bacterium; assembly: GCA_964488835.1. Taxonomy (GTDB): domain Bacteria; phylum Actinomycetota; class Acidimicrobiia; order Acidimicrobiales; family SKKL01; genus SKKL01. The sequence goes on along the minus strand of CAZAVX010000201.1, from coordinate 531 downwards.
GTTCAGGAACTCGGGCCGGAAGTGCGCCTTCAGCGCCTCGTTGACCTTCTCCTTCATCCGCTCGTAGGTGACGGCCTCGTCGGACCTGGTGAAGCCCAGGGTGGCCTTGCGCAGGTCGGCGGTGCCGAGGTTCGAGGTCATGATCAGCACGGTGTTGCGGAAGTCGACCGACCGACCCTGGGAGTCGGTGAGCCGGCCCTCTTCGAGGATCTGCAGCAGCGTGTTGAACACGTCGGTGTGGGCCTTCTCGACCTCGTCGAAGAGCACGACCGAGAACGGCTTGCGCCGGACCGCCTCGGTGAGCTGACCGCCCTCCTCGTAGCCGACATAGCCCGGGGGCGAGCCGACCAGCCGGCTGACCGTGTGCTTCTCCAGGTACTCGGACATGTCGAGGGCGATGAGGGCGTCCTCGTCGCCGAAGAGGAACTCGGCGAGCGCCTTCGCGAGCTCGGTCTTCCCGACGCCGGAGGGGCCGAGGAAGATGAACGAGCCCGACGGGCGCTTGGGGTCCTTGAGCCCGGCACGGGTGCG
>CAZAVX010000200.1:0-1927 GCA_964488835.1 uncultured Iamiaceae bacterium | reverse complement strand
CCAGCTCGACTACTGGAGCGACGACCTGCTCGACCTCGTCGAGCTGAGCTGAGCCTGGCCGGTCAGCCGGCGTTCGCCCGCCACCAGGCGACGGTCGCGGCGAGGGCCTCGTCGAGTGGGGTCGGCTCGAGTCCGAAGGTGTCGGTCGCGGCGGTCGAGTCGAGGACGAAGGGGCGGGTGAACTGGTGGCGCACCTCCTCCAGCTCGCGGAGGAGCGGGACGGCGACCCCGAGGCCTCGCTGGAGCCAGTGGGGGATCGTCGAGATCTTCGGTGCGGGTGCGCCGGCCTCGGCGGCGAGCAGTTCGGCCATGCGGCGGTAGGTCTGCGGTTCGAGGGTGGGGACGTGCCATGCCCGACCCCACGCCCGCTCGTCGGTCCCGAGGGTGGCGAGAGTGCGGCCGACGTCGGGCAGGTAGGTCCACGAGTGGGGGACGTCGGGACTGGCGATGTGGGTGAGGCGCCTGCCGGCGAGGAGCTTCGGCATGAACCGCGCTCCCAGGTGGTCGTTGCCGCCCTCGGGTCCCCAGAAGTCCGAGGCCCGCGCCTCGGTGACCCGTGCCCGGCCGGCCTCGTGGGCGGCGAGCGCGTCGGCCCACATGCGGGCGCGGATGCGGCCCTTGCTGCCGGTGGCGGCGAGGGGCGTCGACTCGGTCATCGGCCCGTCGACCGGGCCGTAGCCGTAGAGGTTGCTCATCGTGACGAGCACGGCGCCGGTGGCCTCGGCGGTGGTGAGGAGCGAGGCGGCGAGCGGTGGCCACACCGTCGCCCAAGTGGAGTAGTCGCCGGGGTTCGCGCAGTTGTAGAGGGCCGCTGCGCCGTCGGTGAGGCGGGTGAGGGTGTCGAGGTCGCTGGCGTCGGCGGCGATGCGCTCGATCCCGGGCTCGTCGGGACCGGCGCCCGAACGGGTGACGATGCGTACCTCGTGACCGGCGGCGACGAGGTGGCGGGCGGTGTGGGTGCCGACGGCGCCGGCTCCGACGATGACGTGGCGGTCCATGGGTGCTCCTGGCTCCGAGAAGAGAGAGCGGTGCTCTCGGTTGTGAGCAGTGTGCACTCGGGCGGCGGTACTGTCAAGAGCACCGCTCTCGAATGTGTGCACCGCTCGCTCAGGCGACTAAGGTTCGTTCCGTGAACGCCCCACGCACCGCCCGGGAGCGGGCCCGAGCCGAGCTCACCGAGGAGATCCTCGCCTCGGCCCGTCGGCAGCTCGCAGAAGTCGGGCCCACCGATCTGTCGCTGCGGGCGATCGCCCGCGACCTCGGCATGGCGTCCTCGGCGATCTACCGCTACTTCGCGAGCCGCGACGCCCTGCTCACCCGGCTCATCATCGAGGCCTACGACGCGGTCGGCGAGGCTGCCGAAACCGCCGAGGCGGCCGTCGACCGCGACGACCACCTCGGGCGCTGGTTCGCGGCCACGCGGGCGGTCCGCGCGTGGGCGCTCGCCAACCCCCACGAGTACGCCCTCATCTACGGGTCACCCGTGCCCGGCTACGCCGCTCCAGACGACACCATCGATCCCGCCGGCCGGGTGGGGCTCCTCTTCGCCAGGATCCTCGGCGATGCCGCGGCATCGGGCGAGCTCACGCCGTCGAACGAGGCGCTCGAGGGCGTGCTCGACCCCGGCGTCGCTGCCGCGCTCCCGCCGGTCGGCGAAGCGCGCCAGGCCGACGGCATCCTCGTGTGGACCGGCGTGTTCGGCGTCGTCAGCTTCGAGCTGTTCGGCCACTTCGAGAACGTCGTCGCCGACCGCGACGCCTACTTCGACCACGCCATGCTCCGCCTCGCCCGGGTGGCCGGCCTGGTCGGCTGATCGCGTGCCGCCCGGCGGGTGTCAGGTCATCGCTCGGCGGCTCTCCCTCACCGCCTCACGGCGATGTCGACCGGGCGGCTCACCGACTCGAAGAAGTCGTTGCCCTTGTCGTCG
>CAZAVX010000199.1:0-1938 GCA_964488835.1 uncultured Iamiaceae bacterium | reverse complement strand
GGCCCCGCCCCGTTCGCGTTCGGGCCGCGGTGGCGTCGGTCAGAACATGCCGCCACGCATGGTCGTGTCGGGGGGCGGGAGGTGATCGTCGCTCCTCGGTCCGCCGTCGTCGCTGGTGCGGCCGGCGAGCAGCCACACGGCGAGGACGGCGACGGCCACTGCCACCCAGATCAGGATCTCGGCCATCGGGGCCTCCTTCGTCCAGGTCATGTCCGGCCCGCAACCGACCATGACAGTTGCGTGACGGTTTCCCTACCCGGACCCCCGCAGTGGGCAAACCACCTCGCGACCTTCACCCCGCGCGGTCGACCTTCGCGCTCTCTGTGGTGGCTCTGGGCCGATCGGACTATCGTGTCGGCGTCCGGGGTAGACCGGTCAGGTCCGCGAGCACCACGGGAGGGTCCCATGACTGCGACGAGCAAGCCCGCGCCGGGCTCGCGCGCCGCGGTGCTCGACGCGGTCGTGCGATCCGTCACCGAGGGCCGCTACCGCTACGCCCAGCTGCTGCTGCTCTGGCACCGCGACCGCGTGCCGCCCGAGGAGATGGCCGAGCTCGTCACCTCGGCCACCGCGGCGGAGGCGTTCCCCCCGGGCATCACGCCCGCCGAGGTCATCGCTCGGTCGAAGCCCCACATCGTCCCCGACTGGCTCGACCACCAGATCGACAACGAGATCCACCGCATCTTCGCCCGCCAGCCAGTAGCCGGCGCCTCGCCGGTGCAGCTCGTGGCCCGAGTGGTCGCCGCGGTGTGCATCGACGTCTCGGTCGACACGATGGACGCCGCCACTCGCTCGCCCGACGACCTCGAGGCCACGACCCCGACCCCGCGCAATCGACTGATCCACCTCGGCGCGCCCGACACCATCGACCTCGACGCGCCGCCGGTGCCCGAGGCCGGGCCGCTCCTGCCGCCGCCCCCGCGCTGAGCGCCAGGTGACCTCGTGACCGACCCGGTCGAGCCGTCGTCCAAGGGGGCGGCGGATCCGTCACCGGAGCCGCCGCCGGACCGGCCCGATCTCGACCGGGCCTTGGGCTACCCCTACGAGCGTCCGCCCTGGTCGTTCCGCTACTGGCCGGTGCACCACCACGTCGAACCGGTCGGGGCGGTCCGTCGAGACGAACTCGTCGAGCGCACGGCGGTGCTCGCCATCGGGTCGAACGCCGCGCCCGACCAGCTGCGCCGCAAGTTCGGGTGCCACCCGTCGGGTGCCGCTCCGATCGTCGTCGTGGAGGCGCGGGTGCGCGACCACGACGTCGTCCACGCGGCGATGGTCGCCTCCTACGGTTCGGTGCCGGCGACCCTCGTCGAGCGGCCGGGCACCACCTGCCACGTGCACGTCACCCTCCTCGACCCGCCCCAGCTCGAGCACATGCACGAGACCGAGGGGCTCGGCTCGGCGTACCGGCTCGACCACGTGGCCCCCGGGCTCGTCGAGGTTCCGCTGCTCGGACCGCTCGACTCCGTCGAGGCCTACGTCGCGACGAGGGGGCCGATGCTCGTCGACGGCTCGCCCGTCGCACTGGCGGCGATCACCGCCGAGGGTCGCACGCTGCCCGCCATGCACCAGCGGGACGTGCTCGCTCGTCTCGCCACCACCTACGACCTGTCGGTCGAGGAGCTGGTCCGCGTCCTCACGAGCGATCGGGGTGTCCGGCGGGAGGCGGGGGAGATCCTGGCGGGGCGCTCGTAGCCTGACCGGGTGCCCGAGGGCGACACCCTCCACAAGATCGCGAACCGACTCCGCCCGGCGCTCGTCGGGTCGGTGGTCGAGCGCTTCCACGCGCCACGACTCGTCGGCCCGCGGCCGAAGGCGGGGGCCACCGTCGTCGCCGTCGAAGCGGTCGGCAAGCACCTGCTCGTCACCTTCGACGACTCGACGGTGCTCCACACCCACCTGCGCATGACCGGCTCGTGGCACCTCTACCAGCGGGGTGCG
>CAZAVX010000198.1:0-1943 GCA_964488835.1 uncultured Iamiaceae bacterium | reverse complement strand
GAGCCCCACGAGCCGCCGAGGCTCGATCTCGACGCCCGCCTCGAAGATGCGGTAGGCCTGCTCGGCCAGCTCCAGCGCCGGCTGCGTCTCGCGGGCCTCGATCCGCTCGAGCGCGCCCGCGACGAGCGCGGAGCCGAGCATGCCGCCGAGGTAGTCGCGCGTCTCGAGGATCCAACCCTCGAGCTCCGCGCCGACGCTCACGGGGTAGCCGTCGAGGAAGGGGCCGCGGTGGCTCCGCAGGGCACGGCGCCAGTCGCCCGCCGTCGCAGCGGCCACGAGCTCCTTCGCGTCGCACGCGACGAGCGCGCCGAGCCTACCGGCGTCGGCCGACAACGCCCCCGGCGCGCCCGACCTCAGCTGGGAAACGGCCACGGCGAGGTTCTGGCGCGGCCGGTCGTGGTCCGGCCAGAACAGCGTCGCGAGCCGCCCGCGGTCGGCGGGGCCCTCGATCGCAAGGTACGCCAGCAGGAGCAGTGGTTTGGGGCGGCGGAAGCTGGACCCTTCCAACGCGAGGCCCCCGAGCGTACTCAGGAGCACGGTCCATGCTACGGCCTCGCCGCACGTCTCGGCGGTGACCGAACGCGGACGTCCGCCTCCGTTCAGCCTCCGTGAAGCAGGTCGCCCCTACCCTGCCTCCGCTTCGTGCCGAGCGACGGCAGAGGGCAGGAGGAGGGCGTGATGACGATCCATCGGCATCTCGTGAAGGCCGTGGCCCGCGTGACGGCGTTGGCGCTGGCGGCCGCGGTCGGCGTCGCGGCCGCAGGGGGCTTCGACGCCTACCCCGACCCCGGGATCGTGGAGGCGACCGACCTCATCGGACCGGCCGTGGCGGGGTACGCCCTGCTGGGACAGGCCGCGGCCCCGACGCCCACGCTGCTGACGGAAGGGCTCGGGGAGCTCCAGGGCAGCACCGTGGGCCCGGACGGAGCGCTCTACGTCACCGCACCCTTGGACGGCGAGATCTGGCGTGTCGACCCCGACACCGGCGCCGCCACGCTCTTCGCGAGCGGTCTCCCGGCTCTCGACCCCGACCCGTTCCACGTCGGCAGCGGCGTGGTCGACGTCGCCTTCGAGGGAGACACCGCCTACGCCCTGGTCACGAGCGTCGACGTCGAGTACGGCGCCGAGGACTACGTCAAGGGCATCTACCGCATCGACGGTCCCGACAGCCACACCGTCATCGCCGACATCGGCAGGTGGTCCGAGGCGAACCTGCCCGAAGCCGAGTACTTCATCGACTCGGGCTTCCAGTTCGCGATCGAGGCCTTCCGGGGTGGGTTCCTCGTCACCGACGGGCACCACAACAGGGTGCTGTGGGTCGACCACGACGGCGCGATCACCGAGCTCATCGCCTTCGACAGCATCGTCCCCACCGGCATGAGCATCGTGGGCGAGTCGATCTACGTCGCCCAGGCGGGACCGATCCCCCACGAGCCCGAGAACGGCAAGGTCGTGGTGTTCGACTACGGCTCGTCCACCGCGACCCAGGTGGCGGCCGGAGCCCGCCTCGTGCTGGACGTCGAGTTCGGCCCTGGCGACACGATCCTGGCCCTCTCTCAGGGCGACTGGGAAGGCGAGTTCGACGGCGCGCCCGCGCTGCCGGACACGGGCTCCCTGGTGCGCGCGGACGGCGACGGCGGTTTCCAGGTACTGGCCGCCGGCCTCGACCGCCCGACGTCCCTGGAGGTCGTCGACGACACCGCCTACGTGGTCACGATCGACGGCGAGGTCTGGACGATCGCAGGCGTCTCCGGCGCGCTGGCCGGCCAGTGACGGCCCCACCCCGGTAGACGGGGCGCCGTGGAGGGCCGCGCCGCGAGGTCGCGGCGGGGGGACGTCGTCCGACCGGGCGTCGCGTGCGTAGGGGCGACGAAGCCCCCGCCGCGACGCCCGGTCGGGCAGCGGCGGTGGGCGCGAGGCGGCCTGCCGTCACCAGCGGTAGT
>CAZAVX010000197.1:0-1984 GCA_964488835.1 uncultured Iamiaceae bacterium | reverse complement strand
CGTCGTTCGCGATCTCGTCGTTCGCCATGTCGCCATCCTCCTCCTCGTTCCGTCGAGATGCCAGGGGGGTCCAGCGGGCCCTGTCCTCACGGTCCGCGCTCGTCCGGATCGGTTTGCTCGCCAGTACTGCCCATTCCGGCGCCATCGGAGCGGGATCCTGGGTCGTCGGGGTCGGCGCGCCGACGGGGTGATCGCGTCGAACCGCGCCCCTTCGACCGCTGCCGCCGCTTGGGATGGTGGGGCTGACAGCGAGGGACGCCGGCGTCGTGGTCGGTGCGACCACCGTGTTCCCAGTCGGGCACGTGGTCGATGTCGCAGAACTCGGACGGGACCCGACACGTGGGGTGGGTGCAGGTGGGATGAAGGATCTCGACGGCCCGGCGGGTGCCGCCGGTGAAGAAGCGCTGGCGCCGACCGAGGTCGATGATGCGGGACGGCCCCTCGAACACCACGCGCTCGACCTCGGCCGGGATGAGGATGGGAAGGACCTCGCCCGGGGTGAGGACCGTGCCGGTGGACAGCTCGCAGATCCGGCCCATCAGTGTCGGGTGGTCGACGTGAACCGTGATCAGTGGTTTCGGCGCCTTCGCGCCCGCGGGGGTCGAGCTCGCCCGGCGCGCCATCTCGATCAGCGCGTCGTACCGCCGCTGGGCGTTCGAGCGAGCGAGGTCGCGTTGCCTGGCGTCGGGCCCGAGACGGTCGCGGGCGTCGGCCCAGTCGGCCTCCCACAACTCGTGTTCGATGCGCCGCAGCGCCTCGGAGAACTCGGCGAAGCCGACCGGCTCGAACTCGACGTCGAGGAATCCGCCGCCATCGAGCCCGCTCCCGAGCTTCACCGATCGGTTCTCGTAACGGCGCCGCGCCTGCTCCTCGACGTCGTCGGGAGCGGCGCACTGACACCAGTAGGCGATGACCTTGGTGAAGTCGTCGTAGGTGAGAGATCGGGCCTGGCCGACGAGCCACTCTTCGTCGGCAGCGAACGCCTCGGGGGCGAGCCGCCGTGCCTTCGCCAGCTGCCGCACGTGACGGGCCGACAGCTGGCCTTCACCGTGCGCAGCCGCCGCCGCGGGCATGTCGCGCAGGGCTCGACCTCGACCCACGAGTGCAGCCGCCTCCGCGCGGTCGCGGTGCGCGGCCCGGCCCAACCAGGCGGCACACGACCGCGACCCGTCGTTGGCCCAGATCCGTGAGGCGTCGACCCTGGCCGCGACCTGGGCCGTGACCGCCTGGAGTTGCGACTCAGCGGCCATCAGGTCGACCAGCAGGTCGGCGAGGACGGTGGCGTCGCCGACCTCGTCGAGGGCGGCGACGGCGAGCGCGGTGAGCGTCGCCCTCACCTGCTCGACCAGGACCGCCGGGTGCGTTGCCATGTGTTCGACACTAGTCGAACACATGTTCGATCACAAGCTCTTTCCGAATATTTCTCACCCTTTCACCGATCGTCGTTGAGCGACCGCTCCTTGCGCGCCCCGGCCTGCTCGGGTCCACCAACCCGCTCGGCTCGGCGAGCCGAGCCGGTACACTGGTGAGCTGCCGGTCCGCCGGCTGTTCCTTGACACCCACCGCCACCGGTTCGCCGGCGGAAGGTGGGCCCGATTCGGGGCTGATCGGTTTCGACGTGAAGCTCGGGACTCGGACGTGCGACCGGAGTTGCTCAGACTCCTAAAACGGGGCACCAAAACAGAGGCCGATAACGACCTCGCTCTCGCCGCCTGATCCAGTCAGGCGACCGAGGCAAACAGCGACCAGCAATGGCACGCGGGGCCTGTCCGTCGCAGCCCGGCAACAGAAGCGACGGAGGACCGCAGGGAGAGACCGCTGACGGCGTGAAAGACCGCTGACCCCGGGGAAAGACCCGGCGGCGGGCCGCGAGGCCCACCCGACCCGACGGGGTGGCAACCGTTGAGCCACAGCTCGGGAATGGTCGTATCGCGGTCGAGAACCACTTGACGGACGAGGGTTCGATTCCCTCCAGCTCCACCAA
>CAZAVX010000196.1:0-1986 GCA_964488835.1 uncultured Iamiaceae bacterium | reverse complement strand
CGTGCTCATCTCCAAGACCGTCTGACCACCGTCGGCCCTACCGGGCGCGTTGTCCTTGCTCGCCCTACCGGGCGACGGTGCTCTTGCTCGCCCTACCGGGCGACGAAGTACTTCGCGCGGGGGTGGTGGAGGATCAGCGCGGACGTGGTCTGCTCGGGGTGGTACTGGTACCCGGTGTCCTCGCCCACCTCGATGCCGAGCCGCTCCGCGCCGAGCAGGCGGGCCACGGTGACGTTGTCCTCGAGGTCGGGGCAGGCCGGGTAGCCCCACGAGTAGCGGCCGCCGCGGTACTGCTGGCGGAACAGACCCTGGAGCGTGGGACCGTCCTCGTCGGCGAAGCCCCACTCCTGGCGCACCCGGTGGTGCCACATCTCCGCGAGCGCCTCGGCCATCTCGACACCGAGACCGTGGAGGAAGAGGTAGTCCTGGTACTTGTCGGCGGCGAACAGCTCGGCGGTGCGCTCGGACACGGCGTGGCCCATCGTGACGATGTGGAACGCCACGTAGTCGATCTCCCCCGAGTCGATCGGGCGCACCATGTCGGCGATGCAGAGCCACGGCTCGACCTGTTGGCGGGGGAACGTGAAGCGGGCGAGCTCGGAGGAGCGGTCGGCGTCGGCCCACACGACGAGGTCGTTGCCGTCGCCGTTCGCCGCGAAGTAGCCGTACACCACCTGGGGGACGAGCAGGCCCTCGGTGGTGGCCTCCGCGAGCTGCTGGCGCAGCTGCGGGCGGATGCGCGCCTTGAACTCCTCGTCGTTCTCGCCACTCTCGGGGCGGTACTGCCACTGGTTGCGGAACAGCGCCGTCTCGTTGAGGTAGGTGGCGATCTCGTCGATGGGGAGGCCCTTCACGATCTTCGGGCCGAGGAAGGGCGGCACGAAGACCGGGTTGTCGGTGACCACCTCGGGTGAACGGGCGGGGATGGTGGAGGGGTCGACCACCGTCTTCTCGCGCACCGGGATGTTGCGGCTCGGCGGCTCGTGCCCGAACTCGGGATCGTCGACGAGACCCTTCCGGATCTCGACGAGGCGGTCCATGACCCGCAGGCCCTCGAACGCGTCCTTGCCGTAGAAGAGGCGGCCCTCGTAGATGTCGCGCAGGTCGCGCTCGACGTAGGTGCGGGTGAGTGCGGCGCCGCCGAGCAGCACGGGGATGTCGGACAAGCCCCTGGTGTTGAGCTCCTCGAGGTTGTCGCGCATCACGAGCGTGCTCTTCACGAGCAGGCCGCTCATGCCGATGGCGTCGGCCATGATCTCCTGCGCCTTGGCCACCATGTCACCGATCGGCACCTTGATGCCGAGGTTGTGCACCTCATAGCCGTTGTTGGTGAGGATGATGTCGACGAGGTTCTTGCCGATGTCGTGCACGTCGCCGGCGACGGTGGCGAGCACGATGCGACCCTTGCCGGTGTCGCCCTCGACCTTCTCCATGTGGGGCTCGAGATGGGCGACGGCCGCCTTCATCGTCTCGGCGGACTTCAGCACGAACGGCAGCTGCATCTCGCCGGCGCCGAACAGGTCGCCGACGACCTTCATGCCGTCGAGCAGCACGTCGTTGACGATGGCGAGCGGCGCCATGCCGGCGGCCATGGCCTCGTCGAGCTCCTCGGTGAGGCCGTTGCGGTCGCCGTCGATGATCCGCTGCTTGAGCCGCGCCTCGACACTCCAGCCGGAGCGGTCCTCCTTCTCGACGTCGGCGGCGCTGACCCCCTCGAACATCTCCATCAGGGCGGCGAGCGGGTCGTAGTCCTCGCGGCGACGGTCGTAGATGAGGTCGAGGCAGACGTCGATCTGCTCCTGGGGGATCTTGTTGAGCGGCATGATGCGCGCCGCGTGCACGATGGCCGCGTCGAGCCCCGCCGCCTGGCACTCGTGGAGGAACACCGAGTTGAGGACGTGGCGGGCGGCGGGCTTCAGGCCGAAGGAGATGTTCGAGAGGCCGAGCACGGTCTGCACGCCGGGCAGCTCGGACTTGATGAGGCGG
>CAZAVX010000195.1:0-2005 GCA_964488835.1 uncultured Iamiaceae bacterium | reverse complement strand
TTCGTGAGGGTGGTCGTACCGTGGGCGCTGGTCGCGTCACCAAGATCATCAAGTAGTCCCCGTTCGACCACCCCCGAGGAGGCCGTCATGGCCAGCGACAAGCGGGTGCACGTCACACTCGAGTGCCAGACGTGCAAGCGCCGCAACTACATCACGACCAAGAACAAGACCAACCAGCGCGAGCGCATCGAGATGAAGAAGTACTGCCGGTGGGATCGCGCCCACACGCTGCACAAGGAGACGCGCTGACCCAAGCGCCCTCCGGTCGGAACGCCCGCTGCCCCAGGTGGCGGGCGTTCTTGCGTTCCCGGCCCCGAGCGACGAAGGTGGCACTGACGCCCCTGTGGGGGCGCCCGAGGGGACCCGCCACCTGACGGAGACAGATGTCGCGAGATCGTCATGTAACAGCTGCGGTTCGGGCGAGGTCCGAGTCACTCGAACCCGCCGTCATCGCACTGCTCGTCGACCGGGCCCGCTCGGGGGACGAGGGAGCGTTCGAGGAGCTGGTTCGCGCGACGTACGTCGACACGTACACGCTCGCCTACCGGTTGACAGCTGACGAGGAGGACGCACGCGACGTGGTCCAGGAGACCTACCTCCGGGCACACCGTGGCCTGAAGCGCTTTCGCGGCGACGCGCAGTTCTCGACGTGGCTCTACCGCATCACGGCGAACTGCGCGTCGACCCACCTCGGACGGCGGGCCAAGCACCGCCACGAGGAGCTCGCCGACGACGCCCCGCTCCCCGACGAGCGTCTCGAGGTCGACCCCCAGCTCCGCGCCGAGAACGAGGCCCTGCGGGTCCGTCTCCGCAGCGCGATCGACCGCCTCCCACCCCGCCTGCGGGCCGTGGTGGTGCTGCGCGACGTCTACGACCTGCCCCACGAGGCCATCGCCAGCGAGCTCGGCATCTCCGAGACCGCCACGAAGGTGCGCCTCCACCGGGCGCGGCGTCGCCTCCGCGAGGACCTCTACCCCGACCACGTCACGCCGTCGGGCCGCGACGAGGAGCAGAGCCGTGCGGTGTGAGCAGGTTGCCGACTCGCTCGCGGGGGTGGCCGACGGCTCCGGGGTGCTCGAAGGGCGCCAGCGGCGCCACGTCGAGGAGTGCCTCCGGTGCCAGGCCGATCTCGTGCACTATCGGCGGATCCTCCGGATGATGCGCTCGATGCGCACCGAGCTGCTCGAGCCGGCGCCGGGCCTCCTGCCCGAGGTGCTCGCCAACCTCGAGCGCGCCGGTGAGCGCCACGCCATCCGAGTCATGCTCTCGGGCCGCCGCGTCGCCTATCTGGGCGGCATCGCGGCCGCCACCGCCGCCGGCGCGGCCGGCGCCCTCGTCATGGCCACCCGGCACCGGCGGGCCTCCTGAGGGCCGTCCCCACCGCCGCGGCCCCTGCCGTCGGCGCCGACCCGGCTGGTCGGAGACCCCTGGGCCGGTGCTAACCTGTCCTGGTTACCCCCCTAGGGCAGTAGCTCAATTGGCAGAGCATCGGTCTCCAAAACCGAAGGTTGGGGGTTCGATTCCCTCCTGCCCTGCTCGGTGCGGTTCCCCACAGCGCCCTGGCGCGGGTGTGCCGTCGATCTGAAGAAAAGCGCAAGGTCCCCGTCATGGCGATGAACCGAGAACAAAAGAGGATGATGCAGCGTCAGGGCCAGCTCGGCGCCGACGGTGCTCCCATTCCTCAGCCCAAGACGCAGCCTCGTGCCCAGAAGGGTCCGAAGGAGCCGCGCACGTCGCCCTCGCAGTTCGTCCGCGAGGTGCGGGGCGAGCTGCGCAAGGTCGCCTGGCCGTCCCGCGAAGAGGTGGTGAAGTACTCGATCATCGTCTTCGTCACCATCGTGGTGATGACCGCCCTGATCGCTGCGCTCGACTTCGCCTTCGGCGAGACCATCTTCTGGATCATCGACCGATGAGCCTCAACGACAACGAGCAGATGACCGACTCCGATTCCCTCACCGACGACGCCCTCACCGACGCCCCCGCCGACGAGGACACCGCCGAGGCG
>CAZAVX010000194.1:0-2049 GCA_964488835.1 uncultured Iamiaceae bacterium | reverse complement strand
CCGGCGCGCTGCATCTGGACGCCGCACTGCATGCACATCGGGGCGTCGCTGGTGCGCTGGGTGGGCGCCGGCGACGATGCCGCGGCATCGCGCTCCATCTTGGCGGCCAGCTCCGAGGCCGACGGGATCGACTTGGGGTCGGGCTGGACCTCCGAGCCGGTGCTCGTCTCGACCGTGGACTCCTCGACACCCGGCAGCGTGGGCTGGGTGCGCTCGCCCACCGTCAGGATGCCGAGCTCGGCCCGCTCCTCGTAGCTGAGGTACTCGATGGCGAGCTTGCGGAACAGGTAGTCCATCAGGCTCGAGGCGATGCGGATGTCAGGGTCGTCGGTCATGCCGGCCGGCTCGAAGCGCATGCCGGTGAACGCCTCGACGAACGCCCGCAGCGGCACGCCGTACTGGAGGCCGTGGCTCAGCGAGATGGCGAAGGCGTCCATGATGCCGGCGAGGGTGGAGCCCTGCTTGGACACCCGGACGAAGATCTCGCCGGGACGGCCGTCCTCGTACTCGCCGACGGTGACGAAGCCCTTGCAGTCGGCCACCCGGAACTCGAAGGTCTTCGACACCCGGGTGCGCGGCAGCTTCTCGCGCACGGGGACGTGCACGACCTTCTCCACGACCTTCTCGACCACCTCGGAGGCGGCGGTCTCGGCGGACTCCTTCTTCACGGTGGACAGCGGCTGGGAGTTCTTGCAGTTGTCGCGGTAGATGGCGACGGCCTTCACGCCGAGCTTCCACGCCTCGATGTGGAGCTGCTCGACGTCTTCGACGGTGACCTCCTCGGGCATGTTCACCGTCTTGGAGATCGCACCGGAGATGAACGGCTGCACCGCCCCCATCATGCGGACGTGGCCGTTGTAGTGGATGGCGTTGTCGCCCATCGAGCAGGCGAACACCTCGACGTGCTCGCCCTTGAGGTGCGGGGCGCCGAGGATGGTCTTGTTCTCCTCGAGGTAGGCGAGGATCTCGGCCTGCTCCTCGGCGGTGTAGCCGAGGTTGCGGAGCGCCCGCGGCACCGTCTGGTTGATGATCGACATCGTGCCGCCACCGACGAGCTTCTTCATCTTGAAGAGGCTGAGGTCGGGCTCGACGCCGGTGGTGTCGCAGTCCATCATCAGGCCGATGGTGCCGGTGGGGGCGAGCACCGACGCCTGGGAGTTGCGCACCCCGTGCACCTCACCGAGCTCGCACGCCTCGTCCCACGCCTGCTGGGCGGCGGACAGCAGCTCGGCGGGGACGAGCTCCTCGTCGATGCGAGAGGCGGCCTCGCGGTGCATGTTCAGCACCCGCAGCATGTGCTCGCGGTTCTCCTCGTAGCCGGCGAAGGGGCCCATGCGGGCCGCGGTCCGGGCCGAGGTGGCGTACGCGTGGCCGGTCATGAGGGCGGTGATGGCGGCCGCCATGGCCCGCCCACCGTCGGAGTCGTAGCCGTACCCGAGCGCCATCAGCAGGGCGCCGAGGTTCGCGTAGCCGAGGCCGAGCTGACGGAACTTGCGGGAGTTCTCGCCGATCTTCTCGGTGGGGTAGTCGGCCCGGCCGACGAGGATCTCCTGGGCGGTGAACACGACCTCGACCGCAGCCTTGAAGCCCTCGACGTCGAACTCGGAGCCCTCGGGGCAGAACTTCAGGAGGTTGAGGCTCGCGAGGTTGCACGCCGAGTTGTCGATGTGCATGTACTCCGAGCAGGGGTTCGACCCGTTGATGCGGTCGGTGTTCGCCGCGGTGTGCCAGCGGTTGATGGTGGTGTCGAACTGCATGCCGGGATCGGCGCACTCCCACGCGGCCTGGGCGATCTGGCGGAACAGGTCGCGGGCCCGCACCGTCTTCACGATCTCGCCGGTGGTGACCGCGCGGAGGTGCCAGTCGGCGTCGTCGACGACGGCCTGCATGAACTCGTCGGTGACCCGCACCGAGTTGTTCGCGTTCTGGTACTGCACCGACGCCATGTCGGCACCGTCGAGGCTCATGTCGAAGCCGGCCTCGGCGAGGACCCGGATCTTGCGCTCCTCGCGGGCCTTGACCCAGATGAACTCCTCGATGTCGGGGTGG
>CAZAVX010000193.1:0-2069 GCA_964488835.1 uncultured Iamiaceae bacterium | reverse complement strand
CGGCTCGCACCGCGTAGTCGGCCCTGGCGGTCACGTGCATGCGCTCGATCTTCGCATGCCGGGCCTCGCGTCACTTTTCCCTTGACTTTTCAGACTCGTCCGTCAAATCTGATCGAAATAGTCGGATTTAGCCATCACGAGTCAGGAGTCCCCCGATGTTCCGTCCAACCCGTCGCCTCGCACTCGCCGTGCTCGTCCTCCTCGCCGTCCTGGCGGGAGCCTGCGGCGACGATGCCGGCACCTCCTCGGCCGGCGCGGACGAGACCACCACCGACCCCGACGGGGAGGGGTCAGGCGCCGACGACGAGTCGTCGACGGTGCGTCTCGGCTTCTTCCCGAACGTCACCCACGCCCCCGCCATCGTCGGGATCCGCAGCGGGATCTTCGAGGAGGCCCTCGGTGAGGGCGTGAGCCTCGAGGTCCACAGCTTCAACGCCGGCGGCGAGGCCGTCGAGGCCCTGTTCGCCGGTGCGATCGACCTGACGTTCATCGGTCCGAACCCGGCGATCAACGGATGGGCCCGCTCGAACGGCGAGGCCGTGCGCCTCATCGCCGGGTCGACCTCGGGCGGCGCCGCCCTCGTCGTCCGCGAGGGCATCGACACCGTCGAGGACCTGCGCGGCACCGTCCTCTCGTCCCCGGCACTCGGCAACACCCAGGACGTCGCCCTCCGGGCCTGGCTCGTCGAGCAGGGGTTCGAGTTCGACGAGTCCGGAGGTGGTGATGTCTCGGTCCGTCCCCAGGCCAACCCCGACATCCTCGCCTCGTTCATCGACGGTCGGATCGACGGCGCGTGGGTGCCGGAACCGTGGGCGACCCGCCTCGTCGAGGAGGGCAACGGCCACGTCCTCGTCGACGAACGCGAGCTCTGGCCCGGCGGCGAGTTCGTCACCACTCACCTCCTCGTCAGCACGGAGTTCCTCGAGGAGAACCTGCAGCTCGTGACCCGCTTCCTCGAAGGCCTCGTCGACGCCGTCGAGTTCACCAACGAGAACCCCGAGGAGGCCCAGCAGCACGTCAACGACGGCATCGCCGAGGTCACCGGCAACGCGGTCGACCCCGACATCCTCGCGACGTCGTGGGAGAACCTGACCTTCACCTGGGATCCCATCGCCTCGTCGCTCGTCGGCTCGAAGAACGCGGCGGTAGCCGCGGGAGTCCTCGAGGACGTCGACCTCACGGGCATCTACGTGCTCGACCTGCTCAACGAGGTGCTCGCGGGACGCGGGCTCGACCCGGTGGAGGGGCTGTGACCGCCCTCGACACCGGAACCGTGACCGACACCCCACGGGTCGGTCGCCTCGACCGACCCGGCCGGATCGTCATCGATGCCGTCTCGAAGACCTACGGACACGGCACCGGCGCGGTCCACGCCCTCGACGGCATCAGCATCGACGTCGCCCCGGGCGAGTTCGTGTGCCTCGTGGGCGCGTCGGGCTGTGGGAAGAGCACGCTGCTCGGCCTCGTCGCCCAGCTCGACTCGCCGTCCGCTGGCGCCATCGACGTCACCGGGCGCACGGCCCTGATGTTCCAGGAGGCCGCGCTGTTCCCGTGGCTCACCGTGCGCCAGAACGTCGAGCTCGCCCTACGGCTGCGGGGAGTACCCAAGTCCGAGCGGGGTGACCGGGCGCAGGAGCTGTTGCGCCTGGTCCGCCTCGAGAGCTTCGGCCACGCGCAACCCCACGAGCTGTCGGGCGGCATGCGTCAGCGGGTCGCCCTCGCCCGTGCGTTCGGCCAGGACGCCGACGTGCTCCTGATGGACGAGCCGTTCGGGGCGCTCGACGCGATGACCCGCGACCTGCTCCACCACGAGCTCGAGCAGCTCTGGGCCGAACGGGGCGTGTCGGTCCTCTTCGTCACACACAACGTGCGGGAGGCCGTGCGCCTCGCCGATCGGGTCGTGCTCCTCTCGAGTCGTCCCGGCCGGGTGGTCGGGGAGTTCCCCGTCGACCTCCCGCGGCCCCGCCGCATCGACTCGCCCGAGGTGGCCGAGCGGGCGGCGGCCATCACCGATCAGCTGCGCGCGGAGGTGCGTCGCCATGCCCAGCACTGACGAGCTCGTTCTCGAG
>CAZAVX010000192.1:0-2137 GCA_964488835.1 uncultured Iamiaceae bacterium | reverse complement strand
GCTGTCACACCGGTCAGGTACAACAGGTTCATGAGCGCCGACGACCTGGTCCTCGACGGCCCCGAGCCGCTCGACCTCGAGCCCGGCGACGACGCCCGGCTCGAGCAGGACGCGCTGTTCGAGCTCGACGGCCTGGCGGTCGCGATGCCCCGTCACCTCTCGCCGTCCTCGGCGGCGCTGTTCGAGCAGTGCCCACGCCGGTGGAAGCTCCGCTATGTCGACAAGCTCACCGAGCCCGCGGGCGAGGAGGCCCTCGTCGGGACCTTCGCCCACCGGGTGCTCGAGCTGCTGCTCGCCGAGCCCCCGGCCCGGCGCACCCAGGATCGGGCGAAGGCCATCGCCCGCGAGGTGTGGCCCGACACCGAGTCCCACCCCGACTACCAGGCGCTCGGGCTCGACGACGCCGCGGGTCGCGCCTTCCGGTGGAAGGGGTGGCTCGCCATCGCCGGGCTCTGGCAGCACGAGGACCCCGCCACCGTCCGGGTCGCGGCCACCGAACGCCACGTCCAGGCCGAGCTCGACGGCGTGCCGTTCCTCGGGGTGGTCGACCGCATCGACCGCTGCGACGACGGGCTCGTCGTCACCGACTACAAGTCGGGCCGGCCACCCTCGCGCCGCTTCCAGGACGACAAGCTCAACCAGGTGCTGCTCTATGCCGCCGCGGTCGCCGAGGCCGACGGCCAGGCCCCCACCCGCGCCCGGCTCGTCTACCTCGGCCGCAACGGCCGCGTCATCGAGACGGCAGCCACGCCCGAGGCCACCGAGGCGGCGGTCGCGGCCCTGCGTGCCACCTGGGAACGGCTCGGCGAGGCCGCGGGCAGCGGCGCGTTCGAACCCTCGCCCGGTCCCCTCTGCGGGTGGTGTCCGTTCGCCGGGCGGTGCGAGGAGGGGCTCGTCGAGATCCGCCGACGCCACGACCAGGGCCGCCTCCGCCTCGACGCACCCGGGGTCGCCCTGGTCGCGTGATCGGGCGAGCTCACGCGACGAGCGTTCGGCGGCACGGGCATGGGAGGGATCGCGTGCGCGTTCTGCGACGATACGGGGATGCCGATCGACGGGTTCGACGACGTTCTCGCTGCTGCGCAGCGCGGGGACGAGCGCGCCCTCGAGACGATCTACCGTGACCTGTCCCCGCTCGTCCTCGGGTATCTCCGCTCGAACGGTGCCCGCGACCCCGACGACCTCACGAGCGAGGTGTTCGTCGCCGTCGTGCGCAACCTCGGGAGCTTCTCCGGCGACGAGCGCTCGTTCCGATCGTGGGTGCTCACCATCACCCACCGGCGTCTCGTCGACTCGTTCCGGCTGCTCACCCGCCGACCCGAAGATCCCGCCGAGCCCGACGAGCTGCTCGTGCGGGCCGGCGCCGACACCGACACCGCCGAGTCGGCGGCGCTCGAGGGCATCGACACCGAGCGGGTCGCCGCGGTGCTCGCCGAGCTCACCGACGACCAGCGCGCGGTCGTCACGCTCCGCATCCTCGGCGACCTCCCCATCAAGGAGGTGGCCGCGATCCTCGACAAGCCCGAGACGGCGGTGAAGAGCCTCCAGCACCGGGCGCTCGCCACCCTCGCCCGGCGGTGGAAGGCCCAGGACGGCGACGGGTCCGACGTCGGGTCGAACGACAGATCGCTACCAGGCAGTATCCCGAGACACCGACGGAGCGATGACTGAACGATGACGCCAGACGGGCCACGGCCCCCGCACGACGGCCTCGACGACCTCGTCGACGAGCTGGCGCACCTGCTCGGCGACGAGGAGCAGGCACGGCGCGCCGTCTCGGGCCTGCGCGACGAGCTCCTGGCGACCCCGTCGGAGGCCACGGCGACCGCACACCTCGCGGCCATGGCCGAGGCCGCCCGTTCGGGCGGTCCCGCTGGCGCTGGTCCTGATGCCGATGACGCAGGCGTCATCGACCTGCGGGCGCGGCGCACCCGACGCATCGTCGCGGGCGGCGCCATCGTCGTCGCCGCCCTCGGCAGCACCGGCGGTCTCGCGGCCGCCGGCGTGCTCCCGCCCGTCGTCCAGGACGCCGTCAGTCGCGCCGCGAAGGTCGTGAACATCGACCTGCCGCGCTCGAGCCCCGACACCACGGTGCAGGCCGAGGTCCCCGCAACGCCGGGGTCCACCGCACCCGGCC
>CAZAVX010000191.1:0-2159 GCA_964488835.1 uncultured Iamiaceae bacterium | reverse complement strand
CACCTGTTGTAGCCGTCACACGTCACCTGTGTACCGATCCTCACGATGGGGCGTCAGGTGCCGACGACCGGTTCCATGGAGTCACGCGCACGGCGTGGTCGGGTCACGACCAGGATCGGCTGGATCATGGCAGGACTGGCCCTCGTGCCCTTGACCGGCCTCGTGTGGTTCACCACCCGGGCGATCAACGACGCGACCCATCATCGTCAGGGCGCCAATGCCGTCGTCGACTCCTCGCTCCGCTCGGTCGCCCTCGTCCGGCTCGCCAGCGCCGTCACCGAGGAGAAGCACTGGAGCCACGCCACCAACACCCTGGAGGACCTCGGCGTCGGACCCTCCTCGGTCGTCGATGTCGTCGGAGTCGACGTCGCCGCGCAGCGGGACGAAGCGCGCCTCTCGGTCGATCGGTGGCTCGGCGAGATCGGTCCGAACCCCTTCGCCGCCACGATCGCCGACCTCCGGAGCGCCCGCGCCGAAGGCCGGACGACCGACGAGATCACCCTCGCGTTCGAGCCCCTCGAGCTCGCGATCGCCGCCGCCTACCACGACGAGATCGAATCCGCGATCACCCTCGCCGCCGGCCTCGAGGGCGGCGCCGAGCTCGTGCGCGCCGCGCGGGTGCTCGAGGGCACCGCCGTGATGGGTTCCGACATGGGCTGGCAGGTCGGCGCGTTCTTCGGGGTGCGCTTCGAAGCCGGCCGACCATTGGTCGAGCAGCGCCGGACCCTCCTCGAGCGGGCGGCGAGCTACCACGCCCAACTCGCCCACGTCGACGAGATCGTGCGACCGGGCTCTCGCGCCGACGCGGCACTCGCCGGGCTGCGCACCGAACCGGGCGTCGCGGCGTTCCTCGCCGCGCTCGAACGGGAGATCGAGGAGACGCTGAGCGGGCGGATCGACGACGACCGCACCGAGATCAGCGGCATCCTCGACCAGCCGATGTCGCTCGTCGACACGTTCGACGCCGCGGTCGACGCCACCCGCGCCCATCTCGACCTGGCGGCCTCGGCCGGCGACGACATCGTCGCCGAGGCACGTGCGCTCGGCGCCCGCGCCGACCGCGACCTCCGCCGGACGATCGCGGCGGTCGTGCTCGGCGCGGGGCTCACCGTCCTCGCCGCGATCGCCGCCACCCGGGTGATCGTCGGGCCGTTGTGGCGACTCGCCGACGCGGCCGCCCGGGTGCGCGGGGGCGAGCTCGACATCGAGGTCGCCGAGCGTGGCCCCTCCGAGATCCGGGTCACCGCCCGGGCGATGAACGAGGCCATCGGCCAGTTGCGACTCGTCGAGCAACAGGCGCTCGCCCTCGCCGAGGGGGCCACCGACGACCCCGTCCTCGAGACCGAGGCACCCGGCCGCCTCGGCGCCTCGCTCCAGAAGGCCGTCGCCCGCCTCCGCTCCTCGCTCACCGAACGCGAGGAGTTCCGCAACCGCCTCGCCCACGAGGCGACCCACGACGGCCTCACCGGCCTCCCCAACCGACGGGCGGCCACCACCCACCTCGACCGGGCCCTCGCTCGGGCCACCCGTGCCCGCACGACCCTCGCGGTCCTCTTCGTCGACCTCGACACGTTCAAGTCGGTCAACGACCTCCACGGCCACGCCCTCGGTGACCGCATGTTGAAGGAGGCGGCCCGTCGCATCGCCTCGTCGGTCCGCACCGGCGACCTCGCCGGCCGGCTCGGCGGGGACGAGTTCATCGTCGTCGCCGACCCCGTCACGAGCGAGGACGACGCCGTGGCCCTCGCCCATCGCATCATCGAGGCCCTGCGCGAGCCCCTCACCGTCGGCGAGGTGACGATGCATCCCCGTTGCAGCGTCGGCATCGCGCTCCCCCACGCCGGCACCACCGACGGGAGCTCCCTCATCGTCGACGCCGACCTCGCCGTGTACGAGGCGAAGCGCAAGGGCGGTGACCGTGCCGAGCTGTGCACCGACGAGCTGCGCGCCGACGTCACCCACCGCGCCCTCGTCGAACGGGATCTCGCGACGGCGATCGACACCGGTCAGCTCGTCGTCCACCTCCAGCCGATCGTCGACGCCGTGACCGAGCGCCCGGCGAGCCTCGAGGCCCTCGTCCGCTGGCACCATCCGACCGAGGGTCTCCTCACCCCCGACGCGTTCATCCCGATCGCCGAGCGCAGCGACCTCATCATCGA
>CAZAVX010000190.1:0-2183 GCA_964488835.1 uncultured Iamiaceae bacterium | reverse complement strand
GGCCTGTCGCCGGCGATCTCGATCGACCAGAAGAGCGCGTCGCGCAACCCGCGGTCCACGGTCGGCACCATCACCGAGGTCTACGACTACCTGCGTCTGCTCTTCGCCCGCGTCGGAGTTCCGCACTGTCCGAATGATGGCACGGTCATCACCCGCCAAACGCCCCAGCAGATCGTCGACCGGGTGCTCGAGTTGCCCGAGGGCACGCGCTTCCAGGTGCTCGCACCGGTGGTGCGCGGGCGCAAGGGCACCTACGAGACCCTGCTCGAAGATCTCTCGGCCCAGGGGTTCGCCAGGGCCCGCATCGACGGCGAGGTGCGCGAGCTCACCGAGAAGGTCGACCTCGCGCGCTATGAGCAGCACACCATCGAGGTCATCGTCGACCGCCTCGTGCTGCGCGAGGGGATCGAGCGACGCCTCACCGACTCACTCGAGACCGCGCTGCGCCTCGCCGAGGGAGTCGCCGAGGTGCAGATCGTGCCCCGCGACGGCGAGGGTGAGGAGGAGACGCTCACGTTCAGCCAGCACCTCGCGTGTCCTACGTGCGGCGCCAGCTACGACGAGCTCGCCCCCCGCAACTTCTCGTTCAACTCGCCCTACGGCGCCTGCCCGCACTGTGACGGTCTCGGCACGCGGTTCGAGGTCGACCCCGAGCTCGTGGTGCCGAACCCCGACCTCACCCTCGAGGAGGGCGCGCTCGCCCCCTTCGGTGGCGGCCGCACGCCGTACTTCAAGCGGCTCATCGAGTCGGTGGCGGCGCTCCGCGACATCCCCATCGACGTGCCCTGGTCGAAACTCACCAAGGCGCAGCAGAAGGTCATGCTCTACGGGGTCCCCGACCGGGTTCAGGTCACCTACAAGAACCGCTACGGCCGCAGCCGCAGCTACCAGGCCCGTTACGAGGGGGCGGTGCCGTACCTCCAGCGGCGGCACTCCGAGGCCGAGTCCGACTCGGCCCGCGAGCAGATCGAGGGGTACATGCGCGAGGTGCCATGCCCCGAGTGTCAGGGTGCCCGTCTCAAGCCGCTGAGCCTCGCCGTCACGGTGAACGGCTACAACCTCCACCAGCTCTCCAGCATGTCGATCCGCGAGGCCGCCGAGGTGCTCGCCAACCTCGAGCTCTCCGAGCGCGACCGCCTCATCGCCGAGCGGGTCATCAAGGAGATCAACGCCCGCCTCGGCTTCCTGCTCGACGTCGGCCTCGACTACCTGTCCCTGCACCGCTCGGCGGCCACGCTCGCCGGTGGCGAGGCCCAGCGCATCCGCCTCGCGTCCCAGATCGGCAGCGGGCTGGTGGGAGTGCTCTACGTGCTCGACGAGCCTTCGATCGGGCTCCACCAGCGCGACAACCACCGGCTCATCGAGACCCTGGTGCGCCTCCGCGACCTCGGCAACACGGTGCTCGTCGTCGAGCACGACGAGGACACCATCCGCGTGGCCGACCACATCGTCGACATCGGTCCGGGCGCGGGGGAGCACGGTGGCGCCATCGTCCATTCCGGCACCTACAAGGGTCTGGTGCGCAACAAGGAGTCGCTCACCGGGCAGTACCTCGCCGGCAAGCGCACGATCCCGGTGCCCGAGGTGCGGCGTCCCACCAACGAGCACTGGATCTCGGTGAAGGGGGCGCGGGAGCACAATCTCAAGAACATCGACGTCGACTTCCCTCTGGGCTGTTTCGTCGCGGTCACGGGGGTGTCGGGGTCGGGCAAGTCCACCCTCGTCAACGAGATCCTGCTGCGGGCGCTGATGCAGCGGATCTACAAGTCGAAGATGCCCCCGGGCCTGCACAAGTCGGTGACGGGAGTCGAGCACCTCGACAAGGTCATCAACATCGATCAGTCGCCCATCGGGCGCACCCCGCGGTCGAACCCGGCCACCTACACGGGTGTGTTCGACCACATTCGCAAGCTCTTCGCCCAGACCCAGGAGGCGAAGGTCCGTGGGTACCTCCCCGGTCGGTTCTCGTTCAACGTCAGCGGCGGCCGATGCGAGGCGTGCGCGGGCGACGGCACGATCAAGATCGAGATGCACTTCCTGCCCGACGTCTATGTGCCGTGCGAGGTGTGCAAGGGGCAGCGGTACAACCGCGACACGCTCGACATCACGTTCAAGGAGAAGAACATCTCCGAGGTGCTCGACATGTCCTGCGAGGAGGCGCTCGAGTTCTTCGCGAACCAGCC
>CAZAVX010000189.1:0-2241 GCA_964488835.1 uncultured Iamiaceae bacterium | reverse complement strand
CGAGCTGCTGGACGGTGCCCTGGATGCGGCCCTTGGCGACGAGGGTCTGGGCGGGAGCGACACTCAGCTGGAGCGGCATCACGAAGGCGTCGAACTCGACGTCGGTGAAGGATCCGACGTCGTCGGGTCCTGGCATGTAGCTGGCCCGGAACCGGTAGTTGCCCGCTGGGAGTCCGGCGTAGTGGAACTCGATGATCGTCGTGCCGTTCGTGACCTGAGTGGTGTGGGTACCCGCGCCGAGCGGCGCGCCGTCGGGACCCTCGAGCATCTCGAGCCGAACGAGGCTCGGTGGGTTCTCGTCGGGCGGAGCCTCGCCGTGGTCGAGGATGATCGGGACCCGGAGGTCGCCGTTCTTCGGCTCGAGCACGAGGTCGCCGACGTCGGTGTTCGCCGGCAGGTTGGCGAACGTTCGCGGCACGACGAAGGCGTTCGGCGCGTAGTCGTTCGAGCCTCCGACGCCGGAGATCTGGATGGTGGCCTCGCCGAAGATCGGACCGTCGTCGCCCTCGAAGCCGAAGAGGCCGTTGGCATCAGTGGTCACGGGGGGCCACACCTGGAACTCCGGGTCGGCTTCGCCGGGCACGACGCCGGGCGTGAAGCTGCCGATGCCCTCGATCCGCACGGTGGCGTTGGGGATCGGGCGATAGTCCGGGGGTGAGCCGGCGCGCCGATTGGCGTCCCACACCACCCGACCGTGGGTGGCGTCGGGCACCGGGACCATGACGGCGGAGTAGCCCTGGTCTCCGACCAGGTCGTCGTTCGGGACGATGGTCCGTGGGGAGGCCGGGATGGTGATGGTGCGGTAGTCGGGGTACTCGAGGCGGAACTGGTACGGGCCGGGCTCGAGATCGGTGAGCAGATACGGGGTGCGCCACGTGGCGCCGCTGTCGTCGAGCGGCCCGAAGGTCCGACCGTCCTGGGGTCCGCCCACGACGGTGATGGTGACGCCGTGGAGACGGGGGAAGGTGATGCCGTCGATGTCGGAGGGGTCGGCGGGGTCGAGCACCGGCTCGACGACCAGGATCTCGACGGCTCCCCACCGATCGAGCTCGATGATCGATGTCGTGCTCGGGCTGGTGTCGTAGGAGGTGATGAACCGATGTTCGGAGTCGACGTAGCCGTGGAGGCTCGTGATGGCGATCCAGGCGCCGTCGGTGAGCGACGGCCGCGCTCCGTCGACGTCGACGACCGTTCCGTTGGCGTCGCTGGTGCCGACGAAGGGCTGACAGCCCTCGCTGGTGTTGGTGGGCGGGCAGTTGCCCGGGTCGTCGCGGCGGATCACCACGTCGGCGCCGGGGAGCGGCGCCTGCTGGAACATCCGCTGCCGCACCGTGAGGTCCACGAGCACCAACGGCCGGAGCGTGACGGAGGTGGAGAACGGACCGTTGAGACCCATGCGGAACTGCACCGTGGCGGGCTGGAAGCCCTCGCCCGAGATGTCGAAGGTGCGCATGCCCGCGGGCAGGTTCGTGAAGCTGGCACTCGCCCCGCCGCCGGTGGACGCCGTCGCGCCGGTGGTGCGCTCGGTGACGGTGATGTTGCCGGGAGCCGAGAAGCTGAAGGTCAGCGTGTTGTTCGGCTCGGGCTCGAGGTTCTCGCGGGGGACGAGTGAGATGTTGACCTCACGCAGCGCTCCGGGCCCCACCGTGATGAGCGACGAACCCGTATGGTGCTCGAAGTCGACGAACTCGATGACGTAGCTGCCGGGCTCGAGCCCGACGAGTTCGAAGCGGCCGTCGGCGTTGGTGGTGCTCTTGTAGTCGTGGTCCTCGCTGGTGGCGTTGATGCCGACGGCGGCGAGTGACTGACCGGCGAGGTCGGTGACCTGGCCGTAGACGGTGGCGGTGCGAGGCGTCATCGAGATGTCGACGCGTGCTTCACCGCCGGAGAGGGCCACGTCGCGGGTCTGGCTGAGGTAGCCCTCGCCTTCGATGGTGAGGGTGTAGACGCCAGGAGACGGCAGATCGGGGAGGATGAAGCTCCCGATCGGGCCCTCGGTGAGGCTGGTCGCGGTGCGGGTGACCTCTCCGTCGGTCGCGGTGATGGTGATGTCGCCGAGCAGGCCCTCGCTCGATCGGACCGTGCCGAGGATCGACCCGGTGCCCGCCTGCATCTGGATCTGCACACCGCGCGCCGACTCGCCACCTGCGAGACGGACGAGGCTGGTGGCCGTGCCGAACCCTCGGCGGCTGGCCGTGACGAGGTAGCTGCCGGGGGTGGTGAGGCCCTCGACGCTCCACT
>CAZAVX010000188.1:0-2241 GCA_964488835.1 uncultured Iamiaceae bacterium | reverse complement strand
GGGGGGGGGTGACGCCACCGACGAGGTGGGCCTGGTCGAGGGCCAGGTCATCGAGCTCGAGGTCGGTCAGGGGAGGGTTCCTTCAGGTGTCGGCGGGAGCGGGGAGCAGCTCATCGACGAGCGCCTGGACCCGCCGGTCGATCTCGTCTCGGATGGGGCGCACGGCGTCGACGCCCTGCCCGGCGGGGTCGTCGAGGACCCAGTCCTCGTAGCGCTTGCCCGGAAAGATCGGGCACGCGTCGCCACAGCCCATGGTGATGACCACGTCCGAGGCCCGCACTGCGGCCTCCTCGAGGTGCTTGGGGTGGGCGCCGGCGGCGCGAAGGTCGATGCCGATTTCTGCCATGGCGTCGACCACGGCGGGGTTGATGTCGTCGGCGGGCGCCGAGCCGGCGGAGCGGACGACGACACGGTCACCGCCGTGGTGGGCGAGGAGGGCGGCGGCCATCTGGGAGCGGCCGGCGTTGTGGACGCAGACGAAGAGCACTTCGGGGCGGTCGGCGGTCATGTCGGGTCCTCGGAGTGGTCCTGGGGGTAGAAGAGGAGCACGAGCCCGTAGGCGATGGCGGCGCCGACGAGCTGCATGGCGATGAACATCGGCGCCGACACAGGCGCGATGCCGGCGATGGAGTCCGACAGGGTCCGGGCGACGGTCACCGCGGGGTTGGCGAAGCTGGTCGAGGAGGTGAACCAGTAGGCGCCACCGATCCACGCCCCGACCGCGAAGGGGATGACGTCGGCGCGGCCGGTGCGCACGCACCCTTGGATCAACAGCAGCAGCGTGACGGTGGCGACGACCTCGGAGAGCCACAGTGCCGGCGATGACCGGTCGGTGGTGGACCACTCGACGGCGGGGAGCTCGAACATGACGTTGGCCAGCACCGCGCCGGCGCACCCACCGAGCACCTGGGCGATGACGTAGAGGCCGGTGTCGCGGGTGGTGGTCGTGCCCAGCGCCCGGTCCAGGAGGGTGACGACTGGGTTGAAGTGCGCGCCCGACACCGCACCGAACATCAAGATGAGCCCGATCAGCGCGGCGGCGGTGGCGGCCGCGTTCTCGAGAAGTTGCAGGCCGACGTCGTTGCTCGACAGGCGGCTCGCGGCGATACCCGATCCGATGACGGCGACGATCAGCAGGGCGGTGCCGAGCGCTTCCGCGGTGAGGCGGCGCGTCAGGTCGAGGCGCAGCTCACCGGTGCCGGTCTCGACCCGCAGGGCGAGCTCGGCGTCGGTGGGGTGCAGCGCGTCGCCGGTCGGGTCGTCCACGGTGTCGGTCACGACGCCGCCACCAGGCCGTCGATGCGCCGCCCGAGCTCAGTGACGGTGGCGTCGAACGCCGCCTTGGTGCCCACCGGCACCGGGTCGGGGACCGACCAGTGCAGCCAACCGTCGCCCGACTCGATCTCCTCGTGGGCGCGGTCGCACACGGTGACCACCAGCTCCGGTGGTGTCGAGATGGCGTCGAGACGGCGGGGCTCGGCGTCGCTGAGGTCGAGTCCGGCCCGTTTGCCGGCCGCGACCGCCCCGGGGTGCACCCGTGGCGCGGGATCGGTGCCTGCCGACGCGGCCGCCTGGCCGGTGCGGGTCCGCCACAGAGCGGCTGCGAGCTGGGAGCGAGCCGAGTTTGCGGAGCAGACGAACAGCGCCGGGCCAATCTCGACGCGCTGACGGGGAGCCAGATCGTCGAGGGCGTCGGGGAGCAGGTGCACATAGCGGCGGCGCCCGTCGCCGCTCGATCGGGACCGCTCGATCAGCCCGACCCGCTCCAGGACGTCGAGGTGGTGTGCCAACAGGTTCGACTCGATGCCCAGGTCGCGACGCAGCTCCACCGGCGCGCGGTCCGACACCGTCAGCGCATCCACGATCGCCAACCGGACCGGATCTCCCAATGCGGCATGCCGCTGCGCACGAGCTTCGAGACCTTCGTCGTCTGCCACATGCTGAGCCTAGCCGCTCACCTTCTACTGACTCAACGCCTGTTGAGTATTTGGCTGGGACGCTCTGATCGGTTGCCTACGCTCGACCACTGCCCACGATCCTCGGACGTCGCCGTCCCGGCTCGCGCCTCGTCGGCTGTCGGCACCGGTTCCGCCAGGGTGCTGCGCCGCCTCGGGTGTCGACGACGCCATCGCGTCCGGGGTGACCGGGGCCGACCGTATCGGTCGGGTCCGGCAGGCCGAACCGGATGTCCCGCTTCAGGAAATCCGGCTCAGGTCGTAGCTTGATCTGACCCTGGAGGTT
>CAZAVX010000187.1:0-2268 GCA_964488835.1 uncultured Iamiaceae bacterium | reverse complement strand
GCGGCGAAGTAGATGACCTTCTCGAGCTGCTTGGCCTTCAGCTCCTCACGGGGCTGGGTGCCCATGAGCAGGTAGGCGAGCCACGACCGCGTGCCGCGCAGGTACCAGATGTGCACGACCGGCGCGGCGAGCTCGATGTGGCCCATGCGCTCGCGGCGGACCTTCGACCGCGTGACCTCGACGCCGCAGCGCTCGCAGACGATGCCCTTGTAGCGGACGCGCTTGTACTTGCCGCAGTAGCACTCCCAGTCCCGGGTCGGGCCGAAGATCTTCTCGCAGAAGAGGCCGTCCTTCTCGGGCTTGAGGGTGCGGTAGTTGATGGTCTCGGGCTTCTTGACCTCGCCGTTCGACCACGTACGGATCGAGTCGGCGGTGGCGAGACCGATGCGAAGCTGATCGAAGTTGTTGACGTCGAGCATGTGTTCTCCTCAGCCCCTTCAGCCGCGCTCGGCCTGGCGGCGGGCATCGTCTTCGTCGCTTCCGCGCTCGGGGCGGGACAGGTCGATGCCCAGCTCCTCGGCCGTGCGGAAGATGTCCTCGTCGAGCTCGCGCATCTCGATCTCCTCGCCGGTGGTGGAGAGCACCTCGACGTTGAGACAGAGCGCCTGCATCTCCTTGATGAGCACCTTGAAGCTCTCGGGGATGCCCGGCTCGGGGATGTTCTCGCCCTTCACGATGGCCTCGTAGACCTTCACGCGGCCGAGCGTGTCGTCGGACTTGATGGTGAGCAGCTCCTGGAGGCAGTACGCCGCGCCGTAGGCCTCGAGCGCCCACACCTCCATCTCGCCGAAGCGCTGGCCACCGAACTGGGCCTTCCCGCCGAGGGGCTGCTGGGTGATCATCGAGTACGGGCCGGTGGAGCGGGCGTGGATCTTGTCGTCGACGAGGTGCGCCAGCTTCAGGATGTACATGTACCCGACGGTGATCGGGTTGTCGTAGGGCTCGCCGGTGCGGCCGTTGTAGAGGGTGACCTTCCCGTCGTCCCCGATGAGCCGGCCGTTGTCGCCATAGCGCGGGTCGGCCGCTTCGGGATGCAGCGCGCCGAAGATCTTCTTGATCGTCGGGTGCTTGCGGGCGATCTCCTCCTCGTCCCACTGGGCCCCGTCGAACACCGGGGTGGCGATGTGGGCCGCCGGCGGGGTGTTCGTGCGGGTCTTGCGCTCGGTGCCGCGCACCGGCTCGCTGCCGACCTCGTCCCAGCCGTGGTCGGAGAGGTCCCAGCCCCACCGGGCGGCGTAGCCGAGGTGGGACTCGAGGACCTGCCCGACGTTCATGCGGGACGGGACGCCGAGGGGGTTGAGCAGGATGTCGACCGGCGTGCCGTCGGCCATGAAGGGCATGTCCTCGACGGGCAGGATCCGCGAGATGACGCCCTTGTTGCCGTGGCGGCCGGCGAGCTTGTCGCCGACGCTGATCTTGCGCTTCTGGGCGACATAGACGCGCACCAGTTGGTTGACGCCGGGGGGCAGCTCGTCGCCGTCGTCGCGGTTGAACACCTTGACGTCGATGACCTTGCCCGACTCGCCGTGGGGCACCTTCAGCGAGGTGTCGCGCACCTCGCGGGCCTTCTCGCCGAAGATGGCGCGCAGGAGGCGCTCCTCGGGGGTGAGCTCGGTCTCCCCCTTCGGGGTGACCTTGCCGACGAGCACGTCGCCCGCGTTGACCTCGGCGCCGATGCGGATGATGCCGCGCTCGTCGAGGTCGGCGAGGATCTCGTCGGAGAGGTTCGGGATGTCCCGGGTGATCTCCTCGGGGCCGAGCTTGGTGTCGCGGGCATCGATCTCGTGCTCGTGGATGTGGATCGACGTGAGCACGTCGTCCTTCACCAGGCGCTCGGAGAGGATGATGGCGTCCTCGAAGTTGTAGCCCTCCCACGACATGAAGGCGACGAGGAGGTTCTTGCCGAGGGCGAGCTCGCCGTTCTCGGTGGACGGGCCGTCGGCCAGGAGATCGCCCTTCTTCACCTTGTCGCCGACCGCGACGCGGGGCTTCTGGTTGATGCAGGTGTCCTGGTTCGACCGCTCGAACTTGAGGAGCCGGTGGATCTTCTTGCGGTCGCCCTTGTACTCGACGGTGATCGAGCGACCGTCGACCGCGGTGACGACGCCGTCGTCCTCGGCGAGGATCATGTCGCCCGAGTCGCGGGCGATCTTCTCCTCGATGCCCGTGCCGATGTAGGGCGCCTCGGCCTTGACGAGCGGCACCGCCTGCTTCTGCATGTTCGCGCCCATGAGGGCACGGTTCGCGTCGTCGTGCTCGAGGAACGGG
>CAZAVX010000186.1:0-2268 GCA_964488835.1 uncultured Iamiaceae bacterium | reverse complement strand
TGCGCAGCGGCAGCACGAGCCAGGGGTTGCTGCTCACGCTCATCGGCGACTACTGGTTCGGCCACGCCACCTACATCCCCTCCGCCGCGCTCGTCGCCCTCCTCGCGGAGTTCGGCATCTCCGACCAGGCGGCGCGGGCGGCCCTCAGCCGGGTGCAGCGTGCCGGCTACCTCCAGGGCGAGCGTCAGGGCCGTCGCACGATGTACCGCCTCTCGCCCGAGTCGGCCGAGCGGGCCGTCGCGTCGGGCCGCCGCATCATGCGCTTCACCGCCGTGCGCCCCGAGACGATGCCGGAGTGGGACGGCCGCTGGACCCTCGTCACCTACGCCCTCCAGACCGAACAGGTCGACGAGCGTCGCCAGATCCGCCGCCACCTCCGACGCCTCGGCTTCGGCGGCCTCCAGGACGGCGTGTGGATCTCGCCCACCGTCACGCCCGAGGAGGTGGCCCGGGCGCTCGACGACGTCGTCGAGGTCGACCTCGTGGTCTTCGAGGAGGCGGCGCTCGCCGCGGGCAGTGCGCTCGAGGTGCCCCGCATCTGGGAGCTCGACGAGCTCGCCGACCGCTACGAGCGCATGATCGCCCGCCTCCGACCGATGCTCCCGAAGGTCCGCAGCCGTCGCGGCCCCTCGCCCGCCGAGGCGCTCGTCATGCGCAGCGAGGCCATGCACGACTGGCGGGTGATGCCCGCCCACGACCCGCTCCTCCCCGTCGAGCTCCTGCCCACGCGGTGGCCGGGCTGGCAGGCGCGCGAGCTGTTCACCGAGGTGTACGACAGCCTCGGGGCGCTGGCGGCCGAGCGGGTCCGCGAGATCGTCGAGCCGCACTCGCCCGACGCCGCGGCCGCGGTGCACCACGACAGCGTGACCGATCCCCGATAGCCGCCGTCCCACGCGGGTCGTGCCCGCTCGAACTGCCGGCACGATGCGGAGCGACAGTCGACGCTTCTGTGACTACCGTGGCGAGACGTGTCACACGACTTCGATCCGACCGCGCCCGAGTGCGTGCGTGACCCCCACGCGATGTACCGCGACCTGCGGGCGCGTTGCCCGGTGGCGCACAGCGACGCGTACGGCGGGTTCTGGACCGTCAGCCGGTGGGCCGACATCGAACGCGTGGTGACGACCCCCGAGGTGTTCAGCAGCCGCCACGGGATCATCGTCCCCCGCAACCCGGCGTCGGGTCGGCGGCCACCGATGCACTACGACCCGCCCGAGCACACCGCGTTCCGCAAGGCGATCAACCCTGCCTTCCGCAAGGACCGCCTCGCCCGGCTCGAACCGCAGCTGCACGCCGCGGTCGACGACCTCGTCGGCGCCGCGGTCGCCGCCGGCACCCTCGACGGCTTCACCGAGCTCGCCTCCCCCCTCTGCGCCCGCTCGGTCATCGCCTTCCTCAACGTGCCCGATCACCTCGCCGACGCCATGGTCGAGCACGGTTCCGCGTTCGAGCACGCCCAGTTCCGCTTCGACGCCGAGCGGGTCGAAGCGGAGAACCAGATCCTCTACGACCTGTCACGCCAGCTCGTCGCCCACCGCCGCGCCCACCCCCTCCCGCCCGACGAGGACCTCGTCTCGGGCCTGCTCGCCGGCACCGTCGACGGCGTGCCGATCGACGACGAGCTCGCCGCGGGGAGCTTCCGGCAGATCCTCATCGCCGGCCACGGCGCGCCCGCGCTCGTCCTGGCGAGCGCCATCGGCCACCTCGCCGACGACCCCGACCTCCAGGACCGACTGCGCGCCGAGCCCGAACTCGTCCCCGACGCGGTCGAGGAGCTGCTCCGCCTCCACACCCCGAACCAGGGCTTCGCCCGCACGCTGCTCGCCGACGCCACCTTCGCCGGCGCCGACGGCGAGCCCGTCACGATCCCCGCGGGCGAAGTGGTCACGATCCCCTACACCTCCGCGAACCGCGACGAGTCCGTGTTCGACCGGCCCGACGAGGTGGTCCTCGGGCGCGAGGAACGCCACGTCGCGTTCGGGTACGGCGTGCACGTGTGCCCCGGCTCCCACATCGGCCGGCTCCAGACCGACCTCGTGCTGCGGCGGCTCCTCGCCGCCACGGCGCGCATCGAGCGCGCCGGCGAAGCGGTCTACGCGCCGTTCCCCGTGTACGGCCCGATGCACCTGCCCCTCCGCCTCACCCCTGCCGCCTGAACGGACGGTCCTCGCCATGACCCACGACTTCGACCCCACCGAACCCGAGACCTTCACGAGCGCCCACGAGCGCTTCGCCGAGCTGCGCCGCACCTGTCCGGTGGCCCACAGC
>CAZAVX010000185.1:0-2347 GCA_964488835.1 uncultured Iamiaceae bacterium | reverse complement strand
TGGTGGTCGGTGTGCAGATGGTGTTCTTCGGCCTGCTCGCCGAGCTCATCGTGCACCTGCGCCGTCGGTCCCGCCTCGACTCACCGGTCGACGCCTACCCCCCGGTCGAGGGCCCGTCCCCGAGCGGCGATCTCGGCCGGTAGCCGGTCGCCGGTCGCACCCGCCGGCACCGACGCAGGGGCAGGCGACGTGCCCGGGCTCAGGGCTCGGGAGGTGTGATCCCGGTGGCGATCTCGGCGGCGGCCCGGAACGTCGCGGGCGAGAGGCCGGTCGAGTCGATCCACGGACGCAGGTCGAAGAACACGTAGCGGCCGCTCTCGGCCGGCTGGGTGCGGGTGAGGACGGTGAGGTGGTCGACGAGGCCCTGTCCGTAGTCGGCGAAGCCGGCCCGGTCGATCCAGATGCCCTCGAACCCCATGCCGGCGAGGACTCCGAGCTGGTGCTGGGTGGGCAGCTCGCGCACGGTGATCTGCCAGTCGGCCTCGTCGCGACCCTTCACCGCGCCGTAGCTCCAGCGCAGCGAGGTGCCCTGGAGGTAGGGGGCGAGGTGGTCGTAGTCGACCATGCCCTCGACCGGCGGGTGCTCGGGGAACGGGATGATCGGGTACTGGAACACCGCGGCGCCCGCGCCGAGCTGCTGCTCGATCTGCTCGACGAAGCCGCGGAGCTGCTGGGTGTCGGCGACGATGCCGTCGTAGTCGGGGCGGGTGACCCGGGCGGTGTCCCACAGGTTGAACGCGAGGAGCACGACGAGCCCGAGCGCGGCGAGCGCCGGACCGCGTCGGCGCGGTCGGAGCCAGGCGCCGAGGCGTTCGAGACCGATGGCGACGACGACGAACACGAAGAACGCGAGCAGGACGACGATGCGGTTCCACACCCGGATCTGACTGAACCCCGCCATGGAGAGGATGACCGCGAGGCCGCTCACCGTGCCGAAGAGGATCGAGAGCACCACGGCGATGCCGGACAGACCGAGGAGCTGCTCGCGGTCCTCGACGGGCCGAGCCCGGCGCACGAGCCCCCATCCGAGCACGATGACGATGGCCGCGAGCAGGCCGATCGCGCCGATGACGCCGATCGACTGGCCGCTCTCGCTCGGGATCGGGCTGGTGTCGAGCGGCACCCGTCCCCACTCGGCGAACTGGGGCAGCCGGTGGTTGAACTCGGGGAGCAGCACCCGGCTGAGCTTGAGGCCGTAGTACTCGCTCTCGGTGGCGAGCCGCCGTGCCGCTTGCCCGTTCGGGCCGTCGACCGCCCAGTGGATGAACGACGGGAGGGTCTGCACGACGAACACCACGACGACGCCGGCAGCCGCCGCGAAGGAGGCCGCGAGGGGTGCCCAGTCGCGCCGGCGGATGGCGACGATCGCGCCGAAGGCGGCGAGGACGCTGCAGCCGAAGGCGATCATCATCGTCTCCCACGAGCCGATGACCACGGCGAGGAGGACGGCGGCGACGAGCCGACCCCGCCGTAGGTTGCCCCGGATCCGGGTGCGCCCCCGGTCGTCGACGGCGTCGGGATCGACGAGGAACGAGTGCCGGGGCGTGACCGCCCAGAGCATCAGCAGGGCGAAGAGCGGCACGTTCGGGTACACCGAGCGCCAGAGGTGCTGTTGGTGGTGGGCGAAGTGGAACGGCAGGAACGTGAACGCGACCGCGACGAGCCCGGCGACGGGCCAGGAGAACCCGAGGTGGCGCAGCACGAGGTGGGCGACCACGGCGGTGAGCGCGAACCCGAGGAGGTAGTAGGCGTTGACGGTGAGCCCGACGTCGTTGCCGAGCACCGCCCCGAGCACCTTGATGACCGCGAACTGGAGGTGCTCGCCGCCGTGGGGCAGGTCGAGGTATCCGAGGCCGAACGGGGCGCCGAGGTCGGGGTTGCGGTCCCACCACCCGTGCTCGAGGGTGTTGCGCACGTACATCTGCACGAGGCGGGCGTCGTGGCGCTGGTAGAAGGGCGTGCGGAGGCTGGCCTCCCAGATGCGGTAGATCCAGGCCACCACCGCCAGGACCAGCGCGCTGAGCGCCGCCGACTCGACGGTGAGTCGGAGGCCTCGGGCCCTCCACCAGCGGCGCACCTGGGTTGTGATCGTTGGTTGGGTCACTGGGAGGGGGAACCGGTCTCGGGGCGGGTCGCCCTACGATATGCCAGTCTCGTTCGCCCCCACCCACGCCCCGAGGTCCATGTCCACGTCCCCCGAGGACCCACCGCTCGTCGAGGTCTCGGCGCGAGCCCCGCTGTCCGGTCGCGTCCGCGCGCTGTGGCAGGCGCGGGAGTTGCTCGCGAACCTCGTCCGCAAGGAGCTGAAGGTCCGCTACAAGGACAGCATCCTCGGGTTCGGGTGGAC
>CAZAVX010000184.1:0-2386 GCA_964488835.1 uncultured Iamiaceae bacterium | reverse complement strand
ATCGTCGCCATCGTCGTCCTGGTCTCCTACACCTCCTACCGCACGTTCGACCCCATCCGGTACACGGGCGACACGGCGAGCCTGCTGGCGGTGCTCGGCGAGGTCGGGCTCTTCACCTTGCTCGTCGTCGCCACCGATCTCTGGGCTTCACCGCTACTCGTCAGCCTGGTCAGTGCGGTCATGGTCGCCGGCTTCGCCCGCGGATTCGGCTTCGCGATCCGCATCAGCCTCGTGGCCGCATTGGCGATCGGGCTCTCCGACCTCCAACGCCCCGATTTCTCGTTCGAGACCGATGCTCGTGAGGGGCTCCAGTGGACGGTCATCCTCCTCATGGTCGCCGTCATCGCCGGCTACGCCCGGCGCATCTCCGGTGAGGCCGACCGGCAGCACTCCCTCGCCCTCGACCGCCTCGGCCGGCTCGCCGACGCCAACGCCCTGCTCTTCTCACTCCACCGGGTTGCCCAGACCCTCCCGGCGTCGCTCGACTACGACGAGGTGCTCGACTCCACGGTGCAACGGCTCCGTGGGCTCATCGACTTCGACGCCCTCGCCATCCTCGTGGCCGACGACACCGACGGCAGCTGGTCGGTCGCGCGCCGAGAAGGCCTACGCCTCAAAGAGCACCTCACCCTCGCCGACCTGCCGGCGGTGATGCGCTCGGTCGCCGAGCAGCGTGAGCTCGTCGTCCAGAACGAGCTGCACCCCACTCGACCGGGCCTCGCGCCGTCGATGGGTTCGGGCGTCTACGCGCCGCTCATCGCTCGCTCGGCACTGATCGGCCTGTTGAGCATCGAGGCGAAGGACGACCGGCATTTCACCCAGCGCGACGTCGAGCTCGTGAACGGCTTCGTCGAGCCCGTCGCGCTGGCCATCGACAACGCCCGTTGGTTCGCCCGCCTCCGCACCGTCGGTGCCGACGAGGAGCGCACCCGCATCGCCCGCGAGCTCCACGATCGCATCGGCCAGTCGCTCGCCTACCTCGCCTTCGAGCTCGACCGGATCGTCTCCTCCAACCAGAAGGGGGTCGACATCGCCCCGGCGCTCGACCAGCTCCGCGACGACGTCCGAGGCGTCATCGGCGAGGTGCGCGACACCCTCTATGACCTGCGCACCGATGTGTCGGAGGCCCAGGACATGGCCGACACCCTCGACCAGTTCATCCAGCGGGTGAAGGACCGCACCGGGTTGGAGATCACGCTCTACGCCGACCGTGGAGCACGCTTGCCGATCCTCCAGGAGCGGGAGATGTGGCGGATCGCCCAGGAAGCCTTGGCGAACGTCGAGAAGCACGCGAAGGCGACCCGTGTCCGGGTGCTGTGGCGCTGCAACGGTCAGGCCGCGGCGCTCGAGGTGGCCGACGACGGACAGGGCTTTCCGGTGGGAACCGCGGGTCGCCTCGACTCGTACGGCATCATGGGGATGCGCGAGCGTGCCGCGAGCATCGGAGCCACCCTCGACGTGCTGTCGGAACCAGGGAAAGGCACCCGGGTTCGTTGCTATCTTGCCCAGACGTAAATCTTCTCAGCGAGGGAGACCACGTGGCCATCCGACTGATGCTGGCAGACGACCATCGCATGCTGCGCGAGGGGCTCCGCCGGTCGATGACCGAACACGGCTTCGAGGTGGTGGGCGAGGCCTCCGACGGTGCCGAAGCGGTCGACATGGCCCAAGAGCTCACGCCCGACGTCATCCTCATGGACGTCACCATGCCCGAGCTCGACGGTGTCGAGGCCACTCGACTCGTCAAGGCCGCTAACCCGGCCATCCGCGTCATCATGCTGACGATGCACGCCGACCAGGAGGTGCTCGCGGCCGCCATCCGCTCCGGCGCGAGTGGCTACCTCGTCAAGGACTGCTCCACCGAGGAGATCGCCGACGCCATCCGCTCGGCCGTCTCGGGCGAGACCACCCTGAGTCCCGCGCTCGCGGCCAGCATGCTGAACGAGGTCCGCAAGCTCGACCCGCCCGAGCAGCCCGAAGAGGACCGGGTCGTCACCAAGCGCGAGGAGGAGGTGCTCCAGCTGATCGCCGATGGGTGCAGCACCCCCGAGGTCGCCGAACGGCTCTACATCAGCCAGAAGACGGTGAAGAACCACCTGGCCTCGATCTACCAGAAGCTCGACGCGCGCGACCGCACCCAGGCCGTGCTGCAGGCGGTGCGCATGGGCATCGTGAGCCTCGACTGACCGACCACGCTGCGTGGTTGCGACCGCGGACAGTGGGAAATAGGCCGAATGCCCTATTCAGGACCTGAGACCTGCCGCCGATAGTACCTACGACAGGAAACAGGTCCCAGACACATGGGGCCGGCTAGCCATCATCCACAAGGGAGTCCAACCCCATGCTGCAGTTCGAATTCATCAAGACCTGGCTCCAGGCCCGCTTC
>CAZAVX010000183.1:0-2568 GCA_964488835.1 uncultured Iamiaceae bacterium | reverse complement strand
ACGGTCTTGGAGATGAGCACGCTGCAGGGCGCGTGGTGGGCGACGTGGTTGCCGACGCTGCCGAGGATGCGCCCCGGGCCCTGCATGCGCACGTTGCCGACGACGATGAGGTCGGCGTCGAGGCGTTCGGCCTCGGCGATGAGGACCTCCGCCGGCTTCCCTTCGACGACGGCCACCGTGTACCGCGGGGCCGGCGAGACCGTGGCCATGAAGTTGTCGATGGCCTGCTGGGCACGGTCGAAGTCGCTGAGGACCCACCGGTCGCCCCCGGAGGTGACCACCTCGACGTTGGGCGACTCGATCGCGGTGACCACGTGGAGCTTCGCGTCGAGACGGTGCGCGAGTTCGGCCGCTTGACGCAGAGCCTTGTGCGCGGTGTCGACGTCGAGGAACCCGACGACGATCTGTTTCATCGGTCCGACCCTTCGAGCTCGCGTCGACCGGCCCGTCCGGCCGACGCGAGGACCCTACCTCGCGCCGACCCGGCGTGAGCCGGACGGTCAGGGCGCGAGGACGGCGCGGGCGACCAGGTCCTGGCCGAAGGCGGTGAGGATCGCGAGGTAGAGGAGGCCGGTGGCGGCCATGACCGCGGAGTACTGCCGTTCGCGGAGCGCCGCCCGGGTGACGCCGACGAGGCCGATCGTCGTGACGACGCAGGCCACCCAGAACCAGCCGAGCAGGCCGTTGTAGCCGTCGTCGATGTCGCCGGTGAGGACCGACACCATGCCGGTGGGCCAGAGGTAGGCGGCGAGGTGGAACGGCCAGACGATGGCGGTCCAGCGCACCAGTTGGAGCAGCGGCGCACGGGCGAGACCCGGCTGCACGAGGTACCAGTGGCCGAGGAGCATGGCGTCGGACACCGTGCCGTAGAGCAGTGCGCCCGTGAGGATGCGGGCGATCGACAGGGCGACCGGCTCGCTGCCCGCGGCGGCCACCGCACCCGCGATCAGCCCCACCACGCCGACGACGGGCGCCACCAGGTCGAGGATCGGTGGGAACTCGGGTGCGTCGTCGTCCTTGTCGACCTCGGCCCGGTCGATGCCGGTCATGGCCGCCACCCGCGCCGAACGCCGCTCGGCGAGCTGGCGCTGGCCGGCGACTCCGGCCCGCTTGCGTTGCACCGACACGACGAGTGCCACGCCCGTGGCGACCGCGACGAGTGCCGCGGAGAGGTCGCGCACCGGCACGTCGTCGCCGTAGCGGAGCCCGATGACGACGGCGCCGAGGGCCATGAGGCCGTAGGTGCCGCGCATCATCCAGCCGTAGCCGAGGCCGACCTCGCGACGGCGCGTCGTCACCCACAGGAAGAGCAGACCGCCCACCGACCACTGGAGCAGGACGGTGGCGGCGTCGAGCGCGATCACGTCGACCGGGAGCCCGTCACGCCTCGACCACCGCCAGGGAGTGGTCGGCCCGGTTGAGGGCGAGGGGCCCGTCGTCGGTGGCCACGACGATGTCCTCGATGCGGGCTCCCCACCGCTCGGGCACGTAGATGCCCGGCTCGATCGAGAAGGCGTTGCCGGCCACGAGCGGTTCGGGGTTGCTCGCGACGAGGTAGGGGTCCTCGTGCTCCTCGACGCCGATGCCGTGGCCGAGCCGGTGGATGAAGTAGCCGTCGAAGCCACCCTGGGCGATGAGGTCGCGGGCCACCTCGTCGACATCGGCCGCGGGGGTTCCGACGGTGGCGGCCTCGACGGCCCGCGCCTGGGCGTCCTGGAGCACGCCGTAGAGCTCGACGAACTCGGCGGGCGGCTCACCCGTGTAGACGCACCGGGTGATGTCGGAGCAGTACCCGAGCCCGTCGCCCGCGGGGTACGTGCCGCCGAAGTCGCAGAGCACCACCTCGTTCGCCTCGATGACCCGGTCGCCGGGGTGGTGGTGGGGGCTGGCGGCGTTCGCGCCCGCGGCGACGATGGCGAAGTTCACCCGCTCGTGCCCCTCGGCGAGGATGCGGCGGCCGAGCTCGGCGGACACCTCGGCCTCGGTGCGCCCGACGAGGGGGATGTCGCCGGCCTGGAGCGCGGCGGCGATGCGGTCGACCGCCTCGGCGGCCCGCCGGAGCGCGGCGATCTCGTCGGCGTCCTTCACGGCGCGCAGCGGGCCGACGACGGCGCTCGCCCGCGACCAGGCCACCGCGGGCATGCGGGGGATCAGGTCGACGAGGAAGCGGGCCCAGGTCTGGTCGCCGATGGCCACGGTGCGGGCCGCGCCGGCGAGGCGGGCGGTGAGCTCGACGGGGTCGTCGGTCTCGTCCCATCCCACGATGTCGAACACGCCGGGGCGGGGCACCACCCGGGGCACCTCGAGTCGGGGGACGATCATCGTGGCGTCGCCGTCGACGGGGACGACGAGCATGGTGAGACGCTCGAGCGGCATCGCGTGGTAGCCGGTGAGCCACGGGAGGTCGGCACCGACCGACAGCATCAGCACGTCGACGCCCTGGTCGGCCATCGACGAGCGGACCCGCTCGAGGCGATCGGCGAACAGGGAGTCGGCGGACGAGGAGGTCATGGGGCCAAGGGTAGAGCGCCCCTCCACCCGTCGTGGACGCCGGCGCGCCTGGGGTAC
>CAZAVX010000182.1:0-2615 GCA_964488835.1 uncultured Iamiaceae bacterium | reverse complement strand
CCCCGCAAGGCCGACCAGATGGTGCGCGGCACGGTCGCGCTGCCGTCGGGCACCGGCAAGGACGTGCGGGTGGCCGTGTTCGCCCAGGGCGATGCCGCGGCGGCGGCCCGTGAGGCGGGTGCCGACTTCGTCGGTGCCGACGACCTCGCCGCCGAGGTCGAGGGCGGCATGCTCGACTTCGACGTCGCGATCGCCACCCCCGACCTCATGCCCCAGGTCGGCAAGCTCGGTCGGGTCCTCGGCCCCCGTGGTCTCATGCCGAACCCGAAGACCGGCACCGTCACCACCGACGTCGCCAAGGCCGTCGAGGACTTCAAGGGCGGCAAGGTCGAGTACCGCACCGACCGCTACGGCAACGTGCACGTGCCCCTCGGCAAGGTGTCCTTCGAGCCGACCGCGCTGCTCGACAACCTCCACGCGGTCGTCGACGAGCTGCACCGGGCCAAGCCGGCCTCGGCCAAGGGTCGCTACCTCCGCAAGCTCACGATCTCGAGCACGATGGGCCCGGGCATCAAGCTCGACGCCAACCGTCTGAAGGCCGACGACACCGCAGCCTGATCCCCGGGTTCGACGCCCGGACCCCGAGCCGGTACCCTGGCTCGCCGCAGCATCGGCCGGTCGATCCGGCCCACAACCGATCTCAGCTCGCCGTAGACCTCCGGTGCGCCGACGCCCAGCCGGGCCGAGGCGCTGAAAGGGCCCCCGGGCCCGCCTGACGAGGCGGACACCTCCACCACGGGGCGCCCGCGCATGTCTGTCTGCGAGCGCCCCGTCGTCGTTCTCCGAGCGGCGACATCCCGACCGGCGGCCCCGCCGGTCACCGACCCGCCGAGCGTCGCTCGGCCACACAGAAGAGAGGAGGTGCAGATGGAGAACCCGAGACCAGAGAAGGTGGCCGTGGTCGAGGAGATCAAGGCCCGCTTCGAGGAGGCCGACGCGGTGTTGCTCACCGAGTTCCGCGGCCTCGACGTGGCGGCGATCTCCGAGCTGCGACGCGCGCTGCGCGCCGCGGGCGGCGACTACAAGGTCTACAAGAACACCCTCGTCGGCTTCGCCGTCGAGTCGCTCGGCCTCGAGCTCGGTGACCTGCTCACCGGCCCCACCGCCCTGGCGTTCGTCACCTCCGGTGGAGACGTGGCCGGTGACCCCGTCACCGTGGCCAAGGCGCTCCGCGAGTTCGCGAAGGGCAATCCGAACCTCGTCGTCAAGGGCGGCGTGCTCGGCGACAGCCTGCTGTCGGCCGACGAGGCCAAGGCCCTGGCCGAGGTCGCGCCCCGCGAGGAGCTGCTCGCCCGCCTGGCGGGCGGTCTGGCCGCACCGATGGTCCAGTTCGCCGGTCTGCTCCAGGCCCTGCCCCGCAACTTCGCCTACGGGCTGAAGGCGCTCATCGACCAGGGCGGCGCCCCCGGCGCTCCCACCGAGGCTCCTGCCGAGGCCGAGGAGACCACCGAGGCTCCTGCCGAGGCCGAAGCCAGCACCACCGAGGCCCCCGCCGAGGCGGCCGAGGAGACCACCGAGGCCCCCGCCGAGGCGGCCGACGAGACCACCGAGGCCACCGAGGCCGAGGCCAGCACCGACACCCCCGAGGGGTCGGACGACCCCGACGAGGCAGCCGAGGACGCTGCCGACGAATCCCCTGAGGAGAACTGACATGGCAACCAAGGACGAGATCCTCGAGGCGATCTCCAACATGACCGTCCTCGAGCTGAGCGAGCTGCTGAAGGAGTTCGAGGAGAAGTTCGGCGTCACCGCTGCGGCCCCCGTGGCCGTCGCGGCTGCCGGCGCCCCGGCTGCCGGTGGTGGCGACGCCGGTGGCGGCGGCGAGGAGCAGGACGAGTTCGACGTCATCCTCGCCAGCGCCGGCGACAAGAAGATCCAGGTCATCAAGGAGGTGCGTGCCCTCACGAACCTCGGCCTGAAGGAGGCCAAGGACCTGGTCGACAACGCTCCGAAGCCGATCCTCGAGAAGGTGTCCAAGGAGGACGCCGAGAAGGCCAAGGAGGCCCTCGAGGGCGCCGGCGGCACCGTCGAGCTCAAGTAGTCGCCTCCGGCTCCGGCCGGTTCACGACGCACCGGACCGCCCGGCCCTCCCTGGGCCGGGCGGTTCGCGTTCCCGGGCCCGCTCCCGGGGTCGGGCGGGCCTGACACGGAATCGCAACGAACGAACCTTGACCGACGGCCCGAGTCGCTTTACCCTCACCCGGAACTTGCGACGCCCTGGCGGCGCTCACCCTCGCCGATGCCCGTCCGGCGCGGGTTGACCTTTGGCGTGCTGTCTCGATAGGATCGCTGGTTGCCGTGCACGCCCGCCTGCTCACCGTTCCTCCGCGGTGAGCCGTTCGCGCCCCTGCACCGGCTTCCTGCTCGCGCCGCACCCCGACTGAGGAGTCGTCTTTGTCCTCCCGCTCCACTGCCCGGGCCCGGTACTCGTTCAACAACCTCGACGAGGTTCTCGAACTGCCGGACCTCATTGCCATCCAGCGGTCGTCGTTCGAGTGGTTCCTGAACCACGGCTTGGCCGAGACCTTCGCCGACATCAGCCCGATCAAGGACTTCACCGAGACCCTGCAGCTCGAGCTGGAGTTCGATCCCGACGACGAAGACCTGCGCCCGCC
>CAZAVX010000181.1:0-2629 GCA_964488835.1 uncultured Iamiaceae bacterium | reverse complement strand
GGCCACCGCGGACGAGGCCACCGCGGACGAGGCCACCGCGGACGAGGAGGACGGCGCGCCCGAGCACACCGACCCCCTCGAGTTCTTCCGCAGCACCGAGGTGGCGTGCATCGAGCACACCGAGCTCGTCGGCAACAGCCCTCCGGAGCCCGAGCGGTTCGAGGGTGCACGGGTCGTCGAGATGGTGGCCTTCCGGGTGTGGCGGATCGAGGACGGGCTCGGCGACGAGCTGCTCGTCGACCTCGAGGGCGGCGTGGTCTACTCCGTCGACGGCCCCGACCAGCCGGTCCCGATCATGTACAGCT
Organism: uncultured Iamiaceae bacterium; assembly: GCA_964488835.1. Lineage (GTDB taxonomy): Bacteria > Actinomycetota > Acidimicrobiia > Acidimicrobiales > SKKL01 > SKKL01. The sequence goes on along the minus strand of CAZAVX010000181.1, from coordinate 2,324 downwards.
TCGGCTGCCCACCCGAGCTCTACGTCGGCACCCTGCCCCACTGAGCGCCGGCGCCCCCTCGCTCGATCGTCAGCGGGGCTCGTCGAGCTGGGCGAGCAGCGTCTTCGGGGCCACGGCCCGGTAGGCCTCGACGCACACGTTGGCGATCTCCTCCCAGTCGAGGTCGCCGTCGAGCCGCAGGCCGATCCACCCGCGGTGGCCGACATAGGGCGGGCGGAAGAACCGCGGCGACTCGGTCTCGACGAGCTCTTCCTGCACGCCCGGCTCCGCCGCGGCCCACAGGTGTGGGAAATCGTGGTCGTGGTGGCCGTCGGCCCACAGCATGAGGAACTGCTTGCGCACGAAGAAGGCGGGCGCCCCGTGGCTCAGCTTCTCGGTGGCCTCGGGCAGCGCCAGACAGATCGTGCGCACCCGCTCGACGAGCTCGTCGGGTGTCATAGGGTCGGCCATGGTCGTCAACGTAGTGGTCGGCGGCCTGGCAAGCTCGGGGAATGACCGCACTCGGCACCGTCGCCACCATCAACCGGTTCCCCGTGAAGTCGATGCAGGGGGAGGAGGTGCCCGCCGCCGTCGTCGACGAGAACGGCATCGCGGGCGACCGCACGTGGGCGCTGCGCGACGTCGAGACCGACCGGCTGGTGAGCGCGAAGCGGCCGCGGCTGTGGCGGGCGATGTTCGACTGCCGAGCGACGGGGGTGGGCGACGACGTGGTGGTGGAGCTGCCGTCGGGTGACCGCTACGCGATCACCGACGAGGGGTTGCCGGCGGCGCTCGGCGAGCTGTTCGGCCGCGAGGTCACCGTCGAGGCCTCGACCCACGCACGCCAGGGCCTCTACGCCTCGGACTGGCCCGAGGTCGAGGGCGTCGACCTCGCGGGCGAGATCGACCTGCCCACCAACCTCACCGGCGAGGGCACGAGCTTCGTCGACGTCGGCGTGCTCCACGTGTTGACCACCGCCGCGCTGGCCGCCCTCGGCGCAGTGGGGCCCGACACGTCGACCCAGCCCGAGCGCTTCCGCCCGAGCCTGTTGCTCGACACCCCCGACCTGGAGGGCTTCGTCGAGGACGGGTGGGCGGGTCGGCGGCTCCGTCTCGGCGAGGTGGAGATCGAGGTGGGCGACCCCACCCCCCGCTGCGTGATGACGACCCTCGCCCAGCCGGGTCTACCGGAGGAGAAGGGCGTGCTCACGAGCCTGGCCGCCGCCCACCGGGTCGCGACGCCCCTCGGCACCTTCGCGTGCCTGGGCGCCTATGCGAGCGTCGTCACCCCCGGCACCGTGCGGGTCGGCGACCCCGTCGAGCTGATCTGACCCGAGTCAGCCGCGGCCGACGGGGGCGGTGGGCGTGAAGCGCACCGGCACCTTCTTCAGGCCGCCGACGAGGGGGATGCCCATGGCGTCGAGCGGCGTGGGCTCCTCGACCACCTCGAGGTCGGGGAGTCGGGTGAGGAGCTGACGGAAGCACACCGCCACCTCGCGTCGGGCGAGGTGGGCGCCGAGGCAGAAGTGCGGGCCGGGGCCGCCGAAGCCGACGTGGTTGTTCGGGTCGCGGCGCACGTCGAAGCGCTCGGGATCGTCGAACGCCCGCGGGTCGCGGTTCGCCGCGCCGTAGAACATGACGACCTTGTCGCCCTCGTGGAAGTCGTGGTCCGACACGCTGACGTCGCCGGTGGCGGTGCGACGCATGAAGGTGACCGGCGACGAGTAGCGGACGATCTCCTCGACGGCGGTGGGGGTGACGCCCTCGATGTCGTCGAGCCAGGCCTGCTTCTGGTCGGGGTTCTGGGTGAGGAGGTGGACGCCGTGGCTGATGGCGTTGCGGGTGGTGTCGTTGCCGGCCACCGCGAGGAGGATGAAGAACGGCGTGATCTCCTCGGGGGCGAGCATGTCCTCGCCGAGGTCGTTGTGGACGAGCTTGGAGGTGAGGTCGTCGGTGGGGTTCTTCTTCCGCTCGGCGGCGAGCTCGTTCATCAGCTCGGCGAGCGCGAGGCCGGCCTCGAAGAGGGCGTTCACCGTGCCGCTCTGGTCGACACCCGGTGGCAGGAAGTCGGGGTCTCCCGCCCCGAGGATGACGTTGGTGGCCTTGAGCACCGTGTCGAACTCGCTGCGGGGGATGCCCATCATGTCGCAGATGATGAGGAGCGGGAACGGCTGGGAGAGGGCCTCGACGAGGTCGACCTCGCCCTTCTCGCAGAACGAGTCGATGACCTCGGTGCAGATCGTCTCGACCGAATCGAGGACACCCTGGAGCTGGCGGGGCGTGAACGAGCGGGCGACGATGCCGCGCTGGCGGGCGTGGCGGGGGTCGTCCATGTTGATGAACGA
>CAZAVX010000180.1:0-2666 GCA_964488835.1 uncultured Iamiaceae bacterium | reverse complement strand
ACACGGTGAAGTCGGTGACCCAGGACCTCACCCACTTCGAGGCGCTCACACCTCACTGAAACCCCCGGTACTAGGGTCAACTGGTCCGTTCGACACCGATCAGAAGGCGCGGGCCGTGGGCATGCGAACTCGAACTCGAACCCTCCTCGCGGCGCTCGTCGTGCTGGTCGTCGTTGCCGGTTCCTGCAGCGACGACGACGACGCCGCACCCGAGGACACCGCCGAACAGCCCGGCCCGTCCGAGGCGACCGACACCGGCGTCGTGCAGCTCGTGGCGCTCGATGAGGGGTCGCCGTACGTGCAGGAGCTGTGCACGATCGACTTCTTCGACCCAGGCGACGAGGAGGACCCGATCGGGTGGGTCATCGGCGAACTGCGCGAGCTCCCGGCGGCGAACGCCGCCGAGGCACAGGAAGTCGCCTGGATGATCGAGCGCCTCCAGCGTTCCGAGAAGACAGACGACCCGCTCGAGACCGACGACCTCACGTCGGTCGCAGCGGTCCTACGAGCGAGGTGCTCATGAGATCGAACCGGCGTCTCGCCACCCTGATGACCCTCGTCGCGCTCGCCGCGGGGCTCGCGGTCGCCGCTCCCGCCGACGCCCAAGGTGTGGTGGCCGACCCCGAGACCTGGATGTACCCCCAGGAAGCGGTCGACCAGCGGGCACCGGTCAACGGGTGCGGCAGCCAAGGCGACGACGGCGTCGACGTGCCCGACGACTGGCGGGGCACCAGCTTCACCGACGCCTGCAACTGGCACGACCGGTGCTACGGCACGAAGGGACTCTCCCAGGGCTACTGCGACCGCGGCATGCTCGCCCGATCGCGCGATGCCTGTGCCGGCGACAGCATCTGTCGGGGCATCGCCAAGGTGTACTTCCTCGGCGTGGCCACCTTCGGCGGCGAGCCGTACCGGCAAGGCCAGCAAGCGGCGTGCGACCGCGACCCACGCCGCGACGGCCGGGTCCACGGCGACCCACACCTCGTCACGCTCGACGGCACCTACTACTCGTTCATGGCCGCCGGTGAGTTCGCCATGATCCGCGATGCCGACGGCACCGACCTGGTCCAGGCCCGCTTCCATCCCGAGAGCGACTCGTTCACCATCGTCAGCGGCGTCGCCGTGCGTCTGGGCGAGCGCGAGGTCGTCGTCCAGCAAGACCCCGAGACATCGGCGGTCACCGTCTATGTCGACGGGCAGGTCATCACTCGCGACATGGCCGCGTTCGAAGAAGGGCTCGTCGAGCTCGACACGGCACTGGTCGGCACCCAACAAGTGGTGAGCGTGAGGGGCTGGGACGGCTTCCAGGTGGAAGCCGTCGTCTACGAGGGACGTCTCGACCTGTCGGTGCACGTGCCCGAGGCCATGTGGGGGCAGATCAGCGGTCTGCTCGGCGACGCCGACGGCGACCCTGACAATGACCTGGTCGACGCGAACGGCAACGTCATCACTGGGATGGAGGCGTGGACCCAGGTCTACGACGACGCCTTCAAGGAGGCGTACCGCATCGAGCGGAGCGAGTCGATGTTCGTCGCCGACGAGGACGGCCTCGACTACCACTCCGACGAGATGCGCGAGTACCCCCGCGAGGTCGTGAGCGTCGGACAGTTCGAGGGCGCACAGCAACAGGCAGCCCGAGCGCGCTGCAGCGCCACCGGCCTCGAGGGCGAACTGCTCGAGACCTGCATCTTCGACGTGCTGGTGAGCGGCGACGACAGCTATGCCGACCAAGCGGCGCGCAGCGCGGCGCGTGCTCGCGACATCGCCCATCCCCACGGTGCCACCTCCAGCAGCTCGGGTGGGGCGAGCGGCGACGGGGTCATCCTCGTGGCGCGGCCACCGCTCGTCGAGGCCGTGGAGCAGGGCGACATCGCAGAGGTGCGCCGGCTGCTCGCCGCGGGCGAGGACATCGACGTGGGGCGCGAGTCCGACGGGCTCACCCCGCTCCTCACCGCCATCATCATGCGCCGCCTCGACATCTTCGAGCTGCTGCTCGACGAGGGCGCCAACCCCAACGCGTTCGACGACCGCCAGATGGGTCCCCTCCAGCTCGCCATCGTCGCCGGGAGCGACATCGAGGTGATCGAACGGTTGCTCGACGCCGGCGCCGACCCCGACACAGGAAGCGAGAACGGCGGGGCGGGCGCCTTCTTCAGCCCGCTGGGTGCGGCCGCCGCCACCGACAACCTCGAGGTGGCCCAGCTGCTGCTCGACGCCGGCGCCGACGTCGACGGACCGAACCTGGCCACCGTCGAGGGCATCACGCCCCTGTACCTCGCAGCAGCGCAGGCCGGCGTCGAGATGATGGAGCTGTTGCTCGACGCCGGAGCTGACCCCGACGGCGGGTTCCGGCAAGGCGCCGAGTTCGGGCCGCTCTACGGGGCGGTGGTGGCGAGCAACGTGGAGGCCGTACGGCTGCTGCTGGCCGCCGGGGCCGATCCCGACGGAGCAGTGCCGTCCGGCGTGGGCATCGAGATCTTCACCCGCAACGAAGAGATCATCCGCCTGCTCTCCTGAGGCCATGGCGTGGGCAGCGGAAGGCTCTTGACCTTCCCTCTGGGGGAAGGTCAAGAATCGGCCATGACCGACGGACTGCTCGCCATCGGCGCCTTCTCCCGGGCCAGCCTCGTCTCGGCGAAGCAGCTCCGGGCCTATCACGAGGCGGG
>CAZAVX010000179.1:0-2861 GCA_964488835.1 uncultured Iamiaceae bacterium | reverse complement strand
TGCGCCCTCGGCCTGGGGCTCGTGGTCGCGGCCTCACCCGCTGTCGCGCTGAGCTGTGCGCCGCATCCCGACGGTTCGCCGGCGGCCATCGCCTCCGGCACCGAGCTCGCCGACTGTGCGCCGAACGAGCAGGACGAGGCGAGCGTTCCGCCGGCTGTCGCCGAGCGCCCGTCGGAGGGAAGCAGGTTGCTCGGCGTCGCCGTCGCGGTCGCCGCGAGCATCGCCATCGTCGCGGTCCTCGTGGTGGCCGCGGTGCGCCGCCTCACCCAGAGCCACGTCCGGGTCGTCGTCAGCTGACCACGGTCAGGTGAACTGACCGGAGTCAGGCGAATGCGAGGTCGCGGCGGCGGAGCAGGAGGATCCCGCCGACCGCCAGCGCGCCCGCGAGCGCCACGAGCAGGAGGAGCGGCACCCACGTGGAGTCGGAGGCGGCGGGGAGGCCCGGGAGGTGGTGGAACGGCGAGAGGCCCCGCATCCACGCGGGCAGCCGCAGCAGCTCCCCGAAGAACGCGACGACCGCGACGTAGGCGAACACCCCCCAGGCCGCCATCGCCGCCCCCGGCGACCACCCGACGAAGAGCGCGGAGAGACCGGCGATCACCAGCACCGCGGGAACGGTGGAGAGCGCCGCCCCCACGAGTCGGAGGATCTGGCCGGCATCGGAGGCGACGACGGCGTACGCGATCCCGCTCCCGAGGCCCCCGGCCACCACGGCGAGTGTCGAGCCGACGGCGGCCACGCCGACGTGACCACCGAGCCACCGACCACGAGCCACCGGCCGGGCGAGCAGCGACTCGGCGCGACCGGACGCCTCCTCGGCCCGCGCCGACAGCGTCCCGGAGACGGCGTAGCCGCAGGCCACCACCGCGAGCATCGTCGTGGCGGTGGCGAAGAACGAGTCGGTCGGGGTCGCTCCCTCGAGCTGGGCGAAGAAGTCGGCCACCGCGGGGTTGTCCTCGATCATCTCGTCGATGTCGTCGCCGATCGAGCCGAACACCACCCCGAACACGAACAGGCCCGCCACCCACCCGAGCACCGCGCCTCTCTGGAGCCGGACGACGAGACCGGTCGGACGGGTCATCCACCCTGGAGCGTTGATGTCCCCGATCCCGGCGGGCACGAGCCCCGCACCGAGGTCGCGGCGGGTCGACAGCCAGAACGCGAACACCGTGAGGCCGACGGCGACCACCAGGCAGACCCCGAGCAGCCACCACCGCTCGTCGGCGAAGGCCCGCACGCCGTTCGCCCACCCCATCGGCGAGAGCCACCGCACCCAGTTGTCGCCGATGTCGCCCGCCGCCCGGAGCGCGAACGACGCGCCGAGCACCCCGGAGGCGAGCCCCAACGTGCCGCGCCCGGTGCTCATCACCTGGGCGAGCACCACGGTGATGCCGGCGAACATGAGGCCGACGGCGGTCATCGACCCGGCGAGCGCCACCGAGCCGGCCACCGGGTACCCGAGGGCGGCGAACCCGACGGCGCCGCCGAGTCCGGCCACCACGTTGGTGAGGCCGACGACGATGACCGCGGCGGCGGTCGGCGCGTGGCGGCCGACGACGTTCGCGCGCAGCAGGTCGGCCCGCTCGCTCTCCTCCTCCGCACGGGTCTGGCGGGTGACGAGGAACATGCTCATCAGCGCCATGGCGATGCCGCCGAACACCTGCGTCTCGTTGACGAGCACGACGCCGAGGTTGGGATCGTCGAACCCGTAGCCCGGACCGGCGAAGGCGACGAGCGCAGGGTTGCCCCCGAAGAGGGCCACGTAGGTGTCGATGTCGGCCTGACTGGGGTACAGCCCCTGCACGCTCGCCGCGCTCGCGAGGAACAGCACGACGACACCGACCACCCACAGGGCGAGCCGGACCCGGTCGCGGCGCACCGTGAAGCGGACGAGGCGACCGAGGCCGGTGAGGCTCGTCACCGCAGATCGTCGCCGTAGTGGCGGAGGAACAGCTCCTCGAGGGTGGGTGGGTTGCTGGTGAGCGACGTGAGCCCGAGGTCGGTGAGATGGCGGACGGCGTCGTCGAGGTGGTCGGTGTCGACGTCGAAGTCGACCTGCCCGTCGCGCACCCGCAGGTCGTGCACGCCGGTGAGCTCGGCGAGCAGGGTCGGCGGCCGCTCGACCTTCGCCGAGATCGTCGTGCGGGTGAGGTGCCGCAGCTCGTCGAGCGAGCCGCTCTGCACGGCCCGTCCCTTGCGGATGATCGTGATCCGGTCGCAGAGCTTCTCGACCTCGGCGAGGATGTGGCTCGAGAGCAGCACCGTGCGTCCCTCGGCCCGCAGGTGGGCGACCTCGTCCTGGAACACCGCCTCCATCAGCGGATCGAGGCCCGAGGTCGGTTCGTCGAGGATGAACAGCTCGGCGTCGGAGGACAGGGCGGCGACGAGCGCGACCTTCTGGCGGTTCCCCTTCGAGTAGCTGCGGGCCTTCTTGCGCAGGTCGAGGTCGAACCGCTCGACGAGCCGGTCGCGGCGAGCCGGATCGAGCCCGCCGTGCAGCCCGCCGAGCACGTCGATGATCTCGCCCCCGGTGAGCCCCGGCCACAGGTTGGTGTCGCCCGGCACGTAGGCGATGCGCCGATGGAGGTCGACGGCGTCGCGCCACGGGTCGGCGCCCAACACCGACACCTCGCCCGCGTCGTGGCGCAGGAGGCCGAGCAGGGTGCGGATGGTGACGGTCTTCCCCGCTCCGTTCGGGCCGAGGAAGCCGTGGACCTCGCCGCTGCGCACCTCGAGGTCGAGCCCGTCGAGCGCCCGCGTCGGTCCGAAGCTCTTCTCCAGCCCTCTCGCCGAGATCGCCAGGTCCACCGCGCCACGCTAACCCGCCGGGTCGGCGGGGTCGGCGGGTGCCCGACCTAGAG
>CAZAVX010000178.1:0-2887 GCA_964488835.1 uncultured Iamiaceae bacterium | reverse complement strand
TGGAGCGGGTGGGGGGAATCGAACCCCCATCATCAGCTTGGAAGGCTGAGGTTCTAGCCGTTGAACTACACCCGCAGGCCGCTCACGAGGAGTGGTCTGGTCGGGGAGGCCAGATTTGAACTGACGACCCCCTGCTCCCAAAGCAGGTGCGCTACCAAGCTGCGCCACTCCCCGGACTGACGTGGAGATCGTAGTCGGCGCGAAGGAGGGTTCGGACCACCGGTTCGTGCGGGACCGTCAGAGGGGACCAGTACACTCCCTCGTCTGTGAAGAGCACCGTCGAACCCCTCGAGGGGAACAAGGTCCGCCTGTCGGTCGAGGTGGACGAGTCCGAGCTGGAGCCCGCGATCGACGCGGCGTTCAAGCGCATCGCACGCGAGGTCCGCCTTCCGGGCTTCCGCCCCGGCAAGGCGCCGCGCAAGCTGCTCGAGGCTCGCCTCGGCGTCGGCGTCGCCCGTGAGGAGGCCCTGCGCGACGCGGTGCCCGGCTACTACGCCGACGCCATCGCCATGCACGAGGTCGACGCCATCGCGCCACCTGAGATCGAGATCACCGACGGTGCCGAGTCCGGCCCCGTCACCTTCGACGCGGTCGTCGAGGTGCGGCCGAGCGTCACGGTGGCCGGCTACCAGAACCTCCGGGTCGAGATCCCCTCGCCCGAGCCCACCGACGCCGACGTCGACGAGCAGCTCGACCGTCTCCGCGACCAGTACGCGGAGCTCGTCACCGTCGACCGACCCGCCGCCGAGGGCGACCTCGTCACCATCGACATCGAGGGCACCCGCGACGGCGAGCTCCTCGAGGGCTACACCGCCGAGGGCTTCGCCTACGAGGTCGGGCGGGGTTCGGCGATCCCCCAGATCGACGAGAACCTCCTCGGCGCGTCCGCCGGCGACCGACTCGAGTTCACCGGCGACGACCACACCCACGAGGAGGGCGACGAGCCCGACCACGGGCCCATCGAGTTCGTCGTGCAGGTGCACGAGGTGCAGGAGAAGGTCCTCCCCGAGCTCACCGACGAGTGGGCCGCAGAGGCCTCCGAGTTCGCCACCGTCGACGAGCTGCGCGCCGACCTGCGCGAGCGCCTCGCCCGGTCCCGTGCCGCCCAGGCGGAGTCGGTGCTGCGCGACCGCACCGCGGCGGCCCTCGCCGAACTCGTCGACATCGAGGCCCCCGAGCCCCTCATCGCCTCGGAGATGCAGAACCGCATCCAGGGCATGGCGATGCGGCTACAGGCCCAGGGCATCCAGCTCGACCAGTTCCTCGCGATGACCGGGCAGAGCGAGGCGAGCTTCGTCGCCGGCCTCCGCGACACCGCCGAGCGTGCAGTGCTCGTCGACCTCGCCCTGCGTGCGGTCGCCGCCGCAGAGGGCATCGAGTGCACCGACGACGACCTCACCGCCGAGCTCACCGAGGTGGCCGAGCAGGTCGGCCAGCCCCTCGAGCTGGTGCGCGAGCAGTTCGAGCGCGGTGGACAACTCGCGGCGGTACGCTCGGACGTACAGAAGCGAAAGGCACTCGATTGGCTCGTCGAGCAGGTCGAGGTCGTCGACGACGAGGGCACCCCCATCGACCGTGAGGCCCTCCAGGCAGCCATCGAGGCCGCCAACGCTCCTGACGAGCCTCCTCCTGCCGATACCACCACCGCCAGCGACACCGACGCCGCTTCCGAGACCGACACAGAGACCGCTTCCGACACAGACTCCGAGACCGACACCGACACCGAGACCGAGGACGACGCGCAGTGAGCTACATCCCCAACCCCGAGATCTGGGAGCAGACCAACAGGGGTGAGCGCAGTTCCAGCCTGTTCGGGCGCCTGCTGCGCGAGAACATCATCTTCCTCGGTTTCCCCATCACCGACGACGTCGCGAACATCGTCTGCGCCGAGCTCATCCACCTCGAGTCGGAGAACCCGGACAAGGACATCAACCTCTACATCAACAGTCCGGGTGGCGACATCAACGCGATGTTCGCGATCTACGACACGATGTGCTACATCCGCCCCGACATCAACACCATCTGCCTCGGGCAGGCGGCGTCGGCGGCGGCGGTGCTGCTCGCCGCGGGCACCAAGGGCAAGCGCCTCGCGCTGCCGCACTCGCGGGTCATCATCCACCAGCCCTACTCCGGCGCCCAGGGTCAGGCGAGCGACGTCGAGCTGGCCGCCAAGGAGATCATGCGCCTGAAGTCGGCGCTCGAAGAGGTGCTCTCGAAGCACACCGGCCAGCCGATCGAGAAGATCCAAGCCGACACCGACCGCGATTTCGTGATGACCGCCGAGCAGGCCAAGGAGTACGGGATCATCGACGAGATCCTCACGCCGCGGGCCGCGGTCGACAACACTGGACCGATTCGCGCCGCGAGCGCCTAGCAGGACCGACCCAGAGCGGGGGATGTAGCAGTGGCAAAGTTCGGAGACGGAGGCGAGCTCCTCAAGTGCTCGTTCTGCGGCAAGTCCCAGAAGCAGGTCAAGAAGCTCATCGCCGGCCCCGGGGTCTACATCTGCGACGAGTGCATCGAGCTGTGCAACGAGATAATCGAGGAGGAGCTCGCAGAGACCTCCGAGCTGCACTTCGACGAGCTGCCCAAGCCCGCTGAGATCTTCGATTTCCTGAACGACTACATCATCGGACAGGACGCCGCCAAGCGGATCCTCTCGGTGGCGGTCTACAACCACTACCGCCGGGTCCAGTACGGCGCCACGCACCACGACGACGTCGAGCTGGCCAAGTCCAACATCCTCCTGCTGGGTCCCACCGGGTGCGGCAAGACGCTTCTCGCCCAGACGCTGGCCCGCATGCTCAACGTCCCGTTCGCCATCGCTGACGCCACCGCCCTCACCGAGGCCGGCTACGTGGGCGAGGACGTCGAGAACATCCTCCTC
>CAZAVX010000177.1:0-3126 GCA_964488835.1 uncultured Iamiaceae bacterium | reverse complement strand
TGGCGACGGCCATGCATCAAGTATGCGGAAGGGGTGTGACACTCAACGGAGCGCATCGACCCGCCACGGCGCGGCGGGCACCCTCGCAGTCCAGGATGCCTATGACGACCCGGCGTCCTCCTGGCCGGTCGAGGGTGGCGTCATCGGCGCGTTCGTCACCGCGCTGACGCTGACGAGGGCGATCCGACCCTGCTCGTCGTGCAGGTCGCAGCGGGCGACGGCGATGCCCTCGTCGCCGATGTGGGCGCCCACCTCGATGCCGATCCAGTCGCCGACCGGGAGCCGCCCGACGAGCACGGTGATGTCGCCGTTGATGAACCGCAGTCCCTCCGACGACGAGTTGGCGAGCGGGCTGGCGAAGTCCGCCGCCATCGCGAGGCGTTGGAACGGCGAGACCGTCTCACCGTCGACGAGGTCGAGGTGATCGCGCAGCCACACCCGCCGCTGCCCGTCGGCGCCGAACCCCATACCGTCGATGGCTCGCACCTCCATCGACGTGAGTTGGCGCATCGGCGAATCCGGTGGGGCGGGCACGTCGTCGGGCGCGGGGGCGTCCCACGGCGGGGGCGCCCACACGGCGCCGTCGGGGTGGGGCCCGGTGCGCATCAGCACGACGACCGCCCTGGCCACCTCGGTCTCGGCGATCGACTGCACGACCTCCACCACCTTGATGCGTCGCCCGGCGCGCAGCACCCGGCTGGTCTCCACCACCGGCTCCATGGCGGGCGAGCGGAACAGGTCGATGGTGAGGCGGGCGGCGCGCATGCCGTCGTCGAGGTGGTGCTGTTCGACGTGGCGGGCGGCGAGCCCCGCGAGGAGACGCCCGTGCATCATGTCGGCCGACCACGGGCTGCGGGCGTGGGGTCGCGGCACGAGCGACCCGTCGTCGCCGCGGGCGAAGAACGACTCGGTGAGGCTCATGCGAACAGCTCCAGCAGTTGGTCGTGCAGCGCTCCGTTCGACGCCACCCCGGAGCCGGCGCCCGCAGAGGGATCGCCGCTCGTGGAGGTGAAGCGCCCCCCGGCCTCGGCGAGGATCACCGGCATCGGGGCCACGTCCCAGAGGTTGACCGTCGGGTCGATCATGGCGTCGACCCGCCCGGTGGCGACGAGCGCGTACCCGTACCCGTCGCCCCAGGTGCGCAGGTGGATCCCCGCGGCGTTCACCCGCTCGTAGAGCGCGGTGGGCCAGTTCCCGAACCCGCTCGTCATCACCCAGGCTCCCGCGAGCTCGGTGCGGTTCGACACCCGGGCGACCTCGCCGTTGCAGAAGCAGCCGAGACCCCGGCCCGCCCACACCGTTTCGCCGAGCGCGGGCATGTTCACGACGCCGATCGCCGGCCCGTGCTCGTCCTCGAGCGCCAACAGGTTCGTGTAGAGCGGCACGCCGTGGGAGAAGGCCTTGGTGCCGTCGATGGGGTCGATCACCCACCGCCGTCCGCTCGTCCCGTGCTGGGCGGCCTCCTCCTCGCCGACCACGCTGTCGTCGGGGAACCGGGCGGCGAGCCGCTCGCGGATGAGGCGCTCGGCGCCGCGGTCGGCTGCGGTGACCGGTGTGCCGTCGTCCTTCTCGTCGACGACGAGGTCGCTCGCCCGGAAGAACGAGAGGGTGAGCTCACCGGCCTCGCGGACGATCTCGACGGCGGCGGACAGCACGTCGGCGTCGACGGCGGGCGACGTCGGTGTGGCGGAGTTCATGGTTCTGCATCTTGGCAGGTGGTCCAACAGAGGGGAGACTGGGCCCGCCGGGGGACAGTGGGGAGGGGACCCGATGACCGACACCGCACCAGTGATGTACAACCCGTTCGAGCCGGGGTACTTCGACGACCCGTACGCCCAGTTCACGCGGTTGCGCGACCTCGACCCGGTGCATCCCACCCTCGACGGGAACTGGATGCTGTTCCGCTACGACGACGTGTTCCGGGTGCTGCGCGACCCGACCCTCAGCGTCGACGATCGCAACATCCGACACAGCGCCCGGGCCGAGATGATGACCGAGATCGTCGAGGAACGGGGGCGCCGGCGGGAGGTGCGGTCGATGCTGGGTCTCGACCCTCCCGACCACGATCGCCTCCGCCGCCTGGTGTCGAAGGCGTTCACGCCACGAGCCATCGTGGGGCTCCGTCCGCTCGTGCCGCGGCTCGTCGACGAGGCGCTCGACCGCATCGAGGAGCAGGGGTCCACCGATCTCATCGCCGACCTCGCCTTCCCTCTGCCGTTCGAGGTGATCTCGGTGATGCTCGGGATGCCCGAGGCCGACATGCTCCAGATCCGCGACTGGTCGAACGCCATGGTGAAGACGCTCGACCCGATGCTGAGCGAGGACGAGGGGCGCGCCGCGATCGACGCTGGCGAGAAGATGGACGACTACCTCGCCGAGGTCATCGAGTGGAAGCGGCAGAACCCCGCCGACGACATGCTCACCGAGCTGATCCGGGCCGAGGAGGACGGGGACCGTCTCACCTCCGCGGAGCTCGCCGCTCAGGTCGCGCTGTTGTTCATCGCCGGTCACGAGACGACCGTCAACCTCATCGGCAACGGCACCCGAGCGCTGCTGCGCCATCGCGACCAGTGGGACCGGCTCGTCGCCGACCCGTCGCTCATCGTCCACGGCATCGACGAGCTGTTGAGGTTCGACCCGCCGGTCCAGATCTCCCGGCGCATCGCCACCGCCGACCTCGAGGTGGAGGGACGCCAGGTGGCGGCCGGTTCGTTCATGGCGTGCGTGCTCGCCTCGGCGAACCGCGACCCCGCGAAGTTCGGACCGGATGCCGACCGCCTCGACCTGACCCGGGAGAACGCCGGCCATCACGTGTCGTTCGGCAGCGGGGTGCACTACTGCCTCGGGGCGTCGCTCGCGAAGCTCGAGGGTCAGATCGCCATCGGCAGCTTCGTCCGTCGGTTCCCCGCTGCCCACCTCACCGACGCGCCGGCCGTCTGGAACGGGCGCATCAACCTGCGTGGCCTCGCCCAGCTCCCGATCGAGCTGAGCTGAGGCCCCGACGGGGGTCCGACCGCGGCCCGGGCCTGCCCGCCGCGTCGGAGGCGGGCTCCTCGCGGGCCACACTGGTGCGGTGAGCGAACCGAGTCGACACGTCCTGCGCACCCTCGTCGGTCGAGGAGGGGT
>CAZAVX010000176.1:0-3268 GCA_964488835.1 uncultured Iamiaceae bacterium | reverse complement strand
GCGGGCACTAGCCCCTCAAGCTAGCGCGTCTGCCAATTCCGCCACTCCGACGTGGCCTCACCGGTGCACCGGCGAGATCGTGCATGGTAGCGCGGCCAGGCCGCCCCGCTGCAATCCGACGGCGGCGATACCCTCACCTCGATGGCTGCCCAGAACAAGTGGATCGAGCTGACGACGGCGAACCCCGGACACTCGGCCTGGTACATCGAGCGCTTCCGCACGATGGCCGCCAACGGCGACGACCTGGGGGGCGAGGCCAGGATGATCGACGCCATGGTCCCCCGGGGCGCTCGCATCCTCGACGCCGGCTGCGGGCCCGGCCGAGTGGGCGCCTACCTCCACGCCGCAGGCCACGAGGTGGTGGGCGTCGACCTCGACCCCGAGCTCATCGCCGCCGCCGAGACCGACCACCCCGGCCCCACGTGGCTCGTCGGCGACCTCGCCGAGCTCGACCTCCCCGCGCTGGGAATCGCGGCCGGTTTCGACGCCATCGTCTGTGCCGGGAACGTGATGACCTTCCTCGCCGAGGACACACGGCGACAGGTGCTCGAGCGCATGAGGGCCCATCTGGCCGACGACGGCCGGGCGGCGATCGGCTTCGGAACGGGCCGGGGCTACGCGGTCGACGAGTTCCTCGCCGACGCTGCCGCGGCATCGTTGCGGCCCGATCTCCTGCTCGCCACGTGGGACCTGCGTCCCTTCACCGAGGCGAGCGACTTCCTCGTCGCCATCCTCGCTCCGGCGCGCTGACCCAGCCCACAGCGGGAACTGGTCTGTTCATGTGACCCCGAGGGCCACGAACGCAGCCCAGAAGCAAGGCGGGGATCAGGCGAGCAGCAGGGCGAGGCCGATGGTGCTGATGCCGAAGAGGATGGCAGCGAAGGTGGTGATGCGCGAGAGGTTCTTCTCGACCACCGTCGAGCCGGCCGCCGTGGCCCCGAGCCCGCCGCCGAACATGTCGGAGAGACCGCCGCCCTTGCCGCTGTGGAGCAGCACGAGCCCGATGATGCCGAGGCACAAGAGCACGTGGAACACGGTGAGCAGAGCAGTGAGCACGGAACGGTCTCCAGGGGATGATCGGGCGCACGGGCGCGACGAACGAGCTTATCAGCCGCCACCGCGGGGACCGGTCAGCGGTTGAACGGGTGGCTGTCGGGCGGCGACGGCACGGACACCCCCGGGGCGTGCTCGGCGAGCAGCTCCCGGAGCCGGTCCCAGTCGGCGGGACGCTCGGGAGCCATCGTCACGACATAGCGGCGCCGGTCGACGGTGCGCACCACGAGGCCCTTTCCTCCCCCGCTGGTGCCCTCCTCCGCGGACCGGAACGACCGCCCCCGACGTGCGGCAGTGGTCCGCTCGAGCGCCACGACGTCGTCCCACGGGATGAGGTGGTGTCGCAGCAGGGTGCGCCGCCGGATTCCCGCCCCGTCGACGACCGCCGACCACGGCATCGTCCACCCGGCGGCGACGAACAGGGCGAGCCCGGCCACGAGCACGACGAGGCCGATAGTGCCTCCACCGAGCACACCCCAGGCGCCGAGGGCGATCAGCAGCAGCGGTGAGACGATGACGAGCGCCCGCTCCCCCACGGGGGCATCGAGACGCACGTGTCAGTCGTCGGCCGGACCCGACGTGGGCGGGGCGGGGTCGATGAGGCTCGGCTCCTCGACCGGTTCGTGCGCGAGATCGCGGCTGGTGCGGGTGCGGGCGGTGACCACCGTGGCCGTCTCGCCCGACTGACGCCGGGCAGCCACGTCGACGAGCCGCTCGCCCTCGGCGAGGGGATAGTGGCAGGCGACCCGGTGGCCGACCTCGATCTCGACGAGCGGCGGCTCGATGTCGGCGCACTTCTGGGTGGCGAGCGGGCAGCGGGTGCGGAACCGGCAACCGGACGGTGGGTTGGCGGGGCTCGGCAGGTCGCCCTGGAGCACGACGCGCCGCCGCTCGCGCTCGATGTCGGGGTCGGCGATGGGTGCCGCCGACAACAGCGCATGGGTGTAGGGGTGCGCCGGCCGGTCGTGGAGCACCTCGGCAGGCGCGTCCTCCATGACCTGTCCGAGGTACATCACGAGGATGCGATCGGAGATGTGCCGCACGACCGAGAGGTCGTGGGCGATGAACATGTAGGTGAGCCCGAACTCGTCCTGGAGGTCTTCGAGCAGGTTGATGACCTGGGCCTGCACCGACACGTCGAGGGCGGACACCGGCTCGTCGAGCACGATGAGCCGGGGGCGCAGGGCGAGGGCACGGGCGATGCCGATGCGCTGTCGCTGGCCGCCGGAGAACTCGTGGGGGTATCGGTTGCCGTGCTCGGGGAGCAGCCCGACCGCCTCGAGCAGCTCACCGGTGCGGTCGCGGGCCTCCTTGCGGTCGACCCCGTGTACCCGCATCGGCTCGCCGATGATGTCGTGCACCGGCCACCGAGCGTTGAGCGAGGCGTAGGGGTCCTGGAAGACGATCTGGATCTCGCTGCGGAGCTTGCGGAGCCGCCCCGGCGCGACGGTGGTGATCTCCTCCCCGGCGAAGCGCACCGACCCCGATGTGGGCTCGATGAGACGCAGGACGGACCGACCGAGGGTGGTCTTGCCGCAGCCCGACTCGCCGACGATGCCGAGCGTCTCGTTCTCGTCGACGCTGAAGCTCACCCCGTCGACGGCGTACACCGTGCCGACCTGGCGGCGCAGAAGCCCGGCCTTGATCGGGAAATGCGTCTTGAGGTCGGTGACCTCGAGCAGCGGCCCGCTCGGCCTCGGCGTCTCGACCGCGCTCACAGGTCGACCGCCTGGGCACGCACGTAGGGCGGGAGCGATTCCTTGTGGTGGCACCGCGACCAGTGCTCGAAGCCGGTGACCTCGAGTTCGGGGTCCTGCTCCTCGCAGATGTCGGTGCGGTAGATGCACCGGGGCGCGAACGCGCACCCCTCGGGCATGTTGAGGATGCTCGGCGGCGCCCCGGGGATCGGCAGGAGCCGGATACCCTTCACGTCGCTGAGGCGTGGGATCGACTCGAGGAGGCCCCGGGTGTAGGGGTTCTTCGACTCGTAGAAGATCGTGCGGGTGTCGGACACCTCGAACGCGTGGCCGCCGTACATCACGATGATGCGGTCGGCCACGCCGGCCACCAGGCCGAGGTCGTGGGTGATGAGGATCATCGCCGAACCGGTGGCCGCCCGGGCCTCGGCGAGCACCTCCATCACCTGGGCCTGGATCGTCACGTCGAGGGCGGTGGTGGGCTCGTCGGCGATGAGCAGCGCCGGCTGGTTGGCGAT
>CAZAVX010000175.1:0-3317 GCA_964488835.1 uncultured Iamiaceae bacterium | reverse complement strand
GGCCAAGGGTAGAGCGCCCCTCCACCCGTCGTGGACGCCGGCGCGCCTGGGGTACCGTGCCCCACCGTGTCCGACCGTCCCCCCGCCGGCGCGCCGGCGTCGCCGCGGCTGCACCTGCACGGCTGGCTCGACGCTCCGGTGCTCGGGCTGGCCGCGATCGTCGCCATGTCGGGGTTCGGGCAGTTCGGCGCGATCGCCGCACTCGCCGACGTCGCCGCCGAGTTCGGCACCATCGTCGACGGCGACGACCTCACCCTCGCCGAACAAGCGGGGCTGTCGGGCACGGTCCTCGGCGTCGGCCTCGCGATCATCCGCCTCGCCTCGATCGCCAGCCTGCCGCTCTCCGGGCTCGCCGATGCCTGGGGCCGCCGCCGTGCGCTGCTCACCCTCGCCACCGCCGGGCTCCTCCTCGTCGTCCTCGCGTCGACCGCGCCGACCTATTGGACCTTCGTCGCCCTCTTCGCCCTCAGCCGGCCGCTGCTCACCGCCACCACCGCGGTGGCCACCACCGCCGCGGCCGAACAGACCTCCTCGGACCACCGCAGTCGGGCGATCGCCCTGCTCGCCGCGGGGTTCGGCATCGGCGCGGGGACCTTCGCGGTCGCGCGCACCCTCCTCGGCGACAGCCTGGGGTTCCGGCCGTTCTTCGCCGCGGCGGCGCTCGGGCTGGTCGTCGTGGCCGTCGCGTCCAGGTTCGTCACCGAGACCGACCGCTTCGCGCTCGCCCACGACGAGCCGGCACAGGACGGAGCCGCCGACGGACCCCGCCTCGGTGTCGTCCCCCGCCGGCACTGGCGCCGCCTCCTCCCCGTGCTCGTGCTGGCGTTCGCCGTCGCCGCGGTCACCGGACCGGCCAACAGCTTCGTGTTCCTCTACCTCGAGACCATCCTCGAGCTGCCACAGGCGACCACCGCGGCGCTCGTCGTCGGCTCGGGTCTCACCGGCCTGCTCGGCCTGGTCGCCGGCCGGTTCGGGGCCGACCACCTCGGCCGACGCCCCACCGCGGCGGCCGGGCTCGTCGGGGTGGCCGTCGCCGGCATGCTCACCTACAGCGGCAGCGCGGTGGCCGCCGGGGTGGGCTACCTCGGTGCGGTGTTCGCCGGCTCGGTGTTCTCCCCGGCCGCCGGGTCGATCCACGCCGAGCTGTTCCCCACCTCGATCCGAGCCACCGTCGCCGGCTGGACCGTGGCGGCCGGAGTGCTCGGCGCGGTGACCGGGCTGCTCGCCTTCGGTGCCATCGCCGATCGCTTCGACCGCTTCGACCTCGCCGCCCTCGCCGTGTTCGTCCCCGCCGCGCTCTCGGTGGTGCTCGTCCGGCTGGTGCCCGAGACCCGCGGCCTCGAACTCGAGCAGAGCGCGGGCTGAGCGAGCGCTAGCTGCCAGCGGCGGCCTGGGCCGGCACACCGAGCCCCGCCGCGGCCGCTGCGGTGCGGGCATGGTGACTCGAGCGGGTGAGCGGGCTGGCCTCGACATGGGTGAGGCCGAGGCGACGGCCCTCCTCGGCGAGCGCCTCGAACTCGGCCGGGGTCCACCAGCGGGCGACCGGCAGGTGCTGGGCGGTGGGCCGCAGGTACTGACCGGCGGTGACGATGTCGACGCCGACGGCGCGGAGGTCGGCGAGGGTGGCCACCGCCTCGTCGAACGTCTCGCCCATGCCGAGCACGAGACCGGACTTGGTCGTGAACCCCGCCGCCTTCGCCCGTGCGAGCACGGCGAGGCTGCGGGCATAGGACGCCGAGGGCCGGGCCGCACGCTGGAGGCGGGGCACGGTCTCGACGTTGTGATTGACGACGTCGGGCCGCGCGTCGAAGACGATCTGCAGCGACGCGGGATCGCCCTTCAGGTCGGAGATCAGCACCTCGACGAGGGCACCGGGCCGCCGTCGGCGGATGGCCTCGACGGTGGCGGCGAACTGGCCGGCGCCGCCGTCGGGCAGGTCGTCGCGGGCGACGGTGGTGAGCACGACGTAGTCGAGCTCCATGCGCGCCACCGCCTCGGCGACGTGCTCGGGCTCGTCGGGGTCCTGGGCCTCGGGGTGCCGGGTGTCGACGAGGCAGAACCCGCACGCCCTCGTGCAGCGCTCGCCGTTGATCATGAACGTGGCGGTGCCCTCGCCCCAGCACTCGGAGAGGTTCGGGCAGCCGGCCTCCTCGCAGACGGTGACGAGGTCGAGCTCGCGGACCGTGGCCCGCACCTTCCGCTCGGCCGGGGTCGACCGCACCTGCACCCGCATCCACTCCGGCTTGCGCTCGCGCAGCGGAACGGCCGCGGCCGCGTCGACACCCGCCTGGGCGAGGCGGCCGACGAGGCGCACCGGTGTGCCCTCGGTGGGCGCACCCTCGGCGGCCTCGTGGGCGGCCCGTGTGAAGGGCGCGAGGTCGTCGGGACGCTCGCGCCACACGACGTCGGCCCGCTCGAACCCGTCGGCACCCCAGCGGGCGACCGCGTGGGGCAGCAGCGCCTCGACGACGTCGCGTATCGTGCCGTCGAACCCTTCCGCGGCGAGGGACGTGACCGCCATACCCTCGAGGCCACAGGGGACGATGTGGTCGAACATCGTCATGTCGGGGTCGACGTTCAGGGCGAAGCCGTGCATCGACCGGCCCCGACTCAGCCGCACCCCGATGGCGGCCACCTTGCGCGGGGTGTCGGAGTCGGGGGCGAACCACAGGCCCGGATAGCCGCGGAGCCGGCCGACGTCGTGGAAGCCGAGGTCGGCGAGCGTGTCGATCAGCAGCTGCTCGACCGAGGTGACGTAGGCGACCGTGTCGGCCATGCCGCCGCCCCGCACCCCCGGCACCGTGAGGATCGGGTAGCCGACGAGCTGGCCGGGACCGTGGTAGGTGACGTCGCCGCCCCGGTCGGCGTCGACGAGCTCGGCGCCCACCGACGCCGGGTCGACGAGCACGTGAGCGGGGTCGGCACGCACCCCCATCGTGTAGACGTGGGGGTGTTCGAGCAGCAGCAGGTGGTCGTCGGGCGAGCGGTCGAACAGCGCGCGCTGGAGGGCGTGGGCGTCGCGGT
The DNA here is from genome assembly GCA_964488835.1 of uncultured Iamiaceae bacterium. Classification (GTDB taxonomy): domain Bacteria; phylum Actinomycetota; class Acidimicrobiia; order Acidimicrobiales; family SKKL01; genus SKKL01. The sequence continues at coordinate 293 of CAZAVX010000175.1, read as the reverse complement.
ACGCGACGCGCCCGAGCCAGCGGACGCGCAGCACTACAGCTCGGCCTCCCAGTCGCGGGTCTCGATGTTCTCGCGGAGACGGTCGAGGAAGGCCGCCACGTACGCACCGTCGAAGGCCCGGTGGTCCCACGCCAGGGCGAGCACGCCGACCGAGTGGATGGCGATCGACTCGGCGCCGTACTCGTCGGTGACGACGACCGGCTTGCGGCGGATGCCGTCGGTGGAGAGGATCGCCACCTGCGGCTGGTTGATGATCGGGAACTGCATCAACGTGCCGTACTGGCCCGGGTTGG
>CAZAVX010000174.1:0-3371 GCA_964488835.1 uncultured Iamiaceae bacterium | reverse complement strand
CGCCCTGGGCGACGCACTGGTCGATGATGTTGACGCTGACCTCGGCGAGGCGGTGGACGTTGGCCTCGCGGCTGCGGTAGTCGCCGCCCTTCACCGTGTCGTAGAAGAGCCGGTGCACCGAGTCGCCGTCGTTCTGGTAGTTCTTCGCCGCGTTGATGCCGCCCTGGGCGGCGATCGAGTGGGCGCGCCGCGGCGACTCGTGGAAGGTGAAGGCCTTCACCCGGTAGCCGAGCTCGCCGAGGGTGGCGGCGGCGCTCGCGCCGGCGAGCCCGGTGCCGACGACGATGATCTCGTACTTGCGCTTGTTGGCCGGGTTGACGAGCTTCGAGTTGAACTTGTGGTTCTCCCACTTGTCGGCGATGGGGCCGTCGGGGATCTTCGCGTCGAGGCGTGGGCTGGTGGTGATGTCGCTCATCGGGCGGCCTCCGTGGTGACGACGACGGGTGCACCGAGCGCCGAATCGCCACCGAGGTCGTCGGTGGGGGTCTCGTAGTCGTGGCCGTAGGGAGTGGTGCGGTTCTCCTGGCTGATGAGCCCGGCCTGGACCATGATCGGGAACGACACGTTGCCGATCACGACGACGGCGGTGAGCAGCGTGGCGAGCCCGCGGCGGGCCCGGTTGAACCGGGGGTTGTTGACCCCGAGGCTCTGGAAGATGCTCCAGGCGCCGTGGAAGAGGTGCACGCCGAGGGCGAGGTTCGCGATGACGTAGAAGGCGGCGACGAGCGGGCGCTCGAAGCTGCGCACCACGTTGTTGTACGGGTCGTGGGCGATGAACTCGCCGTTCACCCCCGGGGTGCCGAAGGTGAGGTCCATGAGGTGCCACACGACGAACACCAGCACGAGCACGCCGGACCACCGCATCGTGCGGCTCGCGAAGTCGGCGGCGATGTAGTCGCGCTGGCTCTGGTAGCCGACGGGCCGGGCCTGACGGTTCATCACCGTGAGGCTGTAGGCCGAGTGCAGGTGGAGGATGAAGGCGACGATGAGGCCGGTGCGGAGGAGCCACAGGGCCTGGCTGTTCTTCAGGACCGGGTAGCCGAGGTGCCGCAGCCAGTCGCCGTAGGCGTTCATGTCGGCGGGCCCGTAGTAGAGCTTCAGGTTGCCGACCATGTGGGCGACGACGTAGCCGAGCAGGGCGATGCCGGTGAGGGCCATCACCCACTTCTTGCCGACCGCGGTCTGGTAGAGGTCGAACGGGAACGGGAGCTTCCGTGAGGGACGCTTCCTGATCGGACGAACGGCTCCGGGCCGCTCCGGCGCGTGCTGCATCGGTGGTCGTGCCTCCGGCAGGGGACTGTGAGCTGCGAGGACCCGGCGAGGGGACCGTCGCGGTGGTTCGCTGTGGAAACTACCCCTGTCCGACAGGTGGGGGCGAACCATCGCGGGGCCGGGCCATCCACGTGCCGGGCACGCTGCGGTGGGCGAGCTCCTGTCCGTCGCCGTCGACGGCGCGGAGGGTGAGCGTGGGGAGGCTCGCCGGGTCGTCGTGGTCGAGGCACACCGAGCCGACGAAGGTGACGGTGTCGGCGGCGAGGTCGCCCTCCCACCGCTGGATCGGTTCGTCGGTGCCCTCGAGCCCGACCTCGACGACGACGTCGCGAACGGCGGTGCGGAGGTCGCTGACCACGTGCACGTCGAGGTCGGCGTGTCCCTCGCCGAGGTGGGTGGGCGTCGCGACGACGATGACCGGCCGGCACGCCGCCCGCACGGCGTCGACGGCCGGCTTCGGGAGCCGGTCGTGGTCGAGGAGCGAGCCGCTGATCGCCGGGTGCGCGTCGGCGAGGAAGAACTGGGCGAAGCCGCCGGTGGGTCGGTACTTGAGGAGTCGGAGCGCCTCGATCTGCCGGCGCAGGAGCTCGGCCTGGTGGTGCTGGGTGGCGTCGCGCCACGCCTCGAAGGTCTCGAAGTCGGCGGGGTCGGCGATGCGGCCGAGCAGGTCGAGGCGGAGGCCGTGGACGGCAGCGAGGTGCTCCCAGTCGAGGTGCGGCCATTTCTCGGGCTCGCAGAACTCGGCGCTGTCGGGCACCGACGCGGCGCCGAGCTCGCTGACGAAGCGCACGAGCCGGGGCCAGCGGGCGGCGAGGCGGGCGAGATCGTCGATCTCGCCGTACTCCCACCCGAACCAGAGGTGGGAGTCGGTGCCGTCGAGCAGCGGCAGGTAGGGGAGCACGCCCGACCCGGCCACGACGGGACGGCTCCGGTCGGTGGTGCGCAGCGTGCGACGGATCGAGGGGCCGAGCACCGACTTGTTCCACGTGGGCGCCATCTCCTCGAGGCGCCGCCGGAGGCGCTGGCCGAGCGAGGGCCGGGCGGCGGGGGACGACCCGTCGACGACGGTCTGGCGGGCGGGTTCGCTGTGGCCGCACCAGACGGCGACGGAGGGGTGGTGGGCGAGCAGGTCGACCGCTTCGCGTGCCTGTCGCAGCGCCTGCTGGCGCACCGAGCGGGCGTAGGTCCACTGGAGGGGGAGGTCTTGCCAGACGAGCATGCCGGTCTCGTCGGCGGCCTCGTAGAGCTCGGGGCGGGCGATGTGGCTGTGGACCCTGACGAGGTCGAGCCCGAGCTCCTTCGCCGTCTCGACGTCGGCGCGGACCTCTGCGGGGCTCGCCTCGGCGAGGGCCTGACGGGTGGGGACGAGGTTCGTGCCCTTCAGGAAGAGTCGCTCGCCGTTCACCGAGAGGATCCAGCGGTCGAGGCGGACCTCGCGCAGGCCGGTGCGCACCCGGCGGATGTCGCTCGGTGGTACGTCGTCGAGCACCTCGTCGTCGCCGTAGACCTCGATGGTGACGTCGTAGAGCGGCTGGTCGCCGAGGGCGTGGGGCCACCACAGGTGGGGGTCGGTGACGGTGACGGTCCACTCGATGCGGTTCTCGCCGGCGGCGAGGACGTGGTGCAGCTCGTGGTCGCGGGCGTCACCGGGTCGACCGGTGGGATGGATGGTGGTGCGCAGCGTGCCGGTGCCGGGCACGGTCGTGTCGACGACCGCTCGCATGGCGAGCGTGGCGCGGTGCGCGTCGGCCTCGAGACAGCGGACCCGGGCGTGGCGGATGCGGAGCACGCCGCTCGACTCGAGGCGCACCGGTCGCCAGAGGCCGCCCGGGTTCCACGTGGGGTCGAGCCAGGTCGAGTGCTGGAAGGACCCGGTGAGGTTGCGCTTGTGGGTGGGGTCGGTCTGGGGTGGGCACGCGACCTCGACGGCGAGGAGGTGCTCGCCGCCCCCGGCGACGAGATCGGTGACCTCGAACTCGTGGGGGAAGAAGTAGCCCTCGGTGTCGCCGACGTAGTGCCCGTCGAGCCACACGTCGCCGAGGTAGAAGGTGCCGTCGAGCACCAGCCACCACCGCCGGTCGCCCCTCGGCGCCGAATCG
>CAZAVX010000173.1:0-3377 GCA_964488835.1 uncultured Iamiaceae bacterium | reverse complement strand
CGCGAGGTCGGCTTCGCCAGCCTCGCCTTCGCCGACAAGACCTACGACGGCACGCCGGCTGCCACCGTCACCGCCCCGCTCGACGCGGCCACGCTCGTCGCCGGCGACGACGTCTACGTCGACGCCGACATCTCGGGCGAGTTCCAGGTCCTCGACGGCGACCTGTGGCTGCCTTCGAGCGACGCCGGGGAGTACGGCGACGATCCCGGCAGCCGCGTCGTCGTCTCGCTGTCCCTGGCCGGTGCCGACGCCCACAACTACGTCCTGCCCGAACTGCCCGTGGGCGCGGCCAGCATCGAGCCGCTGGCCCTCGAGGTCGCAGGCGCCTCCGCTGACGACAAGACCTACGACGGCACCACCGGCGTGGAGTTCGGCGGCAGCCTCGTCCCGGACCCCGTGGCCGGCGACGACGTCCGCCTGACCGCCGCGTTCGCCGGCCCCGACGCCGGCGAGGCCGTACCCGTGCTCTTCGGGCTCGCGGGCGACGACGTCGCGAACTACACCCTCGTCGACCCGGAGCTGAGCGCCGCCATCGTGCCGCGCGCCGCCACCGTCACCGCCCAGGACGCAGCCAAGGTCTACGGCGAGGAGTCGCTCCTCGACGCGACCGCCTTCACCGCCGAGGGGCTCCTCGAGGGCCAGTCCCTCGTCTCGGTGTCGGTCTCTAGCGCCGGCGCATCGGTGGAAGCCGATGCTGGCGAGTACGAGATCCTCGTGTCGAACGCCGTGGCGGCCGAGGGCACGAAGCTCTCCAACTACCAGGTCACCTACGTGGCCGGAGTCCTCACCGTGGAGCCGCGCACCCTCACCGTCGCGCCGCTAGACGGCCAGCGGAAGACCTACGGCGAAGCCGACCCCGAGCTCCTGTTCGGCTTCGAGGGCCTCGTCGACGGCGACGGTCTCGTCGGTGACCTGGGCCGCGAGGAGGGCGAGGACGTTGGCGAGTACGGCTACACGCTCGGCACCCTCGCCGTGGACGACGGCAACGACGGCGACAACTACGTCCTCACGCTGGCGGGCGTGGCGACCTTCGAGGTGGCCGCGAGGAGCATCGTCGTCACGCCGGTGGCCGGCCAGGGCAAGACCTACGGCGACCCCGACCTCGACTACGCCTTCGACGTCACCGCAGGCTCGCTCGTCGGCGACGACGCGTTCGTGGGCGCCCTCGGTCGCGAAGCGGGCGACGCCGTCGGCGCATACGCCTACACCCTCGGCGATCTCTCCGTGAACGACGGCAACGACGGCGCCAACTACGCCCTGAGCCTCGGCGGCTCCGAGTCGTTCACCATCGCCGCCCGCACCGTCACCGTCGGCGGCAGCTTCACCGTTGCCACGCGCCCCTACGACGGCACGGTGGCGGCCACCGTCGCCGGCAACGACCTCGTGGTCGTGGACGCCGTGGAGGGCGACGACGTCGCCGTCGCGCCCGTGGCGGTGTTCTCCGACGCGCTCGTCGGGGCGGGCAAGTCCGTCACGCTCACCGCCGACACGACCTTGGTGGGCGAGGACGCCGGCAACTACGTGCTCGACGTGACGGGCGCCCCGGCCTCGACCGGCGAGATCGTCCGCGCTCCCGTGGTGTTCGACGTCGCCAACAAGAGCGCGCTCACCTACACGGGCAACGCCCACGGCCTCGTCATCGTCACCGACGTGACCCCGGTCCCGGGCGACCAGCCGGTGGCGTACGAGATCGCCTACCGCCGCGTGGCCACGCCGAGCGGCCAGGAGGTCGACGAGGGCGTCGGGTCGGTGAAGGAGGCCGGCCTCTACCGCGTCACCATCACCTCCACGGACGCGCGCTACGTCGGTGAGAACGACGTGCTCGTGCCGGTCTCGACCCGCCCGATCACCGTGTCGCCCGCCGTCAGCAGCAAGCTCTACGGCGAGGAGGACCCCGACCTGTCACCGGTCCTCGTGAGCGGCACGCTCGCCGCCGGCCACAGCCTCTCCGGCCAGCTCGCCTACGCGGGCGAGGACGCGGGCTCGTACGACCTCACGCTCGGCAGCGTGGCCGTGAAGGGCGGCGCAAGCGACCACACCGCCAACTACGCGATCACCATCGCCGGCGGCTTCACGGTCCAGCCGGCCCCGGTGTCGTTCGACATCGGCAACGCCAACACCAAGCGCGACGGCGTGCACGTCTTCTTCGCCGACGGTGAGACCGTCCTCGGCCTCGAGGTCCTGTCCACCCCCGCAGGCATGAACGACTACACGCTCTCGTACAAGCGCACGCACGACGAGAGGTACGAGCCCGTCCCGGCCGGACAGCAGACCGTGACCGACATCTCGGCCTTAGGCACTTATGCGGTCACCCTCAGCTCTCGCAACCCCAACTACCAGGGCACCAGCGTCAGGACCGTGTGGGTCACCGACGGCATCGTGCTCGGCGCCCCCGCGCCGGGCGACGAGGGCGAGCCGGTCGTGCTCGAGGCCCCGCTCGGCGGGACCACGCTCGTGACGATCCCGCTGCTGGGCGCCGGCGGTGAGCCCCGTGCCATCGGCCCAATGCCCGTCACTTTCGACCTGGCCGTCACGCCCTGGACCGGCCTCGCCTTCCTCGACCCCGTGACCCTCGAGCCGCTTACCTCCGTCACGGCCCAGCCCGGCGCCACCTCGGTGAGCTTCCTGGTGTCCCCGGAGGCGCTGGCCGAGGTCCCGTACCAGGTCTCCCTCGTGCTCGCCGGCTGGTCGGAGGACCCCGAGACCGTGCTGACCTTCGATGTCGAGGCGGTGGCCGCCATAGCGGTGAGCGGCGACGGCCTCGAGGTGGGCCAAGACGCTGTCTCAGCTCCACTCACCGTCAGGCTCGAAGCCGTCGGTGGCGCCGCGGTCGAGGCCCCCGTGGACGTCACGTTCGACCTCGTGTCCGACGTGCTGTCCTTCTACGACGGCCTCGGTGAGCACCCGATCACCAGCGTGACGATCCCCGCGGGCACTTCCTCGGCGACGTTCCGCGTCCGGTCCGGCATGTCGGGCCAGTTCGGGTACGCCGTGGAGAACGGCGCCGACGTGGCCGGTATCGCGGACGGGTACAGCGGCTACGTCACCGTCAACCCGAAGCCGTCCGTCGCCTTCGTCGACGTGGGCAACGCCCAGGTGGGCGACACGGTCCACCTCGAGGTCCTAGGCGACCACTTCCAGGAGGGCGCCAGCGTGGCGTTCGACGGCGCCGGCTTCGTGCTGGAGGCGACCACCGTAGAGGACAGCGGGCGGATCACCGTCGTCCTCAAGGTGGGCACCACCGTCGCCGCCGGCTCCTACGACCTGGTCGTCACCAACCCCGACGGCGGCACGGTCACCGTCAGCGACGCCCTCGCGGTCACGCTCCCCACCCTCACCGCCAACGACGACGGCCCCTACGACATCGTCGAGGGCGG
>CAZAVX010000172.1:0-3387 GCA_964488835.1 uncultured Iamiaceae bacterium | reverse complement strand
CCTCCCTACTGGCCCTGGACCCAGGTCGTCCGGCGGCTGCGCGGGGTCGACTGGGGCACTGAGCTGCGCCCGCTGGTGCTCGGCGACGACGACGGTGACGCCGACGCCTTCGCCCTGTACGACGCCGTGGCCACCGAGCTGCGACGCGCGGCGTGGTCCACGCCGACCCTGGTCGTGCTCGACGACCTCCACCTCGCCGACGTCGGCTCGCTCCAGCTCACCCGCTTCGTCGCCGGACACCTCGCCGACGCACCGATCCAGATCCTGGCCACTCTCCGCCGTCCGGCTCCCCCTGATCGACGTGCGATCGCCCCCTACCTCGACGAGCTCGCCTCCACGGCACGCACCATCGACCTCGGTGGCCTCGAGCTCGGCGAGGTGGCGCAGATGGTCAGCGACGAGGCGCCGGGGGTGCGCGCCGTCACCGGCGGGAACCCGCTCCACATCGAGCACCTCGTCAGGGCGCAACTGCCGCCGGCCGCCCCGGCGACGGTTGCGGGCAACGGCGGCCGCCACCAATCGAGCGCAGCTCTCGGCGCGGTCCTCACCGCCCGCATCACCGGCATGGACGCGGAATCGCTCGATCTGCTCGCGGCCTTGGAGGTGCTCGACCACAGAGCCACCGTCCCGGCCGCCGCCCAGATCACCGGGATCGACCCCGAGCGGGTGCACGACCTCGCCGCCGCGCTCCGGGAGGCTGGCCTGGTCGAGCCCGACGGGATCAGGCTGGCGCACTCGTTGGTGGCCGACGCGGTCGCCGACGTGGTTCCGATCAGCTTCCGCGAGGACCTGCACCTTGCGGCCGCTCGCCTGGCCGCAGCCGACGGTGCGCCGATCGCGGTGCAGGCGCACCACCTGCACCGAGCGGGGCGCCGCCACCGCCGTGAGGCGGTCGACGCCTGGCGAGAGGCCGCCGCCGTCGCGGCCGCGTCGTTCGCTCACGACGACGCTGTGGACCACCTCGGCCGCGCCCTCCAACTGCTCGGGGACGGACCAGGCGACGCCGATGTCCGCGCCGAGGTGACGTTGGCTCTCGCCGGCGCGGTGGAGCGAACCGTCGGTTCGGTCGCCGCCGACCCCGCCTACCGGGATGCGCTCGAGGCGGCCCGTCGCACCGCCGATCCCGAAGCCATCGCCCGCGCCGCCGCGCGCCACGGCATCGCCTTCTACTCCGACCCCGATGTGCAGCTCGACCGGGCCGAGGAGTGCCGCAGCGCGCTGGAGGGCCTGGGCGACGGCGACCCGTCCCTGCGCGCTCGGCTGCTCGCCAACCTCGTGGCCGCCGACCCGAGGGACCCCGATCGAGCGGAGCTGGCGGCCTCCGCCGTGGCCTTGGCGCGCCGAACGGGCGACCCCGAGGCGATCGGCGTCGCCCTCGTGTCCGAACAGCTCGTCGACCTCGGGCCCTCGACGCTGATGCGACGCCTTCGAACCAGCCGCGAGATCGTCGCCCTGGCGGAGACGTGCGGAGAGCCCGACCTCGCCATCCGTGGTCGGTTCCTGCTCAAGAACGCTCTGCTCGAAGCCGGCGACCTGCGCGAGCTCGACGCCGAGCTCGCCACCCAGGACCGCACGATCTCCGCCATCGGCGAACCGCGGTTCGCCCGCCACGTCCTGTGGTTCCGTTGCATGCGCGCCATGCTCGACGGTCGGGCCCACGACGCCGAACAGCTGGCCGAGCAGTGCTTCGCCCTGGCACAGGAGCTCCACGATCCCGACGGGTTCGGTGTCTACGCCGGGCAGTACGGGGTGGCGCTGTGGCTCCAAGGTCGGCTCGCCGAACTCGAACCCATCTACGTCGACCTCATGCACCAGCAACCCGACGACCCGCTGTGGCCGGCGGTGGTCGCCTGGATCGCCCTCGGGGACGGCCGGCCCGAGACGGCCCGGGGGATGCTCGCCCTCCTCCCCGACCCCGCCGCCATCCCCGGGAGCATGCACAGCCTCCTCAACCTGTTCACCATGGCCGACGTCGCCGCCGCGGTCGGGGACGACGACCTGGTCACCAAGATGTGGGATGCGCTCCTGCCCTATGCCGATCGGGCCGTCCCCATCGCCATGGGCGCCGCGTGCTTCGGAATCGTGGCGCGGCCCCTCGGCCACCTCGCCGTGCGACTCGGACGCATCGACGAGGCCATCGCCCACCTGGAGCACGCCATCGAGGTCGCCGCCCGGATGGGCGCACGGCCGTGGCTGGTCGACAGCCAGCTCGCTCTCGCCCAGGTGCTGGCCACCTCGGAGCAGGGCGACCTCGAACGAGCCCGGGCGCTGCGCGACGAGGCGGCGGCCACCGCCGACGCGCTGAGCCTCTCGGTGTTCCAGAGCCGCATCGAGGCGCTGGCCGATCTCCCCCTGCCATCGTCACCCCACGGCGGGTCGGGTGGTTCGAGCCAACCAGCACCACCTGCCGGACCTCGGGTGCGCATCTCGGTGCTCGGCACCTTCGAGGTGCACACGATCACCGGAGATCGCGCCCGCTGGACCTCGCGCAAGGCTCGCTCGCTCCTGAAGATCCTCGTCGCTCGACGCGGTGCACCGATCGCTCGTGAGCAGCTGATGGCGATGCTGTGGCCCGACGACGACCCTGCGGAGCTCGCCAACCGCATGGCGGTGGCCGTGTCGACGGTGCGCCGGGTGCTCGATCCGGGCCGCACACTGCCACCCGACGCGCTGGTGCGCACCGATGGCGGCAGCCTCTGCCTCGTCACGAGCGCCATAGACATCGACGTCGAGACGTTCCTCGACGCCGCGGCCGTCGCGCTCGAAGCCCACCGCTCCGGCGCCGAGGATGCCGAGGCGCTGTTGCGGCGCGCCCTGGCGACCCAGCACGGCGAGGCCATGCCGGACGAGCCCTACGAGGACTGGGCCGCGGCGCTGCGCCGCACCGTCACCGCCGCCCACACCGACGTCCTCCGCGCGCTGGCCGCTCGAGCCACCGCAGCCGATGAACCGCTCCAGGCGTCGGAGGCTCTCCGCCGCCTCGTCGAGCTCGATCCATTCGACGAGGCCGCTCACACAGGACTCATCGACGCCTTGGAAGCCCTCGGCGCGCTGGGCCAGGTGCGGGCTGCGCGCGAGCACTACGCCGCGTGCATGGCCGAGCTGGGGGTGCCCCTCGCGTCGGCCCGGTCCGGCTCGGCGCACCACACCTGATCCGTCGGATCAATCCATGAACGGAGGACGAACCCGCTCGACGAGCAGTCGGCCCACGCGGGTGGGCACGACCCGGGTGACATCGATGCGCGACACGTAGCCGCACGCCACGCGGTCGAGGTGGTCGCGAACCGCTTCTCGCTCCTGGTGGTCGCGGACCTCGGCGAGCGCCACCGAGGTGTGCCAGCCCTGGGTTCGAGAGAAGCGCAGCATCGCCTCGGCGAGGTACTCGTC
>CAZAVX010000171.1:0-3408 GCA_964488835.1 uncultured Iamiaceae bacterium | reverse complement strand
ATGGTGTAGAGGTCCGCGTACTGCCCGCCCCGGGCCATCAGCTCGGCATGGGTGCCGACCTCGACGACCCGGGCGCCGTCGAGCACGACGATGAGATCGGCCATCCGCACCGTCGAGAACCGGTGGGAGACGAGGATCGTGATCGTGCCGGCCTCGCCGCCGGTGCGCGACGCCGCGGCGTAGTGCTCGAACAGGGCGTGCTCGGTCTCGGCGTCGAGGGCCGAGGTGGGCTCGTCGAGCACCTGCACGAGCGGGGCCTCGCGCATGAAGCCGCGGGCGAGGGCCAGCTTCTGCCACTGGCCGAAGCTCACTTCCACCCCGTCGGGCCAGGTGGGCCCCAGCTGGGTGTCGAGCCCCCGCTCGAAGGCGGCGACGACGTCGTCGGCCCCCGCCCGCTCGACGGCGGCCCCGACCGCGACGTCGTCGTCGAGGCGCGGGAGGTCGCCGACGCCGACCGAGCGGCGGGCCGCGAGCTCGAAGCGGAAGAAGTCCTGGAACGCGCCGCCGAGGCGCTCGCGCCAGGCCGCGTGGTCCATCTCGTCGAGCGGCTGGCCGTCGACGAGGATGCGCCCGGAGTCGGGCCGGTACATGCGGGCGAGCAGCTTCACGAGGGTCGTCTTGCCCGCGCCGTTCTCCCCCACCACCGCCACCACCGCGCCCGCCGGGAGGTGGAGGTTCACGTCGTCGAGCACCACCCGCTGGGTGCCGGGATAGGAGAAGGTGACGTGGTCGAAGGTGATGCCGTCGGTGAGCCGGTCGGGCACGGGACCGTCGGCGTCGTCGGTGGCCGCGGCGACGTAGTCCTCGAACCAGGCGAGGCGCTGGGACCCCTCCATCCACACGCCCCGGAGGAACCCGATCTCGCCGACCGCCGCGCCGAGGTAGGCGGAGAGGCGTGAGCCGGCGGCGAGCACGAGCAGCACCTGCCCGGGCGACGCCTCGAGGATGGACGCGACGAAGACGGTGGCGCCCACGTAGGCGAGACCGAACACCGCCCAGCCGAGGGTGTGCCAGGCCGCGCTCACCCACCGGGTGGTGGAGACCGGCCCGTACCAGCGGTCGAAGGCGGCGGCGCGGCGGCGAGCGACCTCGGGCCCGAGCTGGGCGACGCGCAGCTCCTTGCCGGGAGGCGCGGAGGTCGCGGTGTCGAAGAGGTGTCGGGCGAGGCGGGTGTGGTGGTAGCCGGCCTCCTCGACCCGGCGCTCGACCCCCGGCCGCCACCCGGAGATGACCACCGTCGGGAGGGCGAAGAGGCCGAGCAGCAACAACGCGGGATGGATCGAGGCGAGCAGGGCGAGGGTGACCACGAGGCGGAGGACCCACCCCGCCGAGGTGAAGAGCGACATGAACATGTGGTCGAGCACGAACACCTGGTCGCGCAGCATCGAGAGGCGGTCGAGGTACTCGGGCCGCTCGTGGTGCTCGACGGTGGCGACCGACGCCTGGAGCCGGGCGATGTGGCCCTCGAGGGCGATCGTGACGCGGTCGCGGAACCGCCGGGTGATCCGGTCGCTCATCACCCGCAGGAACCAGGTGGCGGTGGCCGAGGCACCGAGGCCGACGGCGGCGACGGCCACCAGCGTGCTGTCGCCGTCGGTGACGCCGTTCGCGAGCAGCATGAGCCACAGCGCGAGGAGGGCGTCGGGCGCGGCGGCCACCAGTGTGAGGACGAAGGACACGACGAGCAGGCGGGGCTCGGCGCGGTAGCCGAGCACGATCGTGCGCCACATCGAGCGCAGCGGCGGCGGCAACGGTTCGATCGTCGGGGCCGCGGTCGGCGCCTCTGTCGGCGGGCCGTCCTGGGTCGAGCCGTTCTCAGTCGAGGACATCGAGGGCCACCGCCTCCCCGCTGGTGACCGGCTCGCCCGCTGCGAAGCGGGAGGCCTGGAGGTCGAACATCGTGCGGTACCGGCCGCCGAGGGCCATCAGTTCGTCGTGGGTCCCGAGCTCGACGACCCGACCCGCCTCGAGCACGCAGATGCGGTCGGCATGGCGGACGGTGGAGAAGCGGTGGGAGACGAGGATGGTGGTGCAGTGCCGGGTGGCGGCGAGCACCCGCTCGAAGATCTCCGCCTCGCCCCGCACGTCGAGCTGGGCGGTGGGCTCGTCGAGGAGCACGACGCCGGCGCCGAGCTGGACGGCGCAGAGGGCACGGGCGAGGGCGACGCGTTGCCACTGGCCGCCCGACAGGTCGATGCCGCCGGGGTAGCCACGGGCGAGGGTGACGTCGAGATCGGCGAGGCCCGCCGCGCCGGCCCCGGCGAGGGCCGCCTCGACCGCATCGGTCGGTGCGCCACGAGGCGCGACGTTGTCGTGCAGCGACCACTCGAAGCGCACGAAGTCCTGGAACACCGCGGTGACTCGTGAGCGCCACTCGTCGAGGTCGAGCTCGCGGAGGTCGACCCCGTCGATCTCGACCGCACCCTCCTGCGGGTCGTAGAGACGACACAGCAACTTGGCGAGCGTGGTCTTGCCCGCGCCGTTCTGGCCGACGATGGCGAGGCTCGACCCCGCGGGAATGGTGAGGTCGAAGCCCGCGAGCACGGGCTCGTGGCCGGTGGGGTAAGTGAACGTGACATCGCGGAAGCGCACCTCGGCCGCGGGCATCGCCGCGGCGGGGCGGTGGCCCGACGCGAGCCCACCGACCCGGGCCATCGGCTCGGCGAGACGGAGGGCCGCGGCGGCGGGCGCCGACGCGAAGTCGAGCGCCCAGTTGAGCCCGCCGAAGGCCACCATGTTCGTGCCGATGGCGGCCGAGGCGAACACCACGACCCGGTCGAGTGCGAGGCGTCCGTCGGCCACGGCGTCGGAGATGGCCCAGAACACCGCGACGTTCGCGGCGCCGACGACGACCAGGCACCGCGCCACCGACCGCTCACGGAGCCGGGTGGCCTCCCACTGCAGGTCGAAGAGGCGCCGACGGAGGGCGAGGAACCGCTCGACGGTCCAGTCGCCGAGCCCGAACAGGCGCAGCTCCTTCGAAGCAGGTGCGTCGACCGCCAGGCGGTACGTGTAGTCGGCGTGGCGTTGGGCGAGGCGCACCTCGTCGGTCTGGCGGTCCTTCCACACGCCGCTCTCGCGGAGCAGCCAGTGGGTGGACGCCCAGCCGAAGCCGAGCACGAGCGGGGCCCACCACGCGAAGCCGGCGAGCACGATGGCCATCGACACGCCGGCGACGAGCTCGACGAGACCCGAGGCGATGAAGTCCATCGAGATCGACAGCGGCGGTCCGGTGACCGCGAGCTCGAACTCGCGGGCCATCGAGAGGTCGGCCGCGAGCTCGGGGTGCTCGAGGTGGGCCATGCCCTCGGGGGCGGTGGTGGCGGTGATGAGGCGGTCGGAGAGCCAGGTCAGCATGCGGTCGCCGAGGTCGGCGCTCACCGCCTGGTGGATCGGGACGAGCACCTG
>CAZAVX010000170.1:0-3415 GCA_964488835.1 uncultured Iamiaceae bacterium | reverse complement strand
GTCGAGGTGTACTCGGTGTCGACCGACACCCACTTCACCCACAAGGCCTGGCACGACGCGTCCGAGACCATCGGCAAGATCAAGTACTTCATGATCGGCGACCCGAACGGTGTCGTCACCAACAACTTCGGCGTCATGCGTGAGGGCGTCGGTCTCGCCGACCGGGCCACGTTCCTCATCGACCCCGACGGCATCGTCCAGTACATCGAGATCACCCCCGAGGGTGTCGGCCGCAGCGCCGAGGAGCTCATGCGCAAGGTGCGTGCCGCCCAGTACGTGCGCGAGCACCCGAACGAGGTGTGCCCCGCCAAGTGGGAAGAGGGCGCCGAGACCCTCGCCCCCTCCCTGGATCTCGTCGGCAAGATCTGACCCCGCAGATCTGATCGCCACGACCTGAGCTGAGGGTCCCCGTGTGCGTCGATCCGGCGCCCACGGGGACCACCCGCTCCCCGCATCCTCCCTCGTCCCACCCCACCTACTTCCCACCGCCCCCCGACCGTCCCGTACGTCGAACCCCCTGAGCACCTGGAGTGCACGGAATGCTCGATCAGTCCCTCGTCGCGCAGCTGACCACCCACCTCACGAAGATCACCCAACCGGTCGAGCTCGTCGCGTCCGTCGACGACAGCCCGAAGTCGGCCGAGATGATGGAGCTGCTGAACGAGCTCGCCGGTCTGTCGGACCTCATCACGGTGGTCGAGGCCAACGACGACGACCGCCGCCCGTCGTTCGAGGTGCGCCGCGCCGGCACCGACGTGTCGGTGCGCTTCGCCGGCATCCCCCTCGGTCACGAGTTCACCTCGCTCGTGCTCGCCCTGCTCCAGGTGGGCGGGCACCCCTCGACGGCCTCCCAGGAGGTCGTCGACCAGATCCAGGCGCTCGACGGTGACTACGAGTTCGTCACCTACATGTCGCTGTCGTGCCAGAACTGCCCCGACGTCGTCCAGGCGCTCAACCTCATGAGCATCCTCAACCCACGCATCCGGCACACCGCCGTCGACGGCGCGGTGTTCCAGGACGAGGTCGAGGCGCTGAACATCAAGGCGGTGCCCACCGTCTACCTGAACGGCGAGTTCTTCGAGTCGGGACGCATGTCGCTCGAGGAGATCGTCGCCCGGCTCGACTCCGGCGCCGCCGAACGGGCGGCCGCCCAGATCGCCGAGAAGGACACCTTCGACGTGCTCGTCGTCGGTGGCGGCCCCGCCGGTGCCGCGGCGGCCATCTACGCCGCCCGCAAGGGCATCAGCACCGGCGTGGTGGCCGAGCGCTTCGGCGGCCAGGTCCTCGACACGATGTCGATCGAGAACTTCATCTCCGTGCCCCACACCGAGGGGCCGGCGTTCGCCGCCGCCCTCGAGCAGCACGTGAAGGAGTACGACGTCGACCTCATGAACCTCCAGCGGGCCTCCCGCCTGGTGCCGCCCGCCGCCGACGGCGATCCCGTCACCGTCGAGCTCGAGAGCGGCGTGTCGGTCACCGCCCGCAGCGTCGTGCTCGCCACGGGGGCGCGCTGGCGCTCGATGGGCGTGCCCGGCGAGCAGGAGTACCGCAACAAGGGCGTCACCTACTGCCCGCACTGCGACGGGCCCCTCTTCAAGGGCAAGCGCGTCGCCGTCATCGGTGGCGGCAACTCCGGCGTCGAGGCCGCGATCGACCTCGCCGGCGTCGTGAGCCACGTCACCCTCCTCGAGTTCGACGACCAGCTGCGCGCCGACGGGGTGCTCCAGCGCAAGCTGCGCAGCCTCCCGAACGTCACCGTCATCGTCAGCGCCCTCACCACCGAGGTGCTCGGCGACGGCGAGTCGGTCACCGGCCTCACCTACACCGACCGCGAGACCGGCTCCGAGCACACCCTCGACCTCGAGGGCGTCTTCGTGCAGATCGGCCTCCTCCCGAACACCGAGTGGCTCGAGGGTGCGGTCGAGCTCAGCCCACGCGGTGAGATCGTCATCGACGACCGGGGCCAGACCTCGGTGCCGGGCGTGTTCGCCGCCGGCGACTGCACCACGGTGCCGTACAAGCAGATCGTCATCGCCATGGGCGCCGGTGCCACTGCCGCACTCAGCGCCTTCGACCACCTCATCCGCACCAGTGCTCCCACGGGTGACTCCACCGCGGAGAGCGTCGCGGTTGCCTGAGCGCCGGGCGCCGCACACCGCGGCACTCCGCCCGGCGCTCGGCGCCGCGCAGGCTCCGGGAGGCCGGGCGTGAACCTCCGCGACCTCGCGTACCTCGTCGCGCTGGCCGACCACCGCCACTTCGGCCGGGCGGCCGAGTCGTGCTTCGTCAGCCAACCGACGCTGTCGACCCAGATCAAGAAGCTCGAGACCGAACTCGGCGCCCAGCTCATCGAGCGCAACCCCGGCCACATCCTCCTCACCGCCGCAGGTGAGCAGGTCGTCGAGCGGGCGCGCCGGGTACTCACCGAGGTCGACACGATCCACCGCATCGCCAGCCGGGCTTCGGACCCCGATGCGGCCACCCTCCGCATCGGGCTGATCCCCACCATCGCCCCCTACCTCCTGCCCCACGTGGTGCCCGCGCTCAGCGAGCGCTTCCCCAAGGTGGAGATGCTGCTGGTGGAGGAGAAGACCGAGGTGTTGGTCGACCGCCTTCGCGCGGGGGTGATCGACGCCGCGGTACTCGCCATGCCGATCGCCTCGGAGTCGTTCGAGATGGCCCACCTCTACGAGGAGGAGTTCGTGCTCGCCGTGCCGGCCTCCCACCGGTTGGCGGGCGAGGACGGGCCGGTGTCCTACGACGTGCTCGCCTCCGAGCAGGTGCTCCTCCTGGAGGAGGGCCACTGCCTGCGTGAGCACGCCCTCGAGGTGTGCGCCATGGCCGGTGCGATCGAGCGGCACGGGTTCCGGGCCACGAGCCTCGAGACCCTGCGCCAGATGGTTGCCGCCGGCGTCGGCGTGACCCTGCTGCCGAAGCTGTCGGTGACGCCACCCGCCCAGGTGCCTGCCGCGGTGCAGTTGCGGCGGTTCACCCCGCCGGTGCCGAGCCGCGAGGTCGCCCTCGTGTGGCGGCGCACCAGCGTGTTCGGCCAGCTGCTCCCCCAAATGGCCGACACCACCCGCCAGGCCCTCGCCGGGGTGCTCTGCGGTTAGATTCCGCCCGGTGAACCGGGTGGTGCGGGCAGCGACGATCGTGACGGTGGCGGGACTCCTCCTCGGCGGGTGCGGCGACGACGGCGGCGCCGACGACGCCGGGCGTTCGACCTCCACCTCCGAGGCCACCACGACCACCACCGCGGCGGCGACCTCGACGACCACGACCACGTCGACCACCACCCCCGAGACGGGTGGGGACGACGAGTGGGGAGCGACCACCACGTCGTCGAGCACGTCGACCTCCACGACCGCGGCCACCGCGGACGAGGCCACCGCGGACGAGGCCACCGCGGACGAGG
>CAZAVX010000169.1:0-3421 GCA_964488835.1 uncultured Iamiaceae bacterium | reverse complement strand
CAGGCGACCACCACCAGCACGACGACCACCACGATCGTCACGACGACGCCGACCTCCGTCCCGGTCGTCGGATCCGACACTGGGAGCTCCGGCGGTGGCGCGCTCCCCCGCACCGGTCTGTCGATCCTCCTCACGCTCACCGCGGGCACCGCGCTCGTGTTCGGCGGCTCGAGCATGAGCAAGGTCGCCAAGGCACGGGCGGAGAAGAGCCCCCGCTGGAACGTGAAGTACGGCGTCCCCTACCCGGTGGGCACCCACAAGCAGCGCACTCGCGACGACATCTGATCGCCCGAGCGGGTCGAGATGGCCTGATTCTGCGAGTCTGAGCGGCCGCCACGCGGCCGCTCAGACTCGCAGTTCGTCGGGCTGCCGTCAGGCCGACGGTGGCGCGACGACGTCGATGCCGCCGTCGACCCGCTCGGCGCGCCATCCCTCCCACTCGAGGGTGGCGAGCGCGTCGAGTCCGTGGAGCAGCACCGTCCGCGCGGCGATGCCCTTCACCGCCTTCGCCGCGTGGCCGGCGGCGGCCCGACCTCCCGCGGCGAGGAACCGCACCGTGACGACCCGAGCCGCGAGGCGCGGGTCGGTCAGGTCGATCGCGGCCGCGTGCTCCTGGGGGAGCATGTCGACGACCGTGCCTCCGGCGGCTCGGCGGGCGAGGGCGTCGGTGAGGTGGGGACGCCACCAGCGGTCGAGGCGCCCGAGGCCGGGGATGGTGGCACCGAAGCCCAGCCGATGGTCGGGCATCGGGTCGGTGCCCACGCTGAGACCCATGAGTGCGGTGGGCACGACGAGACGCGCCTGCGCCTCAGGCGGGAGGCTCGCGGCGTCGAGGTGGTTCCACACCACGCCCGTCAGTCGTTCGACGGTCGGGCGGGCTGGGGCCCGCCACGCCGCCGCCTCCTCGAACGCCACCCGAGCACGGTCGAGGAGGTCGCCCGTCGCACCTGCCCAGCGGGCCACGATCTCCGGATCCGCCTGCATCGCGGCGGCGAGCGCCGTGGCGAGCTCGAGGCGGGGGGCGGAGAGCCCGCGGAACACTCCGGACCCTGGCCGCACCCGCCCACGACCACCGGGTTCCATCGATTTCGACGGCGGGACGAGCACGAGGGGCGGGCCGGACATGGCCGCCACCATCGCCCGCAGCGACCGGCTCCAGCCAGTCGGGTCGACTCAGGGCCGGTCCGGGCCTCGTCCGGGAGGCGGCCCGCCACGACCGGCATGTGCGGGCGGTCCGCGACGTTCGGCGTGGTCGTGCGGCCGAGGAGGGCCGTCGTCGTGGCGAGGCGCGGCCGGCGCGGGATGGCTCGCGCCCTCGACGGCCGCCAGCGGTTCGACCTCGACGGGCTCAACGGACGGTGCGTCGAGGCGGAGGCGCACCTCCTCGGCGACCGCGGACGCGACGAGTCCGTCGCGTACCCGCGCCCGCATCTGCGCGACGACGTCCCACAGGCCCGACGCCGGGGCGACGTTCGAGACGGCCACGGCCTCCTCCAGCGGGTCGGCGCCCGTGGAGTCGGCGCCCTCCGCCTCCACGCCCGCGGCGAGCTCGGCGAGATCTCCGTCGGCCAGGCCGGTGGCGACCACCGCGAACCCGAGCAGCACCACCGCGGCCGCGGCCAAGAGCGAGCGGCCGTGGGTCGCCCATCGGTTGCGCACCGGCGTGGCCCGGGTCGGGGGACCGTCGACGTCGGGGACCGCGCCGGCACGGGTCTCGACCTGTGACATCGAGGCCGTGAGTCCGCCCGCGAGGACTCTTGTCGTGGCGACGAGGGCGGGGGTCCGGACGGTGAAGGGCAGCGGCGCGGTCCGCCCGTCGTACCCGACGGCTCGTCGCAGCTCGCTGCGGAACGCGCCGGCATCGGCGAACCGGCTGTCGGCATGTCGTGCGAGGGCCCGCTCGACGACACGCACCACCGCCTTCGGCACCTCGGGACGCAACTCGCGCAGGTCGGGCACCGACTGGGTCTGACGGATGACGGCGGTCGCCGCCGGAGTGTCCCCGACGAGGGGCACCTCACCGGAGAGCATCTCGAACAAGAGGAGCCCGGCGGCGTAGACGTCGGTGGCCGGTCCGGTCGGCTTTCCCTGCACCTGTTCGGGGGTGAGGTAGCGAGGGGTCCCGAGGACGAGGCCGGTGCCGGTGAGTGCGGCATCGAGGTCGTCGAAGCGCCGTGCGATGCCGAAGTCGGCGAGCTTCGCGCAGCCGTCGGCGGTGAGGAGGATGTTGGCCGGCTTCACGTCGCGGTGGACGATGCCCTGCTCGTGGGCGGCGGCGAGCGCGGCGAGCACCTGGTCGGCGATGGCGAGCGCGTCGACGACCGGCAGCGGACCCGTTCCTCCGGCGAGGTGCGCGGCGAGCGTCGGGCCCTCCACCAGCTCCATCACCATGAACAAGGTGTCGTCGTCCTCGCCCGCGTCGAAGGTGGTGACGGCATTCGGGTGGACGAACGACGCGGCGGTGCGGGCCTCGCGGAGGAACCGGCCACGGCCGGCGGGATCGGCGTCGGCCGCCGCCCGCCCGTCCAACATCTTGATGGCGACGGGCCGGCCGAGGTGCTCGTCGATCCCGGCGTGCACGACCGCCGAGCCCCCGGTGCCGATGCGCTCAGCCACGCGATAGCGATCGGCCAGAAGTCGGGACATGTGGTCGGACCTACCCCACCCGTCATCGCCCCACACTGGCAAGGGCGCTATCGCGAGTTTCGCCGAGCCGCGTAGGGGCGGTCGCTACGACCGGTCGATCTGGCCGAACGCGAGGGCGACGGCTTCCTCGTGGTGGGAGCGGAGGCGTTCGCGCTGACTGTCGGCCCGTCGCATGTAGCGGGCGAGATCGACGTCGCCGATGCGGTCCGAGCCGGCCACGGTCTGGAGGGTCTCCCACGCCCGCCGCTTCATGTCGATCGCGGCCATCAGCCCCTCGAGCTCGAGCACCCGGCTGAGCGGGGAGTAGCCACGGAGGCGCCCGTTCATCTTGAGGCGACCGATCCGTTCGCCGAGCTTCGCGCCGAGGTTCTTCACGGGGTTCGAGGTGGCCCCGAGCTGACGCATCACCGTCTCGAGTGCCTCGATGTCCTCCTCGATCTCGTGGAGGACTCCGGTGAGCGTCTCGCCGAGCGGCGTCCCGGCGTTGCTCTCGATCATCCGACCGAGCATCGCCACCGCGCCGGCGGCACCGGCGCGGTGGTCGTTGAGGTAGATGCGCCGCAGCATCTTCTGGTCGGCGGCACCCCTGGAGGCGCCGGATCGCTCGGTTTCGGTTTCGGTGGTCACGGCGGGCTTCCTACCCGACGACCCGCCACTCCAGTCACCGCCGGCCGGCGCGTCTCGGTGTGCCACGCCATGACGTCTCGCGACACCGCCTCACGACATCACATGGCGCCCTCGGCAGGATTCGAACCTGCGACGCACGGTTTAGGAA
>CAZAVX010000168.1:0-3704 GCA_964488835.1 uncultured Iamiaceae bacterium | reverse complement strand
GGGGCGCTCAGGCCTGCTGGGCGAGTGTGCCGAGGTAGAGCTCGACGACCTTCGGGTCGTGGAGCAGGTCGGTGCCGCTGCCCTCGTGGGCGTTGCGGCCCTGGTCGAGCACGTACGCCCGGTCGGCGATGAGGAGGCAGCGCCGCGCGTTCTGCTCGACCATGACGATCGAGACGCCGGTCTGGTTGATCAGCGCCACCCGGCGGAACACCTCGTCCTGGTTCGCCGGCGACAACCCGGCGGACGGCTCGTCGAGGAAGAGCACCGAGGGCTGCATCATCAGCGCCCGACCCATCGCGAGCATCTGACGCTCGCCGCCGGAGAGCAGGCCGGCCCGCTGCTGGCGCCGCTCGCCGAGCAGCGGGAACAGCTCGGCGACGACGGCGAAGCGCTCGTCGAACCGCTTGGGGTCCTGGTAGACCCCCATCTGCAGGTTCTCCTCGATCGTGAGGTTGGGGAAGACGTTGTTCGTCTGGGGGACATAACCGACGCCGAGGCTCACCAGCTCGTGCGCCTTCAGGTTCGTGATGTCGCGGCCTCGCAGGCTCACCGACCCCGAGCGGACGGGCACGAGGCCGAACATCGCCTTCACGAGCGTCGACTTGCCGGCGCCGTTGGGGCCGATGATGCCGACCAGTTCACCCTCGCCGAGCACGAAGTTCGTGCCGGTGAGGATGTCGAGCCCTGGCAGGTAGCCGGCGACGACGTCGGTGGCGACGAGGATCGGCTCGCCGCTCACGACCCGACCTCCTCGGCGTGGTGGGTGCCGAGGTACGCGTCGACGACCTTGGGGTCGGTGCCGACCTCGCGGGGCCGGCCCTCGGAGATGACAGCACCCTCGGCGAGGCAGACCACCCAGTCGCTGATGCCCATGACCACGTCCATGTCGTGCTCGATGAAGATGACGGTCATGCCCTCGTCGCGGAGCGCGGTGATGTGCTCGAGCAGCGACTGGACGAGGGCGGGGTTCACCCCGGCCATCGGCTCGTCGAGGAGGATGACCTTCGGCTCGACCATCAACGCCCGGGCCATCTCGAGGAGCTTGCGCTGCCCGCCCGACAGGGTGCCGGCGTACTGGTCGCGCATGTGGTCGAGCTTGAAGCGGCGGAGCAGCTCCTCGGCCCGCTCGAGCACCTCGCGCTCCTGGACGTGCCAGAGGCGCGGGGCGAGCGCGGCGCGGAGCCGCTCGCCCCGCTGGTTCGCGGCGCCGAGCAGGAGGTTCTCGAGCACGCTCATCTTCGCGAGCGCCTTGGTGAGCTGGAAGGTGCGCACCATGCCGGCGCGCGCCACCTGGAAGGGCGGCCGTCCGGTGAGCGACGTGCCGTCGAGCGACCACGTGCCGCTGTCGGCCCGGTCGAAGCCGGTGAGGAGGTTGAACAGCGTGGTCTTGCCGGCACCGTTCGGACCGATCATCGAGGTGATGAGCCCGCGCTGGACCTCGAGGTGCTCGACGTCGACGGCTCGGAGGCCGCCGAAGGAGCGCGAGACCCCGTCGACGAGGAGGATCGGATCGGGCTTGGCGACGCCGGGCCGGGCTTCGACGCCGGCGAGCGGGTGGCGAGGGTCGTCAACGTGCACCGATCATCACCTCCTCGCGCTTGCCGAAGATTCCCTGCGGGCGCCAGATCATCAAGGCCCCCAGCATGATGCCCACGATGATGAAGCGCACCGCGGCGACCTGCTGGCTCGTGAGGAGCCACTCGGGGATGAATCCGGTGCTGACCCCGTGGCGGAGCAGGCCGTCGGCGGACGAGACGACGAACCAGAAGGCCATCGCCCCGGCGATCGCGCCCTTCACCGACGCGGCCCCGCCGAGGATCATCGCCGCCCAGAGGAAGAACGTCGTCTGGGGGAGATAGCGGTCGGGCACGACGGCCTGGGCCTCGAAGGCGAGGATCATGCCGCCGAGCGCCGCGAACATGCCGCCGATGCAGAGGCTCTGGATCTTGAAGACGAAGACGTTCTTGCCGAGCGAGCGGGCGGCATCCTCGTCCTCGCGGATGGCCTTGATGACCCGACCCCACGGGGCGCGCATGAGGGCCCACACGAGCAACGAACAGATGACCGCGAGGCTCCAGCCCACGACCATCACCCAGAGCTGGCGGTGGTCGAAGGTGACCCGCCAGAACCCGTAGCGGGCGCCGGGCGTGAACGGGTTGAGGTCGTGGAACTCGGTGGCGAACCCCTGGATGCCGAACACACCACCGGTGAGCCCCTCGAACGCGCTCGAGCGGATGCTGATGCGGATGATCTCGCCGACGGCGATGGTGGTGATCGCGAGGTAGTCGGCACGGAGACGGAGCGTGGGGCCGCCGAGGAGGAGTCCGAGCACGACGGCCGCGAGCAGACCGCACGGGATGCCGATCCAGAGCGACATGCCGGAGTCGACGACGATGGCCATCGTGTACGCGCCGACCGCCATGAACGCGATGTGGCCGAAGTTGATGAGGCCCGTGAAACCGAAGTGGAGGTTGAGCCCGACGATGGCGAGGGCGTAGGCCGCGGCGTTGACGCCGACGGCGGCCTTGATGGACTCGGCGAGGATGCGGAGGAGATCGTTCATCCGAAGCGCTCCCTCACTCCGAGGATGCCCATCGGGCGCACGAGCAGCACGCCGATGAGGACGATGAGGGCGAACATGAGCTTGAGATCAGAGGGGAACCAGTACGTCGACAGCTGGGTGACGATCCCGACGACGAGGCCGCCGAGCATCGCCCCGTAGGCGGTGCCGAGGCCGCCGAGCACCACGGCGGCGAAGATGAGCAGCAGGACGTCGTTGCCCATGTCCCAGCGCACCGACTCCGCGAGGCCGAACAGCACGCCGCTCAGCGCGGCGAGCGCGCCGCCGACGGCCCAGGTGGTGAGCACGACCTTGCGGACGTCGATGCCGCTCGACTCGGCGAGGTCGCGGTTGACCGACACGGCGCGGGTGGCGGTGCCGACCCTGGTGTTGCGCAGCGCCCAACCCACCACGAGCAACACGACGGTGGCGAGCACGATGCTGAACCACGCCTTCGGGGTGAGCGACACCGGGCCGATCCGGAACGTCGACTGGAGCCGGTAGTCGAGGTAGAAGGTCGGTCGGCTGCCGGCGAGGATCAGGTAGAGGTGGCGGATGATGAGCGCGAGGCCGATGGAGATGACCATCGCGGCGATCTCGCCGGATTTGCGGCGCCGCACGGGTCCGAAGATGGCGAGTTCCCACGACGCCGCGAACAGGCCCGTGAACACCATGGCGAGCAGGGCGGCGACGACGAGCGGCATCTCGGGGAACGGCCCGTAGCCTCGCTCGAGCCAGAAGGCGGTGAGACCGCCGAACGCGAGCAGCTCGCCGTGGGCGAAGTTGACGAGACCGGTGACGCCGAAGACGACCGAGAGGCCGAGGGCGGCGAGGGCGATCATCAGGCCGAACTTCACGCCCTCGGCGACGAGGTTGGCGATGCGCTCGAGACGGGTGACGGTGGAGGCCACCCGCTCGTCGAGGGAGAACAGCACGGTCTGGGAGGCACCGGGGCGGACGTTGGGAGACACCGACGTGCGGTCGGGGTCGGCGAGCGCGACGCCCTCGGGCAGGGTCTCGGGGTCGAGGGTGATGGTGTATCGGCCGGGTTCGGGCACCGCGACCCGCCAGGTGCCGTCGTCGGCGGTGGTGACCTCGTCGACGAGCGTGCCGTCCTCGGCGTCGACCCGGAGCGAGACGCCCG
>CAZAVX010000167.1:0-3716 GCA_964488835.1 uncultured Iamiaceae bacterium | reverse complement strand
TCGGCCCGGTCGGCCGCGAGCTGCGCGACAAGAAGTTCATGCGCATCGTCTCGCTCGCCCCGGAGGTGATCTGACATGGCAGGCATGAAGATCAAGAAGGGCGATCGCGTCGTCGTGCTCTCGGGCAAGGACCGGGGCAAGGAGGGCGTGGTGTCCCGGGCGCTCCCGCGCGAGGGCAAGGTCATCGTCGACGGCGTGAACGTCGCGAAGAAGCA
The DNA here is from genome assembly GCA_964488835.1 of uncultured Iamiaceae bacterium. Taxonomy (GTDB): domain Bacteria; phylum Actinomycetota; class Acidimicrobiia; order Acidimicrobiales; family SKKL01; genus SKKL01. The sequence continues at coordinate 3,501 of CAZAVX010000167.1, read as the reverse complement.
CCAGAAGCCCACCCGCTCCACCATGCAGGGCGGCATCATCGACAAGGACATGCCGATCCCGGTGTCGAACCTCGCGGTCATCAGCCCGAAGGACGGCAAGGCGACCCGCGTCGGCTTCAAGTTCGACGACAAGGGCAACAAGATCCGCATCTGCAAGCGAACGGGGGCTGAGCTCTGATGGCCACCGCCACCATCCCGCGCCTCAAGGCGCGCTACAACGACACGATCCGGGCGCAGCTGAAGGACGAGCTCGGGCTCTCCAACATCATGCAGGTGCCCCGCCTCGAGAAGATCTCGATCAACATGGGCGTCGGTGACGCCGTCAACCAGGCCCGCCTGCTCGACGGCGCGATCGAGGACCTCACCATCATCTCGGGCCAAAAGCCCGTGGTCACCCGGGCGAAGAAGTCGATCGCCGGCTTCAAGCTCCGCGAGGGCAATGCCATCGGGTGCAAGGTCACGCTCCGCGGCGACCGCATGTGGGAGTTCTTCGACCGCCTCATCAGCATCTCGATCCCCCGCATCCGCGACTTCCGGGGCCTGTCGCCCAAGTCGTTCGACGGCCGGGGCAACTACACGTTCGGCGTCACCGAACAGCTCATCTTCCCCGAGATCGACTACGACAAGGTCGACGTCACCCGGGGCATGGACATCACCATCGTCACCACCGCCACCACCGATGCCGAGGGTCGCGCCCTGCTCGCCGCCTTCGGCTTCCCGTTCCGACGTGAGGGGCAGCAGTAATGGCCAAGAAGGCGCTCATCAACAAGCAGCAGCGCACGCCCAAGTTCAAGGTGCGGGCCTACACCCGGTGCCGCCGGTGCGGTCGCCCCCACTCGGTGTACCGCAAGTTCGGCCTCTGCCGCGTGTGCCTGCGCGAGCTCGCCCACGCGGGCGAGATCCCCGGGCTCAAGAAGGCCAGCTGGTGAGGAGGGACGATCGATGACCATGACCGACCCCATCGCCGACATGCTGACCCGGATCCGCAACGCCAACACGGCGATGCACGACGACGTCTCGATGCCGTCGTCGAAGGTGAAGGAAGCGCTCGCCGCACTCCTGAAGAAGGAGGGCTACATCGAGGACTTCCACGCCGAGGACAACACCGACCGTCCGGGCCGCACCCTCACGGTGCAGATGAAGTACTCGCCCGAGCGTGCCCGCATCATCTCGGGCATCACCCGGGTCTCGAAGCCGGGCCTTCGCGTCTACACCAAGTCCGACAACATCCCGCGAGTCCTCGGTGGCCTCGGTGTCGCCGTCGTCTCCACGAGCCAGGGGCTCATGACCGACCGTGAGGCGCGCAAGCGTCGCATGGGCGGCGAGATCCTCTGCTTCGTCTGGTAACGGAGTCCCCATGTCCCGAATCGGTCTGTCCCCCATCCCGCTGCCGAGCGGCGTCGACATCACCGTCGAGGGTTCGACGCTCACGGTGAAGGGCCCCAAGGGCACCCTCACCCACGAGCTCCCCGACACCATCACGCTGCGGCAGGACGAGGGCACCCTCCTGGTCGAGCGCGCCAACGAGGAGCGGTCCACCCGCGCGCTGCACGGTCTCACCCGTGCGCTGGTCGCCAACATGGTCACCGGCGTCACCGACGGGTTCCGCAAGGACCTCGAGATCGTCGGCGTCGGCTACCGCGCCACCGCGAAGGGCTCGAACACCCTCGAGCTCGCGCTCGGCTACAGCCACCCCGTCACCATCGAGGCGCCCGAGGGCATCACCTTCGACGTGCCGAGCCCCACGAGCATCGGCGTCATCGGCATCGACAAGCAGGTCGTCGGCCAGGTCGCTGCCAACATCCGAGCCGTCCGCAAGCCCGAGCCCTACAAGGGGAAGGGTGTCCGCTACGCGGGCGAGCGGGTGCTGCGCAAGGCCGGCAAGACCGCCAAGTAGCGCGCAGCCCACGAGACACAGAGAAGACTGAGATGAGCGACAGCGCCAAGTACAAGCGAGAGTCTCGAATCCGCCGCCACCGTCGGGTGCGCAAGAAGGTGCTCGGCACCCCCGAGCGCCCGCGCCTCGCCGTGTTCCGGTCGAACCGTCACATCACCGCCCAGGTGATCGATGACCGCGCCGGACACACCCTCGCCGCGGCCTCCACCTACGAGGCCGACCTCCGCGAGGGGAGCTCGAACGTCGAGGCCGCCAAGAAGGTCGGCGCCCTCGTCGCCGAGCGGGCCAAGGCCGCCGGTGTCGACAAGGTCGTCTTCGACCGTGGCGGGTTCCTCTACCACGGGCGCATCGCTGCGCTCGCCGATGCGGCCCGTGAAGCCGGACTGGAGTTCTGATGGCACTCAACAACCCCCGTAACCCCGGCGCAGACTCCGGTCTCCGCGAGTCCCGGGTCATCGACATCAACCGCGTCGCCAAGGTGGTGCGCGGTGGCCGGCGCTTCTCGTTCACCGCGCTCGTCGTCATCGGCGACGGGGCGGGGCGGGTCGGCCTCGGCTACGGCAAGGCCAAGGAGGTGCCCCTCGCCATCCAGAAGGGCACCGAGGAGGCTCGCAAGAACCTCTTCACCGTGCCCCTCGCCGGCACCACGATCACCCACCCGGTGCTCGGTCGCCTCGGCGCCGGACGCGTGCTCATCAAGCCCGCCGCCCCCGGTACCGGTGTGATCGCCGGCGGTGCCGCCCGCGCCATCCTCGAGGAGGCCGGGATCCACGACGTGCTCTGCAAGTCGCTCGGCTCGTCGAACCACATCAACGTGGCCCGCGCCACCATCGCCGGTCTCCAGGCGCTGAAGCGGCCCGACGAGGTCGCCCGCCTCCGCGGTCTCGACCCCGAGGAGTTCGTGCCCGGCGGCCTGCTCCGCGCCTACCGCGAGTCCGAGCGTGGGCCCGCGCCCGAGCCCAACGAGGTGGCCTGATGGCAGAGCTCGTCGTCACCCAGGTGAAGTCCGCCATCGGCATCAAGCCGAAGCAGCGCGGCACGCTCCGTGCGCTCGGCCTCGGCCGCATCGGTAAGTCCAACACCCTGCCCGACCGTCCCGAGATCCGCGGGATGCTCGCGCGGGTTCCCCATCTCGTCACCGTCGAGGAGACGGACGCATGAAGATCCACGATCTGAAGCCCGCCGAGGGTGCGAACCGCCGCCGCAAGCGCGTCGGCCGCGGCATCGCCGGCAAGGGCGGCAAGACCGCCGGCCGGGGCACCAAGGGCCAGCGCGCCCGCGACACCATCCCCGCCGGGTTCGAGGGCGGCCAGATGCCGCTGCACATGCGGGTCCCGAAGCTCAAGGGCTTCAACAACCCGTTCCGGGTCGAGTACCAGGCGATCAACCTCGACACGATTGAGGCCAGCGAGCTCACTGAGGTCACCCCGGAGACCCTCCACGCCAAGGGGCTCACCCACAAGGGCGCGCTCGTGAAGATCCTCGGCCGAGGCGAGCTCACCCGCGCCGTGACCGTGAAGGCCCACGCCTTCTCGAAGAGCGCTGAGGCAGCCATCACCGCCGCAGGCGGTACGGTCGAGGTCCTGCCCAAGCCGTGGGGCGAT
>CAZAVX010000166.1:1487-3742 GCA_964488835.1 uncultured Iamiaceae bacterium | reverse complement strand
GCCAGCGCAAGACCGCCCACGACCGGATACTGCGTTCGCAGTACGCGAAGACCGCGGCCAGACGATTCGCCGCGTCCGGCGAGTCCGTACCGTCGATGCATGATCGAATTGCAGGAGCTCACGAAGCGGTACGGCGAGACCGTCGCCGTCGACGGCCTGTCGCTCACGATCCGGCCGGGCCGGGTGACCGGCTTCCTCGGCCCGAACGGTGCCGGGAAGTCGACGACGATGCGCATGATCCTCGGCCTGGCCACACCGACATCCGGTGTCGCCCGAGTGAACGGACGCACGCACCGGGAGCTCTCGACGCCGCTCACCGAGATCGGGGCGCTCCTCGATGCCCGGGCGCTGCACCCGGGCCGCACCGCGCGTGACCATCTGCGGTGGATGGCACGGTCGAACCGGCTGTCGCGGCGCCGTGTCGACGAAGTGCTCGAGCTCGTCGGGCTGCGCGCCGTCGCCCACCGGCGGGCCGGGGGTTTCTCGCTCGGCATGGCGCAACGGCTGGGGATCGCCGCCGCACTGCTCGGCGACCCCGGCGTGCTGGTGCTCGACGAACCGGTCAACGGGCTCGACGCGGACGGGGTGCGCTGGCTCCGTCGGCTGTTGCGCAGCCTCGCCGCCGAGGGGCGGACGATCTTCCTCGCGAGTCACCTGATGAGCGAGATGGAGCGCACTGCCGACCACCTCGTCGTCATCGGGCAGGGTCGACTTCTCGCCGACACCTCGATCGACGAGCTGCTCGCGGCACACGCCGCGCCGGCGACCTTCGTCGACTCAGTTCGGCCCGACGACCTGAGGTGTGCACTCGTCGGGGCCGGAGCGAACGTCGAGGCGGATCCCGGTGGCGGCCTGCGCGTCGTCGGACTCGACGCTGCGGCGGTCGGCGAGCTCGTGGCGAGCCGTGGGATCCCGGTCCGTGAACTCCGCCCGCTCCGCCCGTCGCTCGAGGACGCCTACACGCGGACCACCGCGGCCGCCGTCGAGCACCGGGGACTGGCCCCTGCGACCGGCCGACGAGAACCCGGCCGCCGACGAGAAGGACGAGAAGGAGGGAGCGACCGATGACCCATCGACCGAGGGCCAGCTACCGCGAGGCGGTGCGTGCCGAGCTCGTCAAGCTCACGACGTTGCGCTCCACCTGGTTCGTCCTCGCCGCCCTGGCCGCGTCGCTTCCCGCCCTCGCGGTGATCGTCGCGGCCACCGAGAGCCTCCAACCCGACGACACGATCCTCGGTGCGAGCGTGCTCGGCGGGGCGATCATCGCCCAACTGCTCGCCGGCAGCCTCGGCGCGACGCTGGTCACCGCCGAGCACCGCACGGGCACGATCCTCACGACGATGGCAGCGCTCCCTCGTCGCCCCGCGGTGCTCGCGGCGAAGGCCACGGTCGCCGCGGCGACGGTCGTCGTGATCACCCTCCCGTCCGCGGCCCTGGCCTACACGCTCGGGGTCGTCCTCCTCGACGGCGACCGGTACGCCACCGGCCAGCCCTTCCCCGCGCTCGTCGGTGTGAGCCTCGCGATCGCCGCTGTCGCGGTCCTCGGCGTGGCGGTGGGCACGATCGTCCGCCACTCCGCCGGGGCGGTGGGGGTCGTGATCGGGCTCGTCCTGCTGCCTGGGTTCTTCGCACCCCTGCTCGGCGGGCTCGAGCGCTGGGTCGCCGGGGTGTCGTCGAACGGTGTCCTCGCCAAGCTCGCCCAGTCCTCCGACGCCACCCCCGAGGCGGTCGGGAACCTCGGCGCCTGGCCATCCCTCGCAGTCGCCCTCGCCGCCACCGCCCTCGTCACCCTCGCATCGGGCTGGCTGCTCGAGCGTCGGGACCTCTGACAACCGCCCCGACGTGGTGTCTATCGTGGCTCCGGTGCAGTGGATCGAACGGTTCCGCCGCCGTCTCCCCGGTGGAACGACGCCGCTCATGGCGGACCTCTTCGTGGTCGTGGCCGTCGGCATCCCCACCGCGATGGACGCGTGGTGGAACGAGCCCGGGACGCGCCAGGCCGATGCCGCCACCTACGCGTTCGCCGCCGTGTCGGTGCTCGCCCTGTTCGGCCGTCGGCGGTGGCCGATCCCCGTTGCCGTCGTGTCCGGGCTCGGCCTCACCGGCCTCTACCTGCTCGGGCACCACGGCGAGCTCCTCAACCTCCCGTTGATGGTCGCCCTCTACTCGGTCGCGGTCCGCCACGACCGGCGCACCACGGTCGTCGCCGCGGTCGTCGCCGCGACGTGGTCCGGGGTGCTCGGGTTCACGAGCGA
>CAZAVX010000166.1:0-1387 GCA_964488835.1 uncultured Iamiaceae bacterium | reverse complement strand
TCGTCGCCGCGGTCGTCGCCGCGACGTGGTCCGGGGTGCTCGGGTTCACGAGCGACGACCCCCTCGGCGCACGAGGTGGGTCACCGGTGCTCGAGATGCTCGTGCCGCTCGTGCCGCTCGCGCTCGGCGAGGCGGTGCGAACGAGCCGTGAGCTGGTCGCCCACGTCGAGGCCGAACGAGCGCGCGAGACCGAGCGCCGGATCACCGAGGAGCGCCAGCGGATGGCACGGGAGTTCCACGACGTCGTCGCCCACACGATCGCCGCGGTCAACGTGCAGATGGCCGCCGCCGTGGCCGCCTTCGACGTCGACCCCGACACGGCGAGAGCCGCGCTCCACCAGGCGCGGGACGCCTCGGGGCGTGCGATGCACGAGCTGCGCGCCACCGTCGCGCTCCTCCGCGACGAGCACACGACCGCTCCCGCGCCACGCCTCGATGCGATCGAGCTGCTCGCCGAGCCCGCCCGCGCGGCCGGCATCGACGTGACCGTCCACGACGGCCGCGGCGCCCTCCTCCTCAGCGGTGCGACCGAGCTGGCCGCCTACCGGATCGTGCAAGAGGCGCTCACCAACGTGGTGCGCCACAGCGGCGCCCGTCGCGTCGCGATCGGCCTCGCCTCGCGCGACGCCTCGTTGGTCGTCGAGATCGCCGACGACGGCCCGGGCGTGACCGTTGCCGAGGAGCGCACCGGGGGCTTCGGCCTGCGCGGAATGGCCGAGCGGGCCCACGCGGTCGGCGGAACCGTGTCGTTCGGTCGCGGGGCCGACGGCGGCTTCAGGGTCGTGGCCGAGCTCCCGGTGGTGGGGCAACGGTGATCCGGGTCGTGCTCGTCGACGACCAGCCGGTCATCCGGTCGGGGTTCAGGGTCATGCTCGAGCTCGCCGACGATCTCGTCGTGGTCGGTGAGGCCGGCGACGGGCGCGACGGCCTCGACGTCGTCCGGCGCACCCGTCCCGACGTCGTCCTGATGGACGTCCGCATGCCCGTCCTCGACGGCATCGAGGCCACCCGGGCGATCGTCGACGATCCGCATCTCGAGGGTGTGAGGGTACTCGTGCTCACGACCTTCGAGGCCGACGAGTACGTGTTCGGGGCGCTGCGCGCGGGCGCGAGCGGCTTCCTCCTCAAGGACCTCGACGCGGAGGATCTCCAGCGCGCGGTTCGTACCGTCGCCGCGGGTGAGAGCCTCCTCGCCCCCGCGGTGACGAGGCGCGTGATCGAGGAGTTCACCGCCCGCGGTGGCCAGCAGCCGATCCGGCCCGAGCGCCTCGAGGCGCTGACCGAGCGGGAGCGGGAGACGGTGCGCCTCGCGGCGGGGGGCCTCACCAACGAGGAGATCGGCGCCGAGCTGTACATCAGCCCGCTGACGGCGAAGACCCACCTCAAT
>CAZAVX010000165.1:0-3947 GCA_964488835.1 uncultured Iamiaceae bacterium | reverse complement strand
GCGTCGCCATCCACGCCGACGGCGGTGCGTACAAGCCGCTCAACTGGATGAACGCGCCGAACCACCTCGTCGAGGGCGACGGTGTGTGGACCGTCACCAACCCCAAGGGCGAGTCGCTGACGATCACGATCGAAGAGGTCCTCGCCGACACCAGCCACGACCTCGGTGTCGATCCGGGCCTCACCAAGGACGGCGTCGAGGCGCACCTCCAGGAGCTGCTCGCCGCCGCCCCCGACACGATCGCGCCGGGGTTGCGGCTGATCCGCCGCGAGTACCCCACCGAGATCGGGCCGGTCGACCTCATGTGTCGGGCCGCCGACGGCACGCTCGTCGCCATCGAGGTGAAACGCCGAGGCGAGATCGACGGGGTCGAGCAGCTGTCGCGCTACCTCGACCTCCTCCGCGCCGACCGCTCCCACGGCGAGGTGCGGGGCATGTTCGTCGCCCAGTCGATCCGTCCCCAGGCGCGGACGCTCGCGGCCACCCGCCAGATCGACTGTGTCGAGGTCGACTACGACGAGCTCCGCGGCATCGAGTCGCCCCACCTGCGCCTCTTCTGAGCCGAGCTGGTCACGACACGTGCCCGCACGCGCCGGAGGCGCCCCGCAGGGCGCCTCCGGGCACGGTGTGTGGCGGGAGTCGGCTCAGCCGATCCAGGCGTCGACGACGGCGCGGTTCGCCTCGTCCTCGAGCCAAGCCTCGACCGCGGTGGCCTCCTCACCGGTGTCGTACTCGTTGAAGACGACGTCCTCGAGCGAGGCGAGGGTGGCGTCGTCGAGCTGGAAGTTCGAGAGCCAGCCGGCGACCTCCGGGCAGTCGTCGGAGAACCCGGACCGCGCGATCGTGTGGATCTCCTCGGCACCGCCCATGACGCCCTCGGCGTCGGTGAGGTCCTTGATGTCGTACGCGGCGTAGGCCCAGTGCGGGTGCCACAGGGTGACGACGATGGGCGCTTCCTCACGGATCGCACGCTCGAGCTCGGCGAGCATCGCCGTCGTGCTGCTCTCGACGAGCGTGAAGTCCTCGAGGCCGTAGGTCGGGATCACCTCGTCACGGGTGACCCGCATCAGCCCTGCACCCGCCTCGATCCCGACGATGCGGTTGTCGAACTCCGCGGCCCGTCCCGCCAGGTCGGCGATCGACTCGGCGTCGACGTAGGTGGGCACCGCGATGTTCAGGGTCGCCTGGTCGTACCAGGAACCGAGATCCTCGACGCTGTCGCCGTACTCCTCCCAGTACACCTCGTGGGTGACGGGCAGCCAGGTGTCGAGGAACAGGTCGAGGTCGCCCTGGGCGACACCCTGGAAGACCGGTGCGACGTCGACCTGGGTCAGCTCCACGTCGATGCCCTGCTCCTCGAGCAGGTGGGCCCACAGGTACGAGACGGCGATGTCCTCGTCCCACGGGATCCATCCGATGGTGACCGAGTCACATGCGGCACCGTCGCCCGAGCCGTCGGCGCTGGAGGTGCCCGGCGCGTCGGTGGTGCCGCTCGCGCCGTCGCCGTCGTCGTCTCCGCATGCCGCGGTGAGCAGCGCGAAGCCGGCGAGCACGGCGACCAGCCTGGCGACCAGACCGTACCGATGTCGTTGCATGTTGGATTTCCTCCTGGGTTGCGGATGTGAGCTCAGGTCGCGGCGCGATCGCGGTAGCGCTGAGCCCGGTCGTTCAGCGAGGCGCTCGTGCGGTCGAGGAAGATCGCCAGGATGACGATGCTCAGACCTGCCTCGAAGCCGAGGCCCACGTCGAGGTTGCTGATCCCTCGATAGACGAGCGCACCGGCTCCGCCCGCGCCGACGATGCCCGCGATGACCACCATCGAGAGCGCCAGCATGATGACCTGGTTGATGCCGGCCATGATCGTGGGGAGCGCGAGTGGGAGCTGGATGCGCGTGAGGATGTGGCCGGGCGAGGCGCCGAACGCATGGCCCGCCTCGACCACCTCCTCGTCGACCTGACGGATGCCGAGCTCGCTGAGGCGAACGGCAGGTGGCATGGCGAAGATGATCGTGGCGACGGCACCGGGGACCTGACCGACACCGAAGAAGAAGATCGCGGGGATCAGGTAGACGAACGCCGGCAACGTCTGCATCAGGTCGAGCATCGGGCGGACCACGGCGCTGACCATCCGGTGGCGCGCGGCGAGGATGCCGACGGGCACTCCGATCATCGCGGCGATCGCGGCCGCCGTGACGACGAGCGCGAGCGTCGCCATGGTGGGCGCCCAATGGCCCATGCTCTCGACCAGGCCGAACGCCAGGACCGTGAACACGGCGAACGGGAGACCCCGCACCCACCAGGCGAGGAGACCGAACAGCGCGATGAGGATCAGCGCGTCGGGCCACAACAGCAGATCCTCGAGATGGTCGATCAACCACCCGAGCACGTCGCGGATGAGACGGAAGATCCACGTGGCGTTGTCGGTCAGCCAGTCGACCCCCGACTCGACCCAGTCACCGATGGGAACACGCGGCAGATCAACCATCGTGCGCCTCCTCGTCTCCCTGCGCGCCCGAATCGCCGGGTGAGTCGGCGGGCGAGTCGCCGTTGGTGCCGGCGAGCGCCGCCAACAACGTGACTCTCGGGATCACGCCGAGGAGCCGCCGGTCGTCGTCGACCACCGCGAGCGGCAGGAGGCTCTCGGCGGCCGGCGCGAGGACCTCCGCGAGCGGGGCGTCGGGGCTCACCTCGTGGATCTCGGTGCTGATGACATCCGCGAGCCCGCGGCTGTCGCGCACGGCAGCGGTGACGGCGTCGTCGCGCACCATCCCCTGCAGACGCCGTCCCGGTCCGACGACGTAGAGCCCGGAGAGCTGGTGCTCGCGCATGAGGCGCATCGCCGCACGGGGACCGTCGTGGTCGCGCAGGAGGGCGACGGGCTCCTCCATCACCGAGGAGGCCGTGAGCACACGGGAACGATCGACGTCCTGGATGAACGCGGCGACGTAGTCGTTCGCCGGATCGGTGAGGATGTCCTCGGCGGTACCCACCTGCACGATGCGGCCGTCCTTCATCACCGCGATGCGGTCGCCGATGCGCATCGCCTCGTTCAGGTCGTGGGTGATGAAGACGACGGTCTTGCCGAGCGACTCCTGGAGCTCGATCATCTGGTCCTGCATCTCCCGGCGGATGAGCGGGTCGAGCGCCGAGAACGCCTCGTCCATGAGCAGGATGTCCGAGTCGGTGGCCAGGGCGCGGGCGAGCCCGACCCGCTGCTGCATGCCCCCGGAGAGCTGGGCGGGATACGCGTCGGCCCGGTCGGCGAGGCCGACCGCATCGAGTGCCTCGAGCGCCCTGGCTCGCCGCTCGCGGGCTGGGACCCGGCGCGCTTCGAGGCCCCAGGCGGCGTTGTCGACCACGGTGCGATGGGGCAGAAGGGCGAAGTGCTGGAACACCATGCTGATCCGCTCGGAGCGGATCCTCCGGAGCTCCTTGGGCGGCAGGTCGGTGATGTCGGTTCCGCCGATGACGACCCGGCCAGAGGTCGGCTCGAAGAGCCGATTGATCGTGCGCACGAGGGTGGACTTGCCCGACCCCGAGAGGCCCATCACGACGAAGACCTCACCGCGTTCGATGGTGAGGCTGGCGTCGATCACCGCCGCGACCGCACCGGTCTCCTCCCGCACCTGCTCTCGACTCTTGCCCGAGGCGAGCAGTCGCAGGGCGCGCTCCTGGTTCGGCCCGAAGACCTTGTGGATGTGGTGAAGTTCGATCTCGCTCATCAGCGTCCAAGCAGCGAGACACACGCGGCAACCATGCGCGAACGGCGCGCACGACCACCTCCCGAACTGGCGCCCGGGCGGACCGCGATCACCCCACCCCCGGCGCTTCACCCGCACGTCGGTCGCGCGGCGGGCCAGGGACAATGCACCCGCGATCGGTCTCGCTTACGGCTCTTGCACCGTAGCCAACCTCCCGACCGTATGCGAACCAGCCATCCGACGCGC
>CAZAVX010000164.1:0-4151 GCA_964488835.1 uncultured Iamiaceae bacterium | reverse complement strand
GAGATGCTCGAGGTCGCCACCGCGGTGCCCGCCGACCTCGACGTCGAGGCCGACGAGGTCACCGAGCCGCCGATCCCTCGTCCTTCGGCCCGCCTGCTGCCGGCGGCCCTGCTCGAGAGCCTCCCCGACGTCGTCGAGCCCGAGTGGCCGCCGGTCACCTCCGACGACGACCCCTCGGCTCCCTCGGGTTCGGGCTCGGCTCCCGGCGACCCGGGGTCGGCCGATGGCCCCGATGGCGACTCCAGCCCGCCCACCGTCCCCGACATCGAGGTCACCGGCGGCGAGCCGTTCCGGCCGCCCACCGTGCCGGGCGGCGTCGGCGAGGACGGTGTCGGCACCCCCGACCCCGACGTCCCCTACGTCGTCGGCGACTGGGTCGAGGAGCTGACCCTCGACGACCTCTACCCCGTCGACGAGCCAGCCTCCGATCCGTCGGGCGACGGCTCCGAGGAGGAGCCGGCCCTCGGCGACCCGCCCCGCACCGACGACCCCGCCGACCCGATGTTCCGCGACCCCTGTGCCGACCCTGCCGGAGAGAGCGTCGAGGAGGACGCGGAGGCCGCCGAGGAGCGGTGCCCCGAGGGTGTCGGCGGCACCATCCTCCTCACCGACGACGGGGTCCCGCCGAACCCGCTCTCGATCATGGCGCAGTTCTACATCCGGATCAGCGCCGACGTGGAGCTGCGGTGCCCGGATCTCGGGACGAGCGTCGACGGCATCTACCGGCCGCTCTTCGCCAGCAACAACCCGGCCGACTTCACGATCCGCTACTGGCCGTCGGTTCGGCCCGAGGAGGTCCGTGAGGTCACGTACCGCACCTCCGAGGCCGAGCTCGACCGGTGGGTGGAGCGGCGGTTGAACGGCGAGTCCATCTACGCCGACCCCCGCCACGGGGTGCACAACTGCCCCGAGCTCCCGCTCCCGGACGAGATGGACCACGAGCAGCACTTCACCATCGAGATCGACGGCGTCGACGACATGGGCACGCGCGCGTCGGTGCGCATCTACGACGTGATCGAGAGCGCCGAGGCCCAGCTCGGGCGACCGCCCATGGCGTTCGGCTCACGAAGGGGCGACGCGAACTCGGGGTTCGTCTCGCTGCCCTATGACCCGGACGAGGAGACGGCGTACCTGGCGGCGATCCCGAAGACCGGGCCCCGCAGCTCCGAGCTCACCTGTACCGACATCGAGCCCCACGTGCTCGCCCACCGTATGTCGGCCGATCCGGTGCTCGGCCCGGTCCGTGTCGCGGCGATGGCACGTCGGCCCGGCGACCCCGAGTTCGACCCGCGGTTCTCGATCGCGGCGATCTCCGAGCTGCGGCCCGACGAGGGGACCTCCTACCTGCTCTGCGCCTGGGCCACGACGCCCGCTGCCCGTTCGTTCGACCTTCCCAACGTCGTGTACCGCGACTCGATCCTCGTGCGCGCCCCCCGCCGCCTTCGGGTCCGCATCTCGGTCAAGGGAGGCCGGACCGAGGCGGACCTCGCGCAGTGGAGCGTGAAGGTCCGCCCCGCGAACTGGGGTTCGGCCTCCGGCGGGGTGTTGCCGCCCGCCCCGGTCGACGCGGGCGAGTCGCTCCGTTACGACCCGCCGTTGGTCATGTTCGATAGCGGCAGCAACGAGGTCCCTGCACGGACCATGCTCGTCGTCGAGGGGCCGGGCGGAGCCACCCAGGTCATCGAGGTGCGCACCGGCACCGAGTGCGTGCGCTTCGGCATCACCGTGTGCCCCCAGCCCAGCGTCGAGGAGTACGACGTCGCCCTGCCGAGCCTTCCCACAGGACGACGCACCTGCACCGGCGGCCTGTTCGGCTCGTGCGACGGACCCGACGAGACGATCATCGGCAACCTACGGATCGTCGTCGAGCGGTACGCGGGGCCCGGTGGTGTCCCCACGGGCGGCTCGGCGGACGGTTGGACCGTCACCTCTCGTGGCGCCTTCGCCGGCAACCGCGGCGAACGGCCGGCGAGGCCCCAGATCGACGAGCACGCCTCCTACCTCCGCGAGTACCGGCCGAGTGGGGACGGCCGACCGGGGCTCCAGGCCAACCTCGAGTTCGACCGCCCGGTGCGCGTCGAGATGCGGCCCTGGCACAACTACCAGGAGCCCTGCGTCGAGCCCGACACCCACACCGTCGACGAGTACCGCCGGGTGCACTCGTTCCGCTGGGACGAGCTCTGCTACGGCGGCACCTACTCCCTGTCGCTGTACGCGGTGGACGAGGAGGGCAACGAGCTCGACCTCCGCACCGCGGTCGACGGCGTCCGCACCGGCCACCCGGGCTGGGGGTACGTCACGCTCTCGACGGTGCCGATCGCCGAGTACACCGTCGAGCTCACCATCGAACGGATCGGTGACCGGATCCGACCGAACTCCGCGACGCTGCGGATCGCCGGTCACGAGGCCGGGCCGTTCTTCGCCCCGGGCCAGCCGATCCGCTGCGTCCCGCCCACCGCACCGGTCGAGTCCTACACGCGAACGATCCGCAACGCCGGCGGTCGGCCGATCCGGTGGGGCGACTCGGTGGGCCTCTTCCTCGAGGTCTACGCCACCGGCGACGGCATCGGCTGCGGCCTCGAGGAGCGCTACGTCCGGATCCAGATCTCCGAGTCGCTGTGGCTCGAGGACCTGCTCGCCTCGCCCGTCCACACCTTCGTGTACGACGAGGCCGACGCCGAGCTCACCCTCACGATCCGCGACATCGTCCCGGGGTGATCGGCTCGCACCTCCGCGACCCCGTCCGCGGGTGCGCAGCCGAATCCCCTTGTGTGCGGGGTCGTGGCTCGGGTAGCACCTGGCCATGACCCTGCGGATCTACCGGGTGGTCGTGCGAGGCCGGTTCGAGGCGCTCGACGACGAGCAGCGCCAGGCGCTGCGCGACGCGGCGCCCGACCACGACATCTTCGAGTCGGCCTTCACCCCCGAGGGCACCCTCACCTACGACCACCACCTCTACGCGTTCAACACGCGGTTCGGCCTGCGGGCCCGCGGCGAGCGCGAGGAGGCCGAGGCCGAGGTGCGTGAGGTCGCGCTCGAGCGCACCGACGCCCTGCTCGCGGCGCTCGGTGTGCAGGGCTCGGTGAACCGCGTCGTGGTGACCGACATGGCCGACATGTGGGCCGACCGACCTTCCGACCGACCCTCGGGGCGTCCCTGAGCCCGGCTCAGCCGGTCTGCTTCGCGACGGCCTCCGCCGCGGCGATGGCGGCCTCGACGTCGCCGAGGTAGCGCTCCTCGAAGCGGTCGACCCGGTTCGGCTGCATCTGGTCGTCGAAGGTGTAGCGCACCGGGATGCCGGTGGGGATGTTGAGGTCGGCGATCTCGTCGTCGCCGATGCCGTCGAGGTGCTTCACGAGGGCCCGCAGGCTGTTGCCGTGCGCGGCGACGAGCACGGTGAGCCCGGCCCGCAGGTCGGGGACGATGGCGTCGTACCACCAGGGGAGCATCCGCTCGACGACGTCCTTCAGGCACTCGCTCGCCGGCAGCAGGTCGGGCGCGAGGCGGAGGTAGCGGGGGTCGTCGTTCGGCTGGTAGGGGTTCGACGGGGCGAGCGGCGGGGGCGGGGTGTCGTAGCTGCGCCGCCAGACGTGGACCTGCTCGGCGCCGAACTCCTCGACGGTCTGCTTCTTGTCCTTGCCGGTGAGGTCGCCGTAGTGGCGCTCGTTGAGCCGCCAGCTCCGTCGCACGGGGATCCACGCCCGGTCCATGGCGTCGAGGGTGAGGTTGGCCGTGCGGATCGCCCGCTTCTGGAGCGAGGTGTGGACGATGTCGGGGAGCACCCCCGCCTCGGCCATCACCGGGCCGGCGGCGAGGGCTTCGGCTTCGCCCTGGGGGGTGAGGTCGACGTCGTGCCAGCCGGTGAAGAGGTTCTTCGCGTTCCACTCGCTCTGGCCGTGGCGGAGCAGGACCAACGTGTGTGCCATGGCGGCCGATCGTAGGCGCGCCGGAAACCGCACACGAGTTGATACACTTACACTCAAGTTTGCTTCTAGCACCCGTACCAAGCCCGTGCGGTCCTGCGGGTGAGGTTGCTAGCGTTGTTGTCAACATCCCCCCACACGTTTCGCAGCACACAGGGAGAGTCCCGCCATGCCCAAGGCCGTCGGTATCGACCTCGGCACCACCAACTCGGTCGTCAGCGTCCTCGA
>CAZAVX010000163.1:0-4159 GCA_964488835.1 uncultured Iamiaceae bacterium | reverse complement strand
TGGTGTTCCAGAACTACGCGCTCTACCCGCACATGACGGTGTTCGACAACATGGCGTTCGGCCTCAAGCTCGCGAAGGTGCCGAAGGACGAGATCGAGCGCCGCGTCCGCGAGGCCGCCACCATCCTCGACATGGAGAACCTGCTCCAGCGCAAGCCGGCCGCGCTGTCGGGCGGGCAGCGCCAGCGGGTGGCGATGGGGCGCGCCATCGTCCGCCACCCCCAGGCGTTCCTCATGGACGAGCCGCTCTCGAACCTCGACGCCAAGCTGCGCGTCCAGATGCGTTCGGAGATCGCCCGCCTCCAGGACGAGCTCGGCGTCACCACCCTCTATGTCACCCACGACCAGATCGAGGCGATGACGATGGGCGACCGGGTCGCGGTCATCCGCAAGGGCGAGCTCCAGCAGATCGACGCACCCGAGACGCTCTACGAGCAGCCGGCCAACCTCTTCGTCGCCGGCTTCATCGGCTCGCCGGCCATGAACCTCTTCGAAGCCACACTCGAGCGCGACGACGGTGGGCTCGCCGTCCGTCTGGGGTCCCAGCGCCTCCCGGTGCCCGACGACGTGCTCGGTCACCGGCCGGGGCTGCGCGCCTACGAGGCCCGCACCATCGTGCTCGGCATCCGTCCCGAGGACATGGAGGACGCGGCCCTGCTCGCCGACGCCCCCACCGACCGGCGCATCCGCGCCACCGTCGGCCTGCGGGAGGCGCTCGGCTCCGACGTCCTCGTCCACTTCGAGCTCGACGCCAGACCCGCGCTCACCGAGGACGTGAAGGAGCTGGCGGTCGACGTCAGCACCGAGATCCTGGAGAAGGTGGAGCGCAGCGCGGGCGAGGCGGGCGCCGAGGTGGTCGCACGCCTCAATCCCCGTGCCACCGCCCGTGCGGGTGACACCATCGAGCTGGTGGTCGACACCCACCGGCTCCACTACTTCGATCTCGACGACGGCACCGCCATCTACGGGGGGAACACCTGACCACGGCTGCGGATCAACCCGGCCCCGACCCAGAAGCGTCCACTCACGACCAGTAAGCAAGAGGAGAGATACGACATGCGCATCCGACGATTGCTGGCACCGTTCTTGGTGCTCGCCCTGTTCGCCGCCGCGTGCGGCGACGACGACGGAGCAGACGGCGACGGCGGTGACGGCGCCGGGATCACCCTGCTCGAGGACACCGGCCGGGTGAACCTGCTCGCCGCGGTCGAGCCCGAGGAGGGCGAGGCCGTCCAGGCGATCTTCGACGAGCTGATCAACAGCGAGACGGAGTACGAGGCCGAGATCGAGGCCTCGGGCGACTTCGAGGCCCAGTTCCAGATCCGTGCCGAGGGCGGCACCCTCGACATCGCCGCGGTGCCCCAGCCCGGTGCCATCGCCGACCTCGCCGACGACGGTGCGATCATCGCCCTCGAGGACCTCGGCTTCGACATCGACGAGCTGAGCGAGACCTTCGGCGAGTCGTTCGTGGCCCTCGGCGAGCACAACGGCAAGCACTACGGGATCCCCACCAACATCAACCTGAAGAGCATGGTGTGGTACCCGAAGACGGCCTTCGACGAGGCCGGCTACGAGGTGCCCGAGACCTGGGACGAGCTCATCGCGCTGAGCGACCAGATCGTCGCCGACGGCGGCACCCCGTGGTGCATCGGCTTCGAGAGCGAGGGCGCCACCGGCTGGCCGGCCACCGACTGGATGGAGGACATCGTCCTGCGCACCGCCGGTCCGGAGGTCTACGACCAGTGGGTCGCCCACGAGATCCCCTTCGACGATCCCGCCATCGTGCGGGCCGGCGAGGTCTTCGGCGAGATCCTCTTCACCGAGGGCTACGTGCTCGGCGGCGCGGCCGACACGGCGAACATCGCCTTCGGCGACGCCCCCGGCCCGATGTTCCAGGATCCCCCGGGCTGCTGGCTGCACCGCCAGGCGAGCTTCATCAACTCGTTCTTCCCGAGCGATGCCGAGGCGGGCGTCGACTACGACTGGTTCCCGCTTCCCCCCATCGACCAGGAGGGCATCCTCTACGCCGGTGAGCTCACCGTCATCGGCAAGGCCGGCGCTCGCGCCGAGGTCATCGACTTCCTCGAGCGCTTCATGGGCACCGACGTCCAGTGCGAGATGGGCGGTGTGGTCGGATCCTCCCGGATCTCGCCGAACGTGAACGTCGGCCCCGACTGCTACGCCAACGACATCCTCGCCGCCGCCTCGGAGGTCCTCACCGAGGCGCTCGCCGAGGACACCGGACGGTTCGACGCCTCCGACCTGATGCCCACCGCGGTCGGTTCGGGCAGCTTCTGGGTCGGCATGATCGACTACGTCCAGGGCGGCCCGGACGTGCTCGAGCGCGTGTTGGCCGACATCGAGGCCAGCTGGCCGTAATCACCTGAGCCCACGTGGCGGGGCGGCACCCTCGGGTGTCGCCCCGCCACCGGGACACCACCTCGGACGAACAGGGCGAGACCACGTGACCACCAGCACCGACGTCGACGTCGACACCGACGAGGCACCCGAACCCGACGAGCCCCCCACCGCGACCCGGGCACCCGGCGGCATCGCCCTGCGGATCCTCACGGCCGTCGCCGTTCCCGTCGCCCTGTTCCTCGTCTTCTCGTGGGCCTTCGGGTTCATGCGCGACGGCGACGCCAACCGGCTCGTCATCGCCGTCGTCGCCATCGTGGTCGGCGTCGTCGGCGTGTTCACCGCCTTCTGGATGATGGACCAGTTCGTCAACTGGCTCCCCGAGCGGTGGCGCGAGAGCGTCCGGCCCTACGTCTTCATCGGGCCGGCCCTCGTCATCTTGGCGGTCTTCCTCATCTACCCGGTCATCAACACCGGGCTCCTGAGCTTCCGCGACGCCCGGGGTCGGGGCTTCGTCGGGCTCGAGAACTACGAGTTCGTCTTCAGCGACCCGAGCATGTTGCGCTCGATCCGCAACACCGCGCTGTGGATCGTCGTCGTGCCCGCCGTCGCCGTGTCGGTCGGCCTCGTCTTCGCCACCCTCGCCGACCGGCTCCGCCGCGGCGAGGCCGTCGCCAAGTCGCTGATCTTCCTGCCGATGGCGATCTCCTTCGTCGGCGCGGCGGTCACCTTCCGCCTCATCTACGCCTACCGCCCGAGCGGCTTCGGCACGAACATCGGCCTGCTGAACGGGATCACCGACCTCTTCGGCCGCGACCCCACGCCGTGGCTCACGGTCCGACCGTGGAACAACCTGCTGCTGATGGTCATCATGATCTGGATGCAGACCGGGTTCGCCATGGTCGTGCTCTCCGCGGCCATCAAGGCGATCCCCGACGAGATCCTCGAGGCGGCCCGCATCGACGGCGCCTCCGAGCTGCAGGTCTTCACGAAGATCATCATCCCGTCGATCATCCCAACCGTCGTGGTGGTCACCACCTACATGGTGGTGAACGCCCTGAAGGTGTTCGACATCGTCTATGTGATCGGCAGTCCTCAGAACAACCACACCGAGGTCATCGCCGAGCGGATGATCTACTGGTTCTTCACCGGACGGCACAACGGGCGCGCGGCGGCCATCGCGGTCGTCCTGTTCCTCGCCATCATCCCGGTGATGGTGTGGAACGTCCGCAAGTTCCGCGAGCAGGAGCTGGCCCGATGACCCTCGCTGCGCCCATCGCCACCGACGAGCTCGACTCCCCCACCACCCCACCGCCGTCGACCCCACGCCGTCGACGGGCCAAGAGCGACGGCGGGCCGGGAGCCAGCAGCGGCGGGTGGTTCGTCCGCATCGTCATCTTCGTCATCGTCGTGATCTGGCTGATCCCGGTGGCAGGGGTGCTCATCACCTCGTTCCGGCCGGAGAACCTCGTCAACACCACTGGCTGGTGGACGGTGCTCAGCGATCCCCTCGGCGCCGACTGGACCCTCGACAACTACCGGCAGGTGCTCGACACCGGCGGCTTCGCCAACGCGTTCCTCAACAGCGTGTCGGTCGCCGTGCCGGCCACCATCATCCCCATCACCATCGCCGCGTTCGCCGCGTATGCGTTCTCGTGGATGGACTTCCCGGGCCGCCACGTCTTCTTCGTCGTCGTGGTGGGCCTCATGGTCGTGCCGCTCCAGATGGCACTCATCCCCATCCTCCGGCTCTACGTGAACGGCGCCGAGCTGTGGGGGGTCACCGTCTTCCCCGACCTCGA
>CAZAVX010000162.1:0-4284 GCA_964488835.1 uncultured Iamiaceae bacterium | reverse complement strand
TGCAGTCGGCCCCCACGGCGGTCATGTCGGTGTCGCAGGCCACGGGCATGGTGCGCCGCCTCTACCTCGCCTACTTCCGTCGTGAGCCCGAGACCAGCGGCCTCTCCTACTGGGTGAACCGCCTGCGGTCGGGCAGCGCGAGCCTCGCCCACGTCTCCGCCGATTTCTCCGCCTCCTCGGAGTTCCGCAACACCTACGGCTCGCTCTCGAACACCGAATTCGTGCGGCTCGTCTACCGCAACGTGTTGGGACGCGACCCCGACGCGGGCGGGTACTCGTACTGGACCCGGCGCATGGCGAACGGCCTCGGCCGGGGCGAGCTGATGACCGAGTTCTCCGAGTCGCCGGAGTTCAAGCGCAAGACCTCGTGACGGCGGACGGCCCACCTACGCTCGTGGGTGAGCCCCCGCCAGCTACTGTGACCTCCGTGTCGCGGCCCGTGGTGCGCCCTCTGTCAGCCGCACGTTCGGCTGGGGTGCGGCCCGACGCTTCCGAAGTCGCCGGTGGCGTCGAGGCCGGCGCGGATCGCGGCTCACCGGCCGACTCGCCGGCCGATTCTGCGACCGACCCATCCGTCGCCCCAGGCGTCGACGCGTCGCTCGACGGAGCGCCGTCGGCCGGGCCCGCGATCGCTGGGGTGCCCTTCGCCGAGGTGCTGGCCGGTGCCCAGGAGGGCGACGAGCAGGCGTGGGCGACGCTGTTCAACACCTATGCCGGTCCGCTGCGGGGCTATCTCTTCTCGCGAGGTGCGCAGGAGCCCGACGACCTGCTCGGCGAGGTGTTCGTCGACCTCGCCCGTCGCCTCCACGCCTTCTCCGGCAGCGAGGCCCAGTTCCGCTCGTGGTTGTTCATGGTCGCCCACAACCGGGTCGTCGACGAGCGGCGCAAGCGGGCGCGGCGGCCCACCTCGCCGGTCGACCACACGGTGTTCGACGTGCCGTCCCTGCACCACGACACCGAGGCCGAGGCGGTCCGCCACGTCATGGCGTCCGACGCCCTGGCGGTCATCGACTCGCTGACCCCCGACCAGCGGGCGGTGCTCCGTCTGCGTCTCGTCGAGGGGCTCACCCTCGAGGAGGTGGCCGAGCGGCTCGACAAGCCGGTGGGGGCGGTGAAGGCCCTCCAGCGGCGTGGTCTGGCCGCCGCGGCACGGGCGCGCGAGACATCGGTCTCAGGTGGTACCCAATCCGGCTCCGCCGACGGTAACAAGCAGCAACAGCTCGACCAGGACCTGTAGATGGACTTCGACCACATCGACGACGCCGAACTCGACCGACTGGTCGACGCTGCGCGCTCGGGCGACGGTCCGCTCTGGCTCCACGAGCTGCACGCCGAGCTGGCGCTCGGGCCGGTCGACCCCCAGGTGCGTGCCGGGGTGGTCGCCGAGGCCGCGGCCGAGGCCCGCGCGGTGCACGAGCAGCCGGCGGCGCGGTCGAACGTCCGGTCGATCCTGTCGAAGCGGCGCACGAAGGTCGCCGCGGTCGTGGGTGTCGCGGTGGCGCTCCAGCTCTCGCCCCTCGCCGCCGCCCAGGAGCTGCGCCAGCACCTCACCGATCCGGGCAAGGTGGTGAGCTCCATCCGCTCGGCCTTCGGCGGGTCGTCGTCCACCGACGACAGCGCCGACCCGTCCGACGACACCGTCGAGCTCGTCGAGCCGGTCGCGCCCACCAGCACCTCCCGGCCGCGCCCGAGCACCACCGCCACCACCGTCGTGTCCGAGCCCGACGAGGTGATCGTCGACGAGCCCGAGGTCGAACAGCCCGAGTACCTCGACGACCAGCTGCCGCTCACCGAGGTCGAGGACGACCACGCCCTGCCCGACGCGCCGCCGCCCCAGGGCTGCGACACCGCCGGCACCGATCCCGCCGACGGTGAGCAGCCCGCCGAGGGCGACGACGCGGCCACGGTCGCCGCCGAGGGCGATCCGTGCGACGAGGGCGCGGGCACCGACCCCGACCCGTCCACCGACCCCGGCACCGGCGACGACGACGGCGACGGCGACGGCGAGGTCGTCCTGCCGCCTCCGCCACCCCCGCCACCTCCGTCGAGCACCTCCACCACCACGACCACGGCGCCTGGTGGGTCCCGCCCCTCGCCGTGAGCCGCGGGCCGAACGCGCTCCACGTCTTCATCGGCACCAAGGCGCAGTACATCAAGACCGCCCCGGTGCTGCACGCTCTCGACCGGCGCGAGGTTCCGTACCGGCTCATCGACTCGGGTCAGCACGCCGAGCTGAGCGCGGCGCTGCGCACCGAGTTGGGGGTGCGTGAGCCCGACGTGCGCCTCGGCGACGAGCGCGACGTCACCTCCATCCCCCAGGCGCTCGCCTGGTCGGCCACCGTCGCAGCCCGGCTGGTGTCGGGCTCGAAGGTGCGGCGCGACCTGTTCGACGACCGGGGCGGCTTCTGCATCGTCCACGGCGACACGCCCTCCACCCTGCTCGCCACTCTCCTCGCCCGGCGGGCCGGCCTCTCGGTCGCCCATCTCGAGGCGGGGCTGCGATCGGGCAGCGTGTTGAACCCGTTCCCCGAAGAGGCGATCCGCATGGTGGTGATGCGCCTCTCCGCCCTGTTGTTCGCGCCCGACTCGGCGGCGGTGGCGAACCTGGCCCGCATGAAGGTGCGGGGTCGGGTGGTGCCCCTCGCGGGGAACACCTCGGCCGACGCCGTCGCCGCGGCCGCCACCCGGCCCGACGAGCAGGGCCCGGTCGTCGTGACGATGCACCGGGTCGAGAACCTCCACCGCGGGGCGGTGGTCGACGAGCTCGTCGGCACCGTCGAGCGCCTCGCCGCCGAGCGGCCGGTGCGCTTCGTCGTGCACGGCCCCACCCGCGCCACGCTCGCGTCGTCGGGCGCCGACGCGCGCCTGCGCGCCGCGGGGGTCGAGCTCGTCGACCTCGTGCCCCACGGCGAGTTCGTCGCGATGCTCGCCGCCGCGCCGTTCGTCATCACCGACGGCGGCAGCATCCAGGAGGAGTGCGCGCTGCTCGGCGTGCCGACGCTGCTGTGGCGCAGGCGCACCGAGCGGCCCGACGGGCTCGGCGCCAACGTCGTGCTGTCGGGCCTCGACGCCGACACCGTGGCGGCGTTCCTCGCCGACCCCGAGCGCCATCGGCGTCCGCCTGCACCCCCGGTGGAGGTGAGCCCGGCCGACCAGATCGCCGAGGAGCTCGCCGCCGCCCTCGACGCGCTCGGCTGAGCGGCCACCACCCGACGACGGCCGCGGAGCCGCCGGAGGGTCAGCGGGCGGCGAGGTCGAGGAGGTGCTCGAGCACCTCGGCGTTGACCGCCTCGCGCTCGCGCAGGCGGTCGCGGGCCTCGACGACCCGCGCCTCGTGGCCGAGCACGCGACCGAGGTGGTCGGGAAGGCTGGCGAGCTCGGCGGGGGTGCCCCACGCGAGCGGGTGGCCACCGGGGCCGAGCTCGCCGAGCAGGGAGGTGACCTTCGGGTCGTAGCCGATGCCGACGACGGGGCGACCGCCGAGTACCGCGCCGATGGCCGCGTGGTAGCGCATGGCGACGACGGCCCGGCCCGAGGCCAGCTCGGCGAGCACGGAGGAGAGGTCGGGGCGGGCGAAGCTCACCGGGGTGGTCATGTGTCCGGCCACCTCGAGGTGGACGGGGTGGTCGCGCTCGCGGTCGAGGGCCACGAAGTGCACGCCGAGGCCCGTCGCTGCTGCGGCCGCGTCGAGGGTGCGGGCGATGGTGGTGACGAACCACTGGGGGCTCGCCTGGCGGCGCACCTGCACCGGGAGCCGGCGACGGGTACCGGTCCACGGGCGGAGGGCGACGACGAGGCGGTCGGCCGGATCGACGTCGGGGGAGGGGAGCGAGAGGGCGAGGTCGGCGGCGACCCGGGGCCGGGGGAGGCCGAGCTGCTCGAGGAGATCGGCGCTGTGGGCGTCGCGCACCGCCAGCGCGTCGAACCGGCCGACGGCCCGCCGCACGAGCATCCGGCCGGGAGCGGTGAGCAGTGGCCCGGCCCCGAGCCCCACGCCCACCACGGGGGTGGCCCGCGGCACGACGGCGAGGCGGGAGAGGTGGTAGGGGAGGTTGAGGTCGCTCGTGCGGTCCTGGAGCAGGCCGCCGCCGCCCATCACCACGCCGTCGGCCCGCCGCAGCGCCCGAGCGGCGTCGGCACTGACGTGTGAAGCGGCCTCGACGCCGTGGGTGGCGCGGGTGCCGGCCGGATCGACGGAGACGGCGGTGACGGTGGCGCCCATGGTGGTGAGGCGCCGGGCGAGGGCCGAGAAGATCAGCTCGTCGCCGAGGTTGGTGGAGCCGA
>CAZAVX010000161.1:0-4344 GCA_964488835.1 uncultured Iamiaceae bacterium | reverse complement strand
CCGACGACATCGCCCGTGCGCTCGACGCGGTGTTCGACACCTGGCCCGATCTGCCGATCGAATCGGTGGCCCACGTCTTCGGCGACCACTCCGACCAGACCTTCGGACCGTTTCCCGTCCCGTACATCTCCCCGGAGCTGGTCCAGGACGCCACCCGGGTGCGCGTCCTCCTCGCCAAGGACGCGATCAGCACCGGCTGGGACTGCCCGCGCGCCGAGGTGATGGTGTCGTTCCGACCGGCGAAGGACCGCACTCACATCACCCAACTCCTCGGTCGGATGGTGCGCGCTCCCCTGGCCCGTCGCATCCCCGGCAACGAGGCCCTCAACTCCGTCGACTGCCTCCTGCCGTTCTTCGATCGCACGACGGTCAAGTCGGTCGCCGACGCCCTGATGCACGGCCGGGGCGACGACCGCACCGACGACACGCCGCCGGTGCGGCGGGTGCTCGTGAACCCCATCGAGGTCACGCCGAACGAGTCGATCCTCGACGAGGTCTGGGACAAGCTCCTCACGCTGCCGTCACAGTCGCTTCCGCAGCGCACGGCCAAGCCGGTGAAGCGCCTGACCGCCCTCGCCCACGAGCTCGCGTTCGACGGTCTGCGCCCCGGTGCCGGCAAGCTCGCCCACGCCGAGATGCACAAGGTGCTCGACGCCGCGCAGGCCCGGTACGCCTCTGAGATCGAGGCGGCCAGGTCCGCGGTCATGACGGTGGAAGGTCGGACCCTGATCGCCCACATCCATCGCAAGGAGGCGACCTTCGACGAGTTCGTCGCCAGCGCCGACCAGGTGGTGGTCGACGACGCCTACCGGCGCGCCGCGCGGGTGGTGAGCCCCGACCTCGCCCGGACCTACGCCGACCGCCTCGCCGACGCCGACGAGGACGCCGACAGCATCGAGGATGCACTGTTCGACGCCCGCGCCACCGTCGCCGCGCTCGGCATGGTGCCGGAGGTGAAGGACTACCTCGAGAGCGAGGCGGACAAGCTCGCCGAGCGGTGGTTCGCCGAGCATCGAGCGGAGATCAGGGGGCTCAGCGACGAGCGCCAGGACGTCTACCGGTCGCTCCACGAAGCGAGCGCCGAGCCCCAGGACCTCGATCTCGCCAAGCCGACGAGGTGGCTCGTCCCGACCACCGCACTCACTGGCGAGTCGGCCGTCGACCTCCCGGCCTACCGCATGCACCTGCTCGCCGCGGAGGATGGCACCTTCCCCGTCGACCTCAACGACCTCGAGGCCGAGGTGCTCGACCGGGAGCTCGATCGGGACGGCGTCCAGGGCTGGTACCGGAACCCGAGCAGATCGAGTCAGGATTCGATCGCGGCCGTGTACGAGATGGGTGGCAGGGTCCGCACCGTGCGGCCGGACTTCGTGTTCTTCCACGAGGCATCCGACGGGTCGATCCACGCGTCGATCGTCGACCCCCACAGCCACCATCTCGCCGATGCCCTTCCGAAACTCCGAGGGCTGGCGCAGTACGCCGAGCGCCACGGTGCGCACTACCGGCGCATCGACGCCATCACCAGGGTGGGCGAGACGCTTCGGGTGCTCGACCTCCTCGAACCGTCGGTGAGGGCGGCAATCCAGGAGGCGGACGACGCCGAGGTCCTCTACACCGAGCACGGCGCGGACTACTGAATCGAATTCGCCCGGGTGTGCAGGCCCCGCCCGAACGTGAGGATGCGCGTCGAGCACGGGAGATCTGAGAAATCCCTCGAAAGCCCTTGCGGTGGCACAGCAGTGCGTGTAGGATCGAACATATGTTCGATCTGGCGGAGCTTTCGGCCCTCACCTCACGACTCGGCGACGTGGTCGCCGGCATCGATGCCGACGCGCTCGACGGGTCCGAGGCGGTCGAGGCGTTCGACCAGCTCGACCTCCTCGAACGGCTCGCCGCCGCCGGCAAGAGCCTGGTGGCGGCAGCGGTCGAGCGCACGGAGGCGTGGCGAGGCACGGGGGCGCGAGATGCCGTCGGGTTCCTCGCCGCCCGGTCGAAGTCCACCAGGGCCGAGATGCGCGACGCCCTCGCCGTGGCCGCCAGGGTCGGTGACGCTCCTCTGCTCGACATCGCCCTGCGCACCGGCGAGGTCACGGTCACCCAGGCAGCCGACATCGCGGCCGCCGTCGCCGAGCACCCCGACACCGAGGCCGAGCTCGTCGAGCTCGCACCCAGGGTCACCCCACGCGAGCTACGGGCGCGCTGCGTCGAGGTCCTCGCTCGCGACAAGGGTGCCGACGAGCAGCACGAACGGGCCAGGTCCGGGCGATCGGCGTCGGCCACCGTCGGGCGCGACGGGGTGTGGCAGTTCCGTGCCCGCCTGCCCGTCATCGACGGGGCCCTCGTCGACAAGGCGCTCGACCACTTCCAGACCGAGATCTTCGACGCCGCCCGCCAGCGAGGCAGTCGCGACCCGTTCGAGGCGTACCGGGCCGATGCGCTCGTCGCCATGGCCCGGGCCGCCATGGGCGGCGGCGCTGGTGTCGCCGAGTGCGACGTCGACCCACCGGTCGGCGAGGCCTCCGGGCCCCACGACACCGCTCCTGCGCCGAGCACGCGCCGACGGCGTCGGTCCCGGGTCCGCGCCCGGGGGCGCAGCTCGTCGATCCGCCACGCCATCGTCGTGGCCGTCCCCCACTCGCTGTTCACCCCAGGCGGCATGCAGGCAGGCGAGACCTGCCAGGTGCCGGGCGTCGGCCCGGTGCCGGCGTCGGTGGTCCACGAGCTCCTCGAGCACGACCCCATCGTCAAGGCGGTCGTCACCCGGGGGCGCGACATCACGGCGCTCGCCACGCTCACCCGCACCATCAAGGAAGATCTGCGCCTCGCGGTCCGTGTCGCCAACGAGCACACCTGTGCGGTGCCGGGGTGCACCAACGCCCGCTTCCTCGAACTCGATCACGAGCTCGAGTTCCACAAGGGCGGGCCGACGAGCTTCGACAATCTCCGGCCGCTCTGCTCGTTCCACCACCACCAACGCACCCGCGAGAACTACGAGCTGAAAGGCCGCCCGGGCGACTACCGCTGGTACGCCCCCGACGGCACGCTGCTCGCGGCCGACCGGCCACCCGAGGGGCCCGTCGAGGGGCCGCCCGGGCGGCCACCCGACGAATCACCCATCTCGACCCAACCACCGCCCGAGCGCTCGGTCGCGGCAGCCGCCTCGTCGGCCGGCCCGCGCTGATCTCGGCCCGACGCACGCAGGCCAACTTCCCCCACTTCCCCACCGCCCTTTGACAACTGAATAGGGCCTGGGCGCCGACTCAGGCGGTGCCGGTGACGCGGCGGGCGAACTCGAGGGCCTTCTCCTCGATGAGCTCGCGGTCGTGGTCGAGGGTGGCGACGTGGTAACTCCGCTCGAGGGTCACCCGCTCGACCGGACCGGCCACCGACGCGGCGACGTGCTCCGCATGCTCGGGCGGCACGACGTGGTCCTCGGGGCTGTTCATCAGCAGCACCGGGCAGGTCACCGTGTCGAGTCGGCCGGCGAGCTCGTCGGCGTTGCGGAACAGGTCGATGAGCGGCGCGATCGGGGTCTGCTCGTAGGCGAGCTCGGTGACGCCCTCCTTCGCGATGTCGCTGCCGATGGCGTCCATGGCGATCATCCCCGAGTCCGCGAGCGCCTGGAGCCCCTCGAGGGTCTCCGCTGCGGTGCCGGGTGGTGGCGCCGCGGGGTTCACGAGCACGATGCCCGCGATCTCGGGATGACGGCTCGCGAGCCACAGCGTGAGCGTGCCGCCCATCGAGAGGCCCGCGACGACCACCTTCTCGCACCGTGCGGCGAGGTCGAGGTAGGCGGCCTCGGCGGCGGCGCTCCAGTCGACCCAGCCGGTGGTGAGCATGTGGTCGAGCGAGGTGCCGTGGCCGGGCAGGAGCGGCATCTCGACGGTGAAGCCCGCATCGGCGAAGGCCTCGGCGAGGGGTCGCATGCTGTGGGGTGAGCCGGTGAAGCCGTGGACGACGAGCGCGCCGATCGGCCCGCCCTCCACCGACATCGGCTCGGCGCCCGGCAGGATCTCGGCGACCGGCGTCGGCTCGGGGGCCTCCGGCGACTGCGGGTCGGTGGCGCTCGGGGTGGTGTCGTCGCTCATCGGGCTCCTCGGAGGGGGTGGGAGCGCGTCGGGCCCGATGGGCCCGGGGTCGCGCCCGGACGGGATGCGGTCAGGACAGGATCCGGACGGATTCGTCCGGGCGGGATCAACGGTAGGGGTCGTCGATGGCGGGCTCCTGCCACCACTCGTCGGGGGCAGGCGACCAGTCCGGGTCGGGGTAGATGCAGTCGACGGGGCACGGCTCGATGCACTTCTCACAGCCCGAGCACAGCTCGGGGATGATGATCACGTCGAT
>CAZAVX010000160.1:0-4347 GCA_964488835.1 uncultured Iamiaceae bacterium | reverse complement strand
GGGGGGGAGGGGTCAGCTCTCCTCGGAGCGGATCGCCGAGACCTCGAACTCGAGGGTGACCTTCTCGCTGACCAGCACGCCGCCGGCCTCGAGCGGGGCGTTCCAGGTGAGACCCCAATCCTTGCGGTTCACCTGGGTGGAACCCTCGAGACCGATGCGCTGGTTGCCGAACGGGTCCTTGGCGGAGCCGGTGTACTCGAGGTCGACGGTGACCGGCTTGGAGACGCCCTTGATCGTCAGGTCGCCGGTGAGGCGGAAGGTCTCGTCGTCGACCTTCTCGACGCTCGTCGACACGAACGTGATCTCCGGGTGGTTCTCCATGTCGAAGAAGTCGTTGCTGCGGAGGTGGTTGTCGCGGTCGGCGTTGCGGGTGTCGATGCTGTTGGCCTGGATCGTCAGCTCGACCTTCGACTTGGAGGGGTCCTCGGCGTCGAAGTAGCCCGACCCGGTGAACTCGTTGAACGAACCGCGCACCTTGGTGACCATGGCGTGGCGGGCGACGAACCCGATGCGGCTGTGGCTCGGGTCGATGGTGTAGGTGCCGGTGAGCTCGGGGGTGAGGGTGGTGGACATCTGTGTTGCTCCTGAGTAGTGGGTGACGCAAGTGACCAACGTGGTTGATGTATCTACTATTCCCCTCCGATAGGGTTTTCATACATGGACGAGGTTCGCTGGCTCGACGAGCGTGAGGAGGCCGCCTGGCGGTCGCTCCAGTTCATGCAGATGAAGCTGGAGGCCACCCTCGCCCGCCAGCTCGCCGCCGAGGCCGGGCTGTCGTACCCCGACTACACCGTGCTCGTCGCCCTCACCGACCAGCCCGACGGACGACTCCGCCTCTACGAGCTCGGACAGCTCCTCGGCTGGGAGAAGAGCCGCCTCTCCCACCACGTCACCCGGATGGTGAAGCGGGGACTCGTCGCCAAGGAGCCGTGCGACGACGATCGGCGCGGCGCCTTCGTGGTGGTCACCGATCAGGGGCGGCGCGCGATCGAGGCGGCGGCTCCCGGCCACGTCGACGCGGTGCGCCGCCACTTCGTCGACCTGCTCGAGCCCGACGAGCTCGACGTCATCGCACGGGTGGCCTCCAGGGTGCTCGACGCCCTCGACGACGCCCCCTGCGACTGAGCGCCGGGCTCGCCCGTCGCGTCAGGGTCGGCGACCGGTGAACGCGACGAGGCGGGTGACGACGTCGGCGTCGTCGTCGACTTCGACCTTCGAGCCGTAGTGACCGCTCGCGCGCAGCAGCTCGTCCATCGCCGCCATGCCGGCGAGCAGCTCCTGGCACATACGCTCGTCGAGCGACTCGTCGAGCCCGCCGGTGCGGGCGAGGTCCCACGTGTGGACGAGCACGTCGCTCGTCACCAGCATGTCGACGGCACGCTCGACGGTCATCTCGCCCGGGGGGCCGGCGTCGAAGGCGACCGCCGCCTGCTCGGCGTCGTCGAGCAGCCCTTGCAGCCAGGTGTCGAGGGTGCGCCAGGCGCCGGCGGGGTCGTCGTCGGCCGAGGGGAAAGCGGGCACGGGGAGGCCGGATCGTCCGATGACCGCGGGCACCCACTCGACGAGGTGGCGGACGACGTCGCGCCCGACCCAGCCCTCGCAGGGAGAGGGACGGTCCCACGCGTCGGGAGGCATCTCGACGACCCGGTCGGTGAACCGCCCGGCGACCCGTCGATAGCGCTCGGCGGGAGTGTCGGCCGCGGCGAGGAGCGTGTCGAGCCGGTCGAAGGTCTCCTGCATGCCGCGCTCCATGCCGGAGGCGACGTGGCCGTCGCGGTACTCCCGGCTCGAGTGCTCCACGAGTGTCTGGAGGGTGGTGACCCCGTCGTGCTCGGCGAGGGTCATGGT
Organism: uncultured Iamiaceae bacterium; assembly: GCA_964488835.1. Taxonomy (GTDB): domain Bacteria; phylum Actinomycetota; class Acidimicrobiia; order Acidimicrobiales; family SKKL01; genus SKKL01. The sequence continues at coordinate 2,499 of CAZAVX010000160.1, read as the reverse complement.
GTTCACCGAGGTGGCCTCCGGGTGTCCGCCGAAGGTCTCGGTCGACACGATCCGCTCGGGTGCCACCACCTCGCGGTAGGTCCCGTACCACTCGAGCTCGTTGCCCTCCTCGTCGCGACAGACGTACCGCCACGCACCGCCCGGGCGGAGGTCGACCTCGCACGCGACGAGCGGGCACCACGACGGCCCCCACCAGCGCAGGAGGTGGCGGGGCGTGGTGAGCGCGTCCCACACCAGCTCGCGGGGCGCCTCGAACCGACGGGTGATGAGGATCTCGGTGTCCGAGGGCAGGGTGACCGTCGCGGTCTGGTGGCGGGTCGTCATGGTCGGTCCTCCGTGGCCTGGAGTTCGGCGAGGTAGTCGTCGAGGCGGTCGTACTGGGCGTTGATCGCATCGGTGAGCTCGTCGACCCACGACCGCAGCGGGGCGAGCGACGGCGGGTGGACGCGATAGACCCGCCGCCTGCCGATCGACCGGCACCGGACGAGATCGACGTCGCGCAGCACGCGGAGGTGCTTGGACACCTGGGGCTGGGGGAGCCCGAGGTGCTCGACGATCTCCCCGACCGTGCACTCGCGCCGGGCGAGCGAGGCGAGGATGCGCCGCCGACACGGATCGCCGACGGCGTTGAAGACGTCGGCGGTGGTCGGCATGCGGGCCATACTGAACATATGCCTATATAGGTATGCAAAAGTCAATCCCCGTTCCCCGCCGCAACGTCGGTGACCGTCGGGGAGGTGTGCTGGCAAGATGGCCGACGCCGTACGTGCGCCCACCCGAGGGCGCAGGAGGGAGCCCGAGCGTGCCGAAGTCGACCGAGTCCGCCACGAGCGCGGGCCTGCACCCCGCCGACAGCCACGACCGCATCCGGGTCGAAGGGGCCCGCGAGAACAACCTCCGAAACGTCAGCATCGAGCTGCCGAAACGGCGGCTGACGGTGTTCACCGGCGTGTCCGGCTCGGGCAAGAGCTCGCTCGTGTTCGAGACGATCGCCGCCGAGTCCCAGCGGCTCATCAACGAGACCTACAGCGCGTTCGTCCAGGGGTTCATGCCGAACGTCGGACGCCCCGATGTCGACGTGCTCGACGGGCTCACCACCGCGATCATCGTCGACCAAGAGCGCATGGGCGCGAACGTCCGCTCCACCGTCGGCACCGCGACCGACACCAACGCCCTGCTCCGCATCCTCTTCAGCCGGCTCGGCGACCCCCACATCGGGCCGCCGAGCGCGTTCGCGTTCAACGTGCCCTCGGTCAGCGCGAGCGGGTCGATCAAGGTCGAGAAGGGCAGCGACTCGAAGGCGGAGCGGGTCAGCTTCACCCGCACCGGCGGCATGTGCCCGCGCTGTGAGGGGACGGGCACCGTCCAGGACTTCGCCCTCTCGGCCCTCTACGACGAGACGAAGTCGATCAACGAGGGCGCCATCACCATCCCGGGGATGAGCATGGACGGGTGGTCCGGGCGCATCCTCCGCGCCTGCGGATTCTTCGACCCCGACAAGCCCATCGGGCGGTTCACGAAGGCCGAGCTCCACGACCTGCTCCACAAGGAGCCCACCAAGCTCGAGATCGAGGGCATCAACGTCACGTACCAGGGGCTGATCCCCCAGATCCAGAAGTCCTTCCTCGCGAAGGAGGTCGAGGCGATGCAGCCCCACATCAGGGCGTTCGTCGAGCGGGCCATCACCTTCACGACCTGCCCCGACTGTGACGGCACCCGCCTCAACGAGACGGCCCGCTCGTCGAAGATCCGCGGCACCCACATCGGCGAGGCGTGCGCGATGCAGATCGACGAGCTCGCCGAGTGGCTCCGCGGGATCGACGAGCCGTCCGTCGCGCCGCTGCTCGCGTCGCTCCAGGAGACCCTCGACTCCTTCGTCGAGGTCGGCCTCGGGTACCTCAGCCTCGACCGCCCAGCGGGCACGCTCTCGGGCGGTGAGGCGCAGCGCACCAAGATGGTCCGCCATCTCGGCTCGTCGCTCACCGATGTCACCTACGTGTTCGACGAGCCCACCATCGGGCTCCACCCCCACGACATCGCGCGCATGAACCAGCTCCTGCTGCGGCTGCGCGACAAGGGGAACACCGTGCTCGTCGTCGAGCACAAGCCCGAGGTGATGGCCATCGCCGACCACCTCGTCGACCTCGGCCCCGGTGCCGGATCCGCCGGCGGCGAGGTGGTGTTCGAGGGAACGTTCGACGAGCTGCGCCGCAGCGACACCCTCACCGGCCGCCACCTCGACGACCGGGCCGCCCTCAAGGCGGCGGTGCGCGAACCCACCGGCGTGTTCGAGGTGCGCGGCGCGAACACGAACAACCTCCAGGACGTCGACGTCGACATCCCCCTCGCGGTGCTCGTCGTGCTCACCGGCGTCGCCGGCTCGGGCAAGAGCTCGCTGATCCACGGTTCGGTCGAGGGGGCCGAGGGGGTCCTGCTCATCGACCAGTCGCCGATCCGCGGGTCCCGCCGCAGCAACCCCGCCACCTACACCGGGGCGCT
>CAZAVX010000159.1:0-4385 GCA_964488835.1 uncultured Iamiaceae bacterium | reverse complement strand
CCAAGTATGCGGAAGGGGTGTGACACTCAACGAGGCGCGCGAGACTGAAGGCCGTGAACCTCACCTTCCGGCCGTCCACCGCTGACGACCTCCCGATGCTCCACCGCTGGCTGAACGAGCCGGGGGTCGTGGAGTGGTGGGAAGGTGACGACGTCTCGTGGGAGGGCGTCGTCCGCGACTACGGCCCCGACCGGGACGACGGCACCGAGCACTGGATCGCCCAGCTCGACGGGCGCGACATCGGCTGGATCCAGTGCTATGCCGCGGCGAGCAGCGCCGAGGAGCGCGACGCCTGGGCGGCCCTCGGCCTCGACGCCGACACCACCGCCGGCATCGACTACTTCCTCGCCGAGCCCGGCGAGCGTGGCCGGGGCCTCGGCTCGCAGATGATCCGGGCGTTCGTCGACCAGGTCGTCTTCCCCCACCACCCCGAGTGGACGGGTGCCGCCGCCGCGCCCTACGCCGCCAATGTCCCGTCGTGTCGAGCCCTGGAGAAGGCGGGGTTCCGGTTCCTCGGCGTCGTCGAGGACGACGACGGGCCTGGCCACCTCTACCTCATCGACCGTCCGTGAGACACGCCGCCCGCCGCCGTGCGAGATGCCGGCGCTCGGCCTCGTTCCGCGTCAGCTCCGCAGCTCGCTCGAAGGCGTCGGCCGCCGCCTCCGCCTCACCGCAACGCTCCAACAGATCGCCCCGGACGGCGTGCCAGAGGTGGTACCGGTCGAGCTCGCCGCCCAAGGGATCGACGAGCGCCAACCCCACCCGAGGTCCGTCGAGCTCGGCGACCGCGACCGCCCGGTTGAGGGCGACGACCGCTGTCGGTGTGAGCGCCAGGAGCTGGTCGTAGAGGGCGACGATCTGTCCCCAGTCGGTGGCGGCGAGGGTCGGCGCGTCGCAGTGCACGGCGTGGATCGCAGCCTGGATCTGGAACGGGCCGGGCCGGTTCGTCTGAAGGCACCACTGCACGAGCGAATGACCCTCGTCGACCAGCGTCCGGTCCCAACGCTCCCGGTCCTGCTCGACGAGCGGCACGAATGACCCGTCGGAACCGACCCGCGCCGGCCGCCTGGCCTCGGTGAGCAGCATCAGCGCGAGCAGTCCTCGGACCTCCGGCTCCCGCGGCAGCGCCCGGACGAGGAGTCGGCCGAGGTGGAGGGCCTCGACGACGAGCTCGGGCCGGTCGAGCCCGTCGCCGCCGCTCGCCACGTATCCCTCGTTGAAGACGAGGTGGACGACAGCGAGCACCTGTGGGAGCCGCTCGTCGAGATCGAGCTCCTCCGCGAGCCCGTTCGGACCTCCGAGTGCCCCGAGCTCACGCAACCGACGGGACGCTCGAACCAGCCGTTGCGCGATCGTCGACTCCGGGACCATGAACCCCCGGGCGATCGCCCGCGTCCCGAGTCCGGCAACCATCCGTAGCGTCAACGCGACCTGGGTCGGCTCGTCGAGCGCGGGGTGGCAGCACGTGAGGACGAGATCCAGCAGCTCGCCGCCGGCGCCGTCGAGATCCACCGCAGCGCCGCCGAGCACCGGATCGTGGCGAGCAACCTGCTCGTGGCCGGTCGCCCGCCTGGCGTCGCGCCGCACCCGATCGATCGCCCGGCGCTTGGCGGTCGTCGTGATCCACCCTCCCGGGTTCGGCGGCACGCCGGTGGCGGGCCAGGTGCGGGCGGCGACGGCGAAGGCCTCCTGAGCCGCGTCCTCGGCGACGTCGAGGTCGCCGAACGCGCGGGCGAGGGCGGCAACCACGCGCCCCCATTCCTCGCGGAACACGCGGTCGACCGCCTCGTCGGGGCCCGTCTGGCCCACCTCGGTCATGCGCCGGGGTCGTCCATGAACGGCCGGACCTCGATCGCACACGTCGTGGCCAACGAGAGCTTCTCGGCCCAGCGCAGTGCCGTGGCCTCGTCGGGCACCTCGATGATGCTGAACCCGCCGATCATCTCCTTCGATTCGATGAACGGCCCATCGGTCGACACGACCTCTCCGTTGCGGGCGTGAAGGACCTTCGCGGTGCTCGGGTGGTGCAGCCCGCCGCCGAACACCCACGCTCCCGCCGCCTCGAGCTCCTGGTGCACCAGGGTGAGGTCGGCGGTGATCTGCTCGAGCTCCTCGGGCGAGGGCGGCACACCGTCGGTGGGGTAGCAGACGGACATCAGGTAGCGAGTCATCGGTTCCTCCTCGTTCGGAGATCGACCCGGTGTCGATCCTCTCACCCCCACCACGAACGGGCGCCTCCGGATTCGACACCCGACACGGATCTCCTCGATCCCCAGCCACCCCCGAGGGTTGGCCGGACTCGCCACGGGGTACGTCGCTCACCAGCGCGGGCCACGAACGCGACTGCGATGGGAGCCCACCATGAAGGCCGTCACCTGGCAAGGCACCGAGCACGTGAGCGTCGAGGACGTTCCCGATCCCGTGATCGAGGAACCCACCGACGCGATCGTCCGGATCACCTCGACGGCGATCTGCGGCTCGGACCTGCACCTCTACAAGGTGCTCGGCATGTTCCTCGACGAGGGCGACATCATCGGCCACGAGCCGATGGGCATCGTCGAGGAGGTCGGCCCGGGGGTCACCGACCTCGCGCCCGGCGACCGGGTCGTCATCCCCTTCAACATCTCGTGTGGCTCGTGCTTCATGTGCGACCGCGAGCTGTTCGCCCAGTGCGAGACCACCCAGGTCACCGAGCACGACAAGGGCGCCCGGCTCTTCGGATACACCCGCCTCTACGGGTCGGTCCCCGGCGCCCAGGCCGAGTACCTCCGGGTGCCCCAGGCGCACTTCGGGCCGATCAAGGTCGCCCACGACCACCCCGACGACCGCTACCTCTTCATGTCCGACATCCTCCCGACCGCGTGGCAGGCCGTGGAGTTCGCCGACATCCCCGCGGGCGGCACGGTCGCCGTGTTCGGCCTCGGCCCCGTCGGCCAGTTCTGCGCTCGCATCGCCCTGCACCACGGCGCGCGGGTGATCGCCGTCGACCTCGTCCGCGAGCGGCTCGCGATGGCCCAGCGCCACGGCATCGAGACCGTCGACGCGCTCGCCGTCGACGACGTGCCCGCCCTGCTCCGCGACATGACCGAGGGGCGCGGCCCCGACTCGGTGATCGACGCCGTCGGCATGGAGGCCCACGGCGCCCCGATCGCGGCGATGGGCCAGAAGCTCGTCGGCATGCTCCCCGATCGCATCGCGGCCGGGCTCGCCACCCGCGCCGGCGTCGACCGGCTGACCACCCTTCATGCGGCGATGGAGACCGTCCGCCGCGGTGGCACCGTCTCGATCATCGGCGTGTACGGCGGTGCGGCAGACCCGATGAACATGATGCAGATGTTCGACAAGGGCATCACGATCCGGATGGGGCAGGCCCACGTGAAGCGCTGGATCCCCGACATCCTTCCCCTGCTCGAGGGGGAGGGCGATCCGCTCGGCACCCAGGACCTCACCACCCATCGGCTCCCCCTCGCCGAGGCCCCCCACGGCTACGAGATCTTCCAGAAGAAGGAGGACGAGTGCATCAAGGTGGTGCTCGAGCCGTGAGGCTCCGGCGGCCCTTCCTCGACCTCGGAGAGTCGGTCGTGGTCCTCACGGGGGCGTCGAGCGGGATCGGGAGGGCGACGGCTCACCTGCTCGCGGAGCGCGGGAGCCGCCTCGTGCTGGCCGCCCGTGGCGAAGAGGCCCTGGAGGCGACGGCCTCGGAGTGCCGCGAGCTCGGCGCGGAGGTGATCGCCGTGCCCACCGACGTCTCGGACCAGGAGGCGGTCGCCCACCTGGCCACCGCGGCGATCGGCCGCTTCGGGCACGTCGACGCCTGGGTGAACAACGCCGGTGTCATGGCCTACGGGCCGTTCCACGATGTCCCCATCGCGGCCCACCGCCAGGTCGTCGAGACGAACCTGCTCGGCCCGATGTACGGAGCTCACGAGGCGCTCCGCCACTTCCACGAGCGCCACGACACGGACGGGTCACGAGGCGTCCTCGTCAACGTCGCCTCGCTGTACGCGGAGATGACGACCCCCTTCGTCTCCTCGTACGTCACGAGCAAGTTCGGTGTGCTCGGCTTCTCCCGCGTCGTCCAGCGAGACCTCCGACCCCACGACGGCATCGCCGTCTGCTGCGTCCTGCCGGCCTCGATCGACACCCCGATCTTCCGCCACGCCGCGAACTACCACGGCGAAGGGGTCTCGGCGATCCCGCCGGTCGCCGATCCGGCTCGGGTCGCCCGCGCAATCGTCTCGTGTCTCGAGCATCCCGAACGTGAGGTGCGGGTGGGGTTCGTGGGTCGGGGCATCGCCCTCGTCGAACGGTTCCTCCCGCCCGCCTACGACCGCACGGTGAGCCGGGCGATGAGCGTCGTGGGCTTCACCGGTGAGGAGACCGAG
>CAZAVX010000158.1:0-4514 GCA_964488835.1 uncultured Iamiaceae bacterium | reverse complement strand
ACGGCGCGCCGTTCGCGCTGAAGCTCGACATGGCCCGCCAGTGCTGGGACGAGGCGCGCCACTGCGAGATCTCGGTGAAGCTCTCCGAGCACATGGGCACCGAGATCGGCGAGTTCGGCGAGTCGGCGTTCCTCTACGAGGCGGCCTGCAACCCCGACCCGGTCCTGCGTCTCACCGGTGTGAACCGGGCCCTCGAGGGGCTCGCCATCGACGTGTTCAACACGATGAAGGAGTTCGGCGACATCTCCGGCGACCCGGTGCTCGAGTTCTGCGAGGACTGGATGCTCGCCGACGAGGTCACCCACGTGAAGATGGGCTCGGACTGGCTCCGCAACCTCACCGAGAACGATCCCGAGCGTCGGGCCACCGCGCTCGAGTTCCAGCGGGTCGTCGACAAGCTCTTCAGCTTCGGCGGCTTCCGTGGCGAGGACGACGAGAGCCCGATCAGGCTCGCGCGTCGGTTCCGTGAGCTCGCCGGCTTCGACACCGCCGAGATCGACGAGATCGCCGAGGTGTCGCTGCAGGCACGTGAAGAGGCCAAGGCGATGCGCGCCGCCGCGGCGGCCGCGGCCGGCGACTGAGCATGGCCGACGTCGAGGTCACGCCCGGGTCGTTCGCCAACGTCTTCTTCGACCACGCCCAGGTGGTCGGGGTCGTCGAGCGGCTCGCCGACCAGTTCGGCATCTCGGCGCCGGTGCGCGTCGAGGTCGACGAGAGCACGCCGCTCTCCAAGGTCCGCCAGACCTCGATCGACCCGGTGGTGCTCGCGGTCGAGAGTGGCGCGCTCGAGGACAACAAGCGACCACGCCACTTCGGCGAGGTCCAGGCTGCCGACGCGCTCGGGCGGGCACTCGCCAAGGCGGCCGACCGACTCGACCCGGCCTTCGGGGCGCCCGACCTCGACGAGCAGCTCCCGCTGCCGCACCTCACCGCGTGGGACACGTACTGCGTCGGGCGGCTCGTCCGGCTCGGCTACGCGCCCCAACGCCAGCGGCGGCTCTACACCTTCGAGCTGCGCCACGGCTTCACCGACGTCGCCATCGCCGCGTTCGAACAGCTCTGGCACGCCGAGTCGCTCACCTGGCCCGAGATCGTCGCGATCAGCGACGAAACCCGGGCGGTCATCGACGCCGCCTGATCCTCGATGTCGGCGGCGCGGGTGGCACGGGTGGCGGTCCCGGTGCAGCTCGCCGCGGCCGGCGTCGTCGTCGCCGCGACGTTCCTGCCGTGGGCGCACAGCGGGCGCCGGCCCATCGACGTCTACGAGGGCGGGGCCCTGGCCGACCGCCTCGACCTGATCTCCGCGCCGTGGATGCTCCGCCTCGCGGTCGCGCTGCCCCTCGTGCTCGCCGTGTCCGCGGTCCTGCGGTGGGTGGGGCGAGGCGGTGCCGCTGCCGCGGTCGCCCTCGTGGCGGGGTGGTACGTCGTGGCGATCGCGGCGGTCGCCACCTGGCGCCTCGACCCCTCCGTCCGCGGCGGGGGCGCGCTCGTGGCGCTCACCGGTGCCACGTTCCTCGTCGGCGCGGTCGTGGTCGAACTAGTCTTCGGTCGACAGGCGGTGCGCGCTGGCGGACGCGATCCCAGGCGCGGCTGACCTCGTCGGAGGACCGTCGGCGTGTCGTAGGCGGCAGGAACGGAGGAGCATCCATGAGCACGGTCGACCCAGGTGGGGGGCTCACGCCGTTGGCGCTCGAGCCCGAGGCGGCGGCCGGTCGCCGGCGTGGACTCCAGCTCGGGGTGGGCATCGTGCTCGCCGCTCTCGTGGTGGCGGCCGGGGCGTTCGCGCTCGCCAGGCTCCGGGCCAGCGACGGCGGCGGCGACACCCCCGAGGACGCGGTCGCCGCGCTCTTCGACGCCATCGAAGCCGAAGATCTCGTCGGCCTCGCCGACGTCCTGCTGCCCGGCGAGCGCCGCGCCCTCGCCGATCCCCTCCTCGAGATCGTCGAGGAGCTGCGTCGGCTCGAGGTCCTCGCGGCCGACTTCGACGCGAGCGCCGTCGGCGGCTTCGACCTCGTCGTCGAGGGTCTCGAGCTCACCACCGACCAGGTCGCCGACGACCTCGCCAACGTCTATGCCTCGGGCACCATCGTCGCCACCATCGACGGCAGCCAGGTGCCGGTCGGTCGCCGCGTCGACGACTTCGAGGGGGTGCGCGACGAGCTCGGCGCCACCCACGAGACCGAGTCCAGCGCCTTCTCGCAGTTCCGCATCACCACCGTGCGCGAGGACGGCCGGTGGTACGTGAGCCTCTTCCACAGCCTCGGTGAGGCGCTCCGCCTCGAGGAGGGGCGCCCGGTCGTCACGGCGTCCGAGGCCCTCGTCCCGCGGGGCGCCGCGTCCCCCGACGCGGCGCTCGACGCCCTCCTCGACGCGGCCGAGCGACTCGACGCGCGTGCCGCGCTCGAGCTGCTCGATCCCGACGAGGCGGCGGCGCTCCACCGCTATGCCCCGCAGTTCCTCGACGAGGCGGCGGCCGCCGCGGAGGCATCCGCGGTCGCGTATTCGATCGAGGTGCTCGACTCGCGGATCGAGCAGGACGGCGACCGCGCTCGGATCTTCATCGAGAGCTACCGCATGACGATCACGACCGACGACCCGATGTACGGGCCGGAGCGCATCACGCTGAGCTACGAAGACGGGTGCAGCCGCACGCGCGTCGAGTCCGAGTACGACGACGATGTCGAGTACTACCCCCCGGGACCCGGCCCCTTCGGCGGTCACGTCGAGCCCGACGGCACCATCGTGGTGTGCGACGACGAGATCGTCGGCATGTCGTTGCTGCTCGGCGCGCCGCAGTTCACCCAGCTCGGCGGGGCGAGCGGTCTCGTCTTCACCCGCCACGACGGGGCGTGGTACCTCAGCCCGATCCGGACGTTCACCGAGTCGGTGCTCACGACGCTGCGCGGGTTCGACGACGAGCGCCTCGCCGAGCTCGAGGAGTGGTGGATGCGGATGGCCGACCCCTACGCCTACGCCTACTCCTACGGCGAGGACTCCTACGGCGAGGGTTGGGCGGAGGGCGGGTCGGTCACCATGGACACCGTCCCGTTGCCCATGGCGTCGACCACGGTCGTCCCCTGATCGACGAGCCCGGCCGCCAACTTCGCCCCGGCCTCAGGCCAGGTCGTGGGCGCTGATGCCCTCGTAGAGGTCGATGTCGGGTGGGTTCGTCAACAGCCCGGTGCAGGCGGTGGCCATCTCGACCATCTCCGGGGAGTCGAAGTGGGCCTGCTGGGCGTCGGGGGACTCCCACTTCGACACGACGGTGTGCCGGCGGGGGTTGGTGACCGACACGAGCAGGTCGATGTTGCGGCACCCGTCGTGGCCGCGGCTCATCACGACGTACTTGGAGAGCACCGCCTGCAGCGCGGCGGGATCGGCGGCGTCGAACCGCATGATGACCACCGTCAGCTCGACCTCGTCTGGGCCTTCCTGGCCTGTGGACGACTCGTTCGACAAACCGGATCCCTCCCCTGTGGACGACCTCGCGAACATAGCCGTCTAGCTGGGAATTCGCGGCCACCAGACAGGTTCGGGTGGGCGGCCTTGACCGGACCGGTATCGTGACAGGGTCAATCACCCGACACGACGTGGTCATCAGCGTCCGGCCCGCACTGACGATGACCCGATGTCTCACCACTGCCAAGAGAAGGTGCCATCGTGGCGAAGGAGCGAGTCGAGCGGGACGAGGAAGATCTCGTCCGCCTCTATCTCACCGACATCGGGCAGTATCCACTGCTCACCAAGGACGACGAGGTGCGCCTCGCGCAGGCCATCGAAGCCGGCAACGAGGCTCGGGCCGAGCTCGAGTCCGCCACCGACCTCACCCCCGCCCGCAAGCGCGAGCTGCGCCGGCTGTCGCGCGCCGGGGAAGAGGCCGAGAGCACGTTCGTCCAGTCGAACCTGCGCCTCGTCGTGTCGATCGCGAAGAAGTACCAGGCGTCCGGCCTGCCGCTGCTCGACCTCATCCAGGAGGGCAACCTCGGCCTGATGCACGCGGTCGAGAAGTTCGACTGGCGGAAGGGCTTCAAGTTCTCCACCTACGCCACGTGGTGGATCCGCCAGGCCATCACCCGCGGCATCGCGAACACCGGCCGCACGATCCGCCTGCCGGTCCACGCCGGCGACACCCTCGCCCGTCTCCAGAAGGCCCGTGCCCGCCTCGAGCTGAAGCTCGGCCGGCCGGCCACCCTCGCCGAGCTGTCGGCCGAGGTCGAGATGCCCGAGGACAAGGTCACCGAGGCGCTCCGGTTCGCCGCCGAGCCGCTCTCGCTCTCCGAGCCGCTCCGGGAGGACGGCGACGCCGAGCTCGGCGACGTCGTCGAGGACCGCTCCGCCGAGTCGCCCTTCGAGGTGGCCGCCACCGCGCTGCTGCCCGAGGAGATCACCCGCCTGCTCGCCCCGCTCGACGAGCGCGAGCGCGAGATCCTCAAGCTGCGGTTCGGTCTCGACCGGGGCGAGCCCCGCACCCTCGAAGAGGTGGGCGAGCACTTCAACCTCACCCGTGAGCGCAT
>CAZAVX010000157.1:0-4647 GCA_964488835.1 uncultured Iamiaceae bacterium | reverse complement strand
CACCACGACGTCCCCGGCTACCACGCCCTCACATGACCGCCACGACCTCCGAGCCGCGTTCGAGCGCTCCCCACGGTGCGAACCCCGACCGAGGGCTCGATGTCGACGACGTCGGCGGGGTGTTCGTCCGCACCCGCGTCCCCCTCCACCTCGCGCAGCGCACCGGCACGCGCCTCAATCAGCTCATCTCACCCTTCTGGGCCGACCGCACCCCGCTCCACCGTGCCGCCACCGTCGCCCTCGGCGCCGTCGACCTCGCCATCGCCCGCCGTCTCCGCACCGACCCCCGGTTGAACCTCCAGTGGCGGCTCCCCCTCGACGCCGCCGAGCTCGCGCTCGCCTACGCCACCGCCGTGCGCGACGACTACGACGAGGCGTCCGTCCCGGCGGTGATGGGCTGCCCCCTCGCCGTCGAGGCCGGCGCGCGCCTCGGCTGGAAGGGCCTCGTCGTCCCCGCCGTGAACCTCACCGTCGGAACGCTCGTCCGCAAGGCGCGCGGCCACGCGCCCCGCACCGGCACGATGGCCTGGCAGGTCGCGGCCGCGGTGGGCGGCATCGGCATCGCCGCCTACGGCCGTCGTCGCCGACGCGCGGCCGCCGAGCAGCACCGTCAAGAGCGGGCCGCGCTCGAGGTGCAGGCCGAGCTCGAGGGCCGCCACGACATCGCCGTCGGTCGCGACGTCGTGCTGGACGACATCCAGCGGGCCACCGCGCTCATCGATCTCGCCCTCGGTACCTCGCGCACCTCGAACCCCGCGGGCGAGTGGAAGGCCGACCTGGCCGCCACCACTCGCGGCGCGTACGCCTATGTCGGCGACGTGCTGAGCGGGTGGCAGGCCCGGCACAACTCGGCGAGCCCCGACCTGCGCACCGTCGTGCGGCTCGACCTGGCCCCGCACCAAGCCCGCACCGTCCTCGCGCCCTCACAGGCCGACATGCTCGAGGCCGCGCTCGACCGCGCCCGGCTCCGCGGCACCGTGCCGGTGGAGGTGCACGGCCGACGCGACGCCGTCGAGGTGGTCGTCGACGGCCACCGCATCACGCTGCCCGTGCCCCTCGGCCAGCCGCGCATCAGCTTCGACCCGGTCCCCGGCGCGTTCCTCTGGAGCGCACTCTGGCTGCTCGTCGCCGGGGCCTCGAGCCGCGAGCACGTCCCTCGATGGGCGGCCGTCGGCCCCGCCGCTGTGGCCGTGGGCATGGCCGTGGGTGCCCATCGCCTCGCCGACCGCCACGGCGGCCGCGCCCCACGCCACGCCGTCACCGCGTGGAGCGCCGCGCTCACGCTCGGCTCCGCGGCGCTGCACACCCGCACGATGCGCAATACCCACGGCCACGGCGACATTTCGCGCTACCCGTACAGCCTCGCCCTGCGTGGCTTCGGGCTCGTGGCGCTGCTCGCCTGGTCCGAGCTCGAGGCCCGGCACCGGCTCGCCACTGCTGCGGCCGGCGCCGCGACGGTCGGCCTCGCGTGGCAGCTCTCGCCGGCACCCCGCTCGGGCCGCGAGCTGGTGGCCGAGTTGGCGTGGCCGCTCCAATCGGTCGCCCTCGGCGGGAGCCTGGTCGCGTCGATCGACGACGACGCCACCCGAATCGGCCGTGAGATGCGCGCCGCCGACCTCGAAGCGCTCGAGCGTGCTCGGGCGAATGGGCGAATCGACACGCTCGGCTTCGCGGCCCGCTGCCTCGCGGAGGCCGAGGCCGCGTTCACCGAGAGCGAGGACGACCTCCCCGACGACATCGCGAACGAGGTGCGCCGCCGACTCGGCGAGTGCCGGCGTCGGCTCGACGACGTCGAGGAGCAGCACGTGGCCGACTTGGCACGGACCGATGCGGGAGACTGAGGCGATGGGCGAACCACGGGTGGCGATCATCGACGACGACGGTTGGGTCCGCCGCGGCAGGGTCGCGGCCCTCGTCGAGCAAGGCATCGAGGTCGTCGTCAGCGTCGAGCACACCGACGCACTCGCGCTCGACGCGACGAGCTGGGAGGGCGTCGACCTCGCACTCGTCGACGCCAAGGACGAACGAGCCGACTTCGACCTCTACGTCGGAGTCACGGTGGTCGAGCACCTCCGCCGCGTCGGCCCGGCCGATCTCACCATCGTCGTCGTCACCGGGCACGTGCTCGACGACGTCCTCCGCCTCCGCATGGCCGAAGCCGGAGCGAACTGGCTCTACGGACACGCCGACGTGCGCACCCCCGACGACCTCGTCGCCATCGTCCGCGATCCCGGCCACGGCAACACCGCGCCACCACCCGATCCCGACGAGCTGCGACGGGCCGGGCTCGCCCCCGACGCACGCCCCAACGCGGCGCTCTCCTACCTCGCCGAGTCCGGCCTCGCTCCCGCGGTCGAAAACGCCTCGGCCGGCGAGTCCCAGAAGGCGCTCCCCGTCGGGCGACGGCGCATCATCGCCGCACGCGAGCGCCTCGCCTCGCTCCTCGGCACCACGCCCACCGATCCCCGTGCCTCCACGCCCGAATGGCGTCGAGTGGTGTCGGTCATCGACCGGGTGCGAGGACGGGGTGGCGCGTCAGAGGCCTGACCCGGCAGGGCCTCCGACGATCCGCCGGAGGTGTCCGTCACGGGACCGCCAGATCGCGGCATCGATCGCGTAGTGGTGGAGGTTGAAGGTGACGAAGAGCATCGCCGCGGGGATCAGGCCGATCGAGCCGCCCTCGGTCACCCACCCGAGCCACATCGGCGCCCAGTACGAGAGCACCATCCCGGCGGCGAACGCCCCACCGAAGGCACTCGCCCACCAGACGACCGGAGGCGAGTCCCCGCGCTCCTCGGCCCACGCCACCTCGGCACGATGGGCACAAGCGAGGTACTGGACCCCGTGCAGCGCGCCGAGCACCACGATGCCGCTGAGATGGTCCGGCGGGCTGGTCAGCCAGAGGAACCCGGCGACGTAGGGCGCCCACATCGTCCCAGGCACGCCGCGCCGCCACCGGACGGCGAGCACCACCCAACAGCCCGCGACGGCCACCGCTCCGACCGCCGCGGCGAACCGCATCACGTCGACCGTCGTCGCGGGGAGCAGCGCCACCCCCGATCGGAAGCCGTAGTGCTCGTCGACGTATCCGGGAACCCAGGTGGCGAGCGCGTGGACGAACCACACCGGGTAGAGGCCGACCCGGAGGATGCGACCGACCGTCGGGTCGACCGGGAGGCCGCGCAGCGCCGCCCCGAGTCGCGCCGCCCCGTACACCTGCTTCACGTAGTGCCAGCCGGTCAGGGTGAACACCGACATCAGCGCGACCTGCACGCCTCCCCGCGCCACGGAGTCGGCACCGGTGGCCGCGGCGACGCAGAGGACGACCGTGGCGACGACGAGCGCAGCCGGGACGAGCACGAGGGCGACCGGGTGCCGAGCCAACGCGTCCCGCCCCTGCCCGTAGGCCAGGTGGTAGGACACCCCGAAGTGGGTGCCGACCACCGCCATCAGCACCCAGACGATCCCGTAGCCGAGCACCGGGAGTCGCAGGGCGCCGAGCGGGCCGGGAGCGGCGAGGAGGAGCCACGCGACCACTCCGATGCCGCCGAGCAGCCAGGCGTCGAGTTGCGGGCTGACGAGCCACCGGGTCGCGCCCGGCGACCCGACCGAGGTGTGACCCGGTGACGCCGGTGCTGGCGCCGAGGTCACCGGGACGACGGCGGTCACCGAGCGGGGGTGCCTCGGCGACCGGCGATCGCGAGGAGCCCTCCGCCGAGGAGCAGCCCGCCTCCGAGGATCGACGCACCACCCGCGCCGCTCCCTCCTCCGGTGTTGGGGAGCGCTGCGACGGCGGGCGATGGGGGCTCCTCCTCGGCCGCGGCCACCGCGGCGGGCTCGACCGGCTCCTCCGGCTCGGCTTCCGGCTCCTCCGGCTCGGCTTCCGGCTCGGCGACCGGCTCCGGCTCGGGCTCCGGTTCCGGCTCGGGTTCCACGGGGATGTCGACGATGATCGAGCCGCCGGCCGGGGGAGGGTCGTCGTCGCCGTCGCCACCCTTCTGCATCACACCGGCGTTCCCCACCGAGCCGGTGATGCCGACCGAGGCGGGTGGCGTGAGGAGCAGGATCACCCCGAACGCCATCATCAGGACCGGGCCGAGGAGCCTCACGTCTCGGATCCGGTCGAGTCCTGTCCGCTGCATATGATCGCTCCTGTACGTGGCGTGCGGGCCGACCCTACGGAGACCCCGGCGCGCGAAGGAAGGGCATCCATCGCGCGTCCACTCGCGCCCACGCGCGATCCCCACCGCCTCTTCGCGCGCTGGTCGATCGGCGCGATGCCCCGCCGGTACGTTCGACGCCCATGACCACGCGGGCACCTCTCACCCCATTCGTCGCGCTCCTCGTCGCGCTCGGCCTCCTCGCCGGCGCGTGCGGGGACGATCCCAGTCCGGCGGCGGCCAGCGGGCCGGACCAGTCGACGCAGTCCACCCTCGAGCCACACGACGACCACGACGCCGGGACCGGCGAGGACTGCCTCCCGCCCGACGCCTACCTCGACACCGTCGCCGCCGCCACCTACGCCGTCGTCATCGAGGTGCTCGTCGGCATCGACCAGACCGGTATGCCACAGGTGGTGCACATCCCGTTCGGGACGGCGTTCGCCATCGACCGCCGGCTGCTCGCCACCAACGCCCACGTCACCGA
>CAZAVX010000156.1:0-4680 GCA_964488835.1 uncultured Iamiaceae bacterium | reverse complement strand
TCGACGATGACGACCTCTGGCGTGGCCTGCCGCCGATCGAGATCCCCAAGGCCGGTCCCCGGTGGTTCTGACCGGGAACCCGATCAGGCGTCCCTGATCAGGCGTCCCTGATCTGCTTGAGGAACGCCTCGACCTCGGCTCGGTCCTTGGTACGCCGCATGGGTGGGAGGGCGTTGACGATCTCCCAGCGGTAGCGGGCGGCGGTGGCGAGCCGCTTGTCGAGCACCGCGACGACACCTCGGTCCTCGGCGGACCGGATGAGCCGGCCTGCCCCCTGGGCGAGCAGCGTGGCTGCCCGGGGCAGGTCGATGAGGCGGAAGGCATCGCCCCGCACCCGCTCACGGCGAGCCGACAACACGGGGTCGTCGGGTCGGGGGAACGGCAACCGGTCGATCGTGACGAGCGAGAGCGTGCGCCCCGGTAGGTCGATGCCCTGCCAGAACCCCATCGTGGCGAACAGGCAGCTCTGCTCGTCGGCCCGGAACGCATCGACGAGCGCAGGCTTCGGCAGGTCGCGCTGGGTGAGCACCTTCCACGGCAGGCGAGGGGAGAGCGCCCGGGCCGCGGCGTCCATCGCCCGCCACGAGGTGAACAGGGCGAGCGTGCGCCCGCCGGCGGCGACGATGAGCGCCTCGAGCTCTCGGTGCAGGGCCGCCTCGTAGCCCTCGTCCCGCGGGTCGGGCATCGACGCCGCGCAGTAGAGGAGAGCGTGCTGCTCGTAGTCGAACGGGCTGCCGACGTCGAGCTCGTCGAACTGCCCGGGGTCGAGGCCGAGCGTCGCGCCGAGGTTGGGTGGGATGGTCGCTGAGGTGAGCACGGCCGTGCGGCGGGACCACAAGCCCTCCGCCAGCACGCCGGCCACGTCGATCGCGGTGAGGGTCAGGGCGGGGAAGTCGGGCGATCCTGCGACCCAGGCGACGTGGCTCTCGGGCACCGCGAGCGCGAGGTCGAGGTCGTCGACGAGGCTGGTGGCCGCCTTCAGCGCCCGCTCGCGTCGGGCGGCCACGTCGCCACCCACGTCGGTCGGCACCTTGCGGACGGCCTCGAGCGCCTTCGCCGTCGTCTCACGCGCCGCGACGATGGCTTCGGCGAGAGGACCTTCGAGCGGTGTGTCGAGGCGGCGCCCGGCCACCCCGGCGAGCTCGTCGGCGAACGCGTACCCGGCGGCGTCGAGCGACGCGACGAGCACGTCGTCGGCGACGATGGCGCGCACCGTGCGGGCGAGGTTCTGGAACCGCCCGGCGGTGATCTCCACACCGGTGGTGGCCGAGACGATCTCCTCGAGCTGGTGCGCCTCGTCGACGACCACCACGTCGTGGTCGGGGAGCACGCCGCCACCCGTGGCGATGTCGAGCCCGTACAGGTGGGTGTTGACGACGACGATGTCGGCCTGGGCCGCCGCCCGCCGGGCCCGTTCGGTGAAGCACACCTCACCCTTCGGGCACTTCGCCGCCCCCGGGCACTCGCGTGGGCCCACCGAGACCGCCGACCAGGCCCGCGTGCTCGGCTCGAACGACAGCTCGGCCCGGTCTCCCGAGCTCGTGGCGTCGGCCCACGCGACGAGCTGTTCGATCTCCTCCACCGGCGCACCCTCGGCGACCCCGTCGAGGCCGAGTTGTTCGGCATCGGTCGCCGCACCGAGCTCGGCGACCCGTTGGAGGCAGAGGTAGTTCGACCGTCCCTTCAACACGGCGAAGGAGACCTCGGTGTCGAGCTGGTCGGCGAGGAAGGGGAGGTCCTTGCCCGCGAGTTGGTCCTGGAGCCCCTTCGTGGCCGTGGCGACGACGACCCGAGCGCCGGAGAGCACCGCGGGCACGAGATAGGCGAGTGACTTGCCGGTGCCGGTGCCGGCCTCGACGATCAGGTGCCGCGACTCCTCGATCGCCCGGGCCACCGCCTCGGCCATCGCCGCCTGGCCGGTGCGCGCCTCACCGCCACCCGGCAGGGCGCCCACGACGTCGCGCAGCACGCGAGTGGTGGAGCCGGCCGTCGACATGCGGTCGACCGTACTTGGTCGCGGAACTGGGGCTCACGACCTAGGCCGAAGGACTCATTTTCGCCGCGAACCGCCACGGAGAGTGCGCCGAACGCCTCATTCCGGGTGTTGAACCTTCACTCACGGTCCACGGGGCCGATTGGATCGCATGTCAGGGAGCAGTGCCCACCACATCGATCAACCCGATCAGGAGACGATCGAGTCGTTGATGGATCGGGTCGCCCAGCTGGAGGCGATGCTCCATCGCAGCGGTGCCACGGGTAAGGAATCGGATACAGCCATGTCGAACGGTCAACGGAAGCCAAAGGGCGGGCCGATCGACGACGCGCTTCGGGCCAGTCTGGTGGCCAAACGAGAGCGCCTCGAGCTCGCCCGCCTGGCCGAACAGGCCGCGTGGGAGGAGCTGAAGGCGGAGGTGCGCGTCGCGGCCGAGGCCGGGGTGAGCTACCGCGAGATCGGTGAGGCGATCGGTGTGACCCGCGCCCGCGTCTATCAGATCGTGTCCGGAAAGCGCTGATCGCCCCACGCAGTAGCGTGCGGGGAGTGCAACACGACGGCGCGCTCCCCGAGGGCATCGATCCCGACCACATCCCCACCCACGTCGCGTGCGTGATGGACGGCAACGGGCGGTGGGCGAAGCGACGGGGCCTCAAGCGCACCGAGGGCCACGCTGCGGGCGAGCATGCGCTGTTCGACACCGTCGAGGGCGCGCTCGACCTCGGCCTCGACTGGCTCACCGTCTATGCGTTCTCCACCGAGAACTGGCGCCGGCCGCGCGACGAGGTGAGGTTCCTCATGAACTTCAACGAGTCGATCCTCCTCCGCCGTCGCGACGAGCTCCACGAGCGCAACGTCCGCATGCGGTTCATCGGCCGCCGCGACTGGCGGGTCCCCAAGCGGCTGCTCCGGCGGATGGACGAGGCCGAGGCGCTCACCGCCGACAACACCGGCATGACCTTCACGATGGCCTTCAACTACGGCGGGCGGGCCGAGATCGTCGACGCCGTCCGCGCCATCGTCGCCGAGGGGATCCCCGCGGAGAAGATCGACGAGCGCACCATCCAGCGGCACCTCTACGCCCCCGACATGCCCGACCCCGATCTCATGGTTCGCACCTCGGGCGAGTTCCGCACGTCGAACTACCTGCTCTGGCAGCTCGCCTACAGCGAGCTCGTGTTCGTCGACGTGCTGTGGCCCGACTTCCGCCGCGAGCACCTCTTCGACGCCGTGCGCGAGTTCCAACACCGCGAGCGCCGCTTCGGGGGCCTGAACGAGGACTAGCTCCACCCCGGCCGCTAGCGTCGGGGCATGAGCAAGGGTGCGGTCTATCGCGACCACGGCATCGTGCTGCGCACCTACAAGCTGGGTGAGGCCGATCGCATCGTCGTCTTCGTCACCCAGGGCCGCGGGAAGGTCCGCGCTGTCGCGAAGGGCGTTCGCAAGACTCGCAGCAAGTTCGGGGCGCGCCTCGAGCCGATGAGCCACGTCGCCCTCCAGCTCTACGAGGGTCGGGAGCTCGACGTCGTCACCCAGGCCGAGTCGGTCGACCAGTTCCGCGCCATCCGCGAAGATCTCGACCGTCTGGCCCGGGCGTCCACGATGCTCGAGGCGGTCGACCAGCTCGCCCAGGAGCGCGAGGAGAATCCACGCCTCTACCAGATGCTGCTCGGCGCGCTCCGGAGCCTCGCGGCCCACGACTCGCCCCTCGTCGTCGGCGCGTTCTACTGGAAGCTCCTCGCCGCCGAGGGTTTCGGGCCCGAACTCGACGTGTGCGTGGCCTGCGGGGAGGAGGACGTCGAGCTCGAGGCCTTCGACCTCCACGAGGGCGGCACGCTCTGCCGCTCGTGCCGGTCGGGCCTCCCCATCTCCGCCGACGCGCTCGACCTCATGCGCATGGTGCTCGGAGGGCATCTCGCCGCCGCGCTCGCACTGCCCGAGTCGCCGGCCACCCGCGAGGTCGAACACCTCGCCACGCGGGCGATGGAGCACCACCTCGAGCGGCGCCTGCGCTCGGTCGGGGTGATGGACCGTCACTGAGGACTCGCGGCCGGCTCGCCGCGAGCGAAGGCATTGGGGTCTGACGAGGGGGCCCCACTAGCCTTGTCCCTCATGTCCGAGCCTGAGACCGCGCCCGTCGACAACACAGGGCTGTTCGAGAAGATCGTCAACCTCACCAAGCGGCGGGGCTTCGTCTTCCCCTCCGCCGAGATCTACGGCGGGTTCCGCTCCACCTACGACTACGGACCCGTCGGCGTGCTCATGCTCCGCAACGTGAAGAACGCCTGGTGGCGCTCCATGGTGCAGATGCGCACCGACGTGGTGGGCATCGACGCCGCCATCCTCTCGCCGCCCGCGGTCTGGGAGGCCTCGGGGCACCTCGCCAACTTCACCGATCCGCTCGTCGACTGCCGCGCCTGTGGCACCCGCCATCGCCAGGACAAGCTCGACGACCCCGACACCTGCCCGAACTGCGGCGCGAAGGGCCAGTTCACCGAGCCCCGCCAGTTCAACCTCATGTTCAAGACCCACGCCGGCCCCGTCGAGGAGGACGCGGCGGTGGCCTACCTGCGGCCCGAGACCGCGCAGGGCATGTTCACGAACTTCGCGAACGTCCTGAACACGAGCCGCAAGAAGCCGCCGTTCGGCATCGCCCAGGTCGGCAAGTCGTTCCGCAACGAGATCAC
>CAZAVX010000155.1:0-4767 GCA_964488835.1 uncultured Iamiaceae bacterium | reverse complement strand
GACGGCGTGCTCGAGCCCGAGGTTGCCCTCCTGGATGAGGTCGAGCAGCTCCATGCTCGGGGGCAGGGGGTAGCGGCGGGCGACGCTCACGACGAGGCGGAGGTTCGCTCGGATGAACCGGTCCTTCGCCGCGGCGGCATCACGAACCGCCTTCTGCAGCTCGCGGCCGGTCTCGCCGGCCTCGAGGCGGGCGCGGGCCTCGGCGCCGCGCTCGATGATCTGCGCGAGCTCGCGCTCCTCGGCGGCGGTGAGCAGGGGGACCTGCCCGATCTCGTTCAGGTACTGGCCGACAGAATCACTCATGGCAACTGCTCCAACCGGAATGACACGCTCGTCATTCCCGTTCGCTGGGGGGTGGTGGGGGGGTGCGGGGGCCGAAGGCCCTGGGCGGACAGGTGGCCGTCTACGGGCCGTCGAGTTGTACAACGTCCAGGTACCCGCCTGTGTTTCCGATCAGACGGGTGAATTCCGTCACGCCTGGCGGGTGAGAGTTGTCGTTCAGGGAGCATCGGCGGTAAACGCGCCGACTTGAGGGGTTACCCGCTGCCCATGGGTATACACCGCGAGGGGCGTCGCGTCACGTCACAATCCGGCGGGGACCTACACTCCGGCCGTGGGTGGTCCCGGATCGGAACGAATCGGCGTGTTCGGCGGCACGTTCGACCCTCCCCACGTCGGACACCTCGTCGCGGCGGTGAACGCCCGTCACGGTGCAGGACTCGACCGTGTTCTCCTCGTCGTGGCCAACGAACCCTGGCAGAAGACCGGGCTCCGGGAGGTGTCGCCCGCCGCGGACCGCCTCGCGATGGTGCAGGCCGCCGTCGAGGGGGTGGAGGGCCTCGAGGCCAGCGACATCGAGATCCGCCGCGGCGGGCCGTCCTACAGCATCGACACACTCCAGGAGCTCCACGACGAGGATCCCTCCCGCGAGCTGTTCCTCATCCTCGGCAGCGATGCCGCCGAGGGCCTCGACAGCTGGGAGCGCAGCGAGCGGCTCCACGACCTCGCCACCATCGTCGTCGTCGAACGACCGGGCGCCGAGGGGGCCCGCCCGCCTGCCGGCTACCGCTACGAGGTCGTCTCGGTGCCGTTGCTCGACGTGTCGAGCACCGAGGTGCGGTCGCGGGTCCTCGAGGGCCGGCCGCTCGACTTCCTCCTCACCCCTGGGGTCATCCGGTGCATCGAGGAGCGGGGCCTCTACCGGGAGCCCGGATGACGATCGCCGCGCTCTCTCGGGTCCCGCGGTCTCGCACCACCCACCTCGTGGTCTACGGCTGCCTCTTCGCGGTCGCGGCGCTCGCGGTGCCGGTCCTCGCCGTCGTCGGGGCGCGCACCCTGCTCGACAGCCGCGACGGCGCGGTCATCGATCCCGTCGTCGATCCCGCGCTGCCCGGCTACCAGGCGCTGATCGCCCCGAGCCCCACGCTCGGGGTCGTCCACCTCGACGACGACGGCCTGCTCGTCGGGGTCGCGGTCCTCGCGCTCGCAGGCGGTGGTGAGGGCGCCAGCGGAGGCTCGGTGCTGCTCGTGCCGCCGCGCACGCTCGTCGACGTGCCCGAGTTCGGCGAGTTCACGATCGAGTACATCCAGGCGCTCAACGGCAGCGAGAGCGCACTCTCCTTCGTCGAGTACGTGCTCGCCCTCGGCGTCGACGAGCTCGTCGAGCTCCGCCACGACGACTGGGCGAACCTCGTCGCGCCGCTCGGCGGACTCACGGTGTCGAACCCCGACAGCATCAGCGGTCCCGCTGGCGAGGTGCGCTTCGCCGCGGGCGAACTCGAGCTCGCGCCCGACGAGGTGGGGGAGTTCCTCGCGGTCGTCGAGCCCGGGGAGAGCCCGCTCAACTCGCTGCTGCGCCAGGAGCTGGTGTGGGACGCGTACCTCACCGCCGTGGGCGTCCACGGGTCGGTCACGTTCCAGGGTGAGCAGGACCGGGGGCTCGCTCGGTTCGTGCCCGCCATCGCCGGCGGGGCTCACCGCGTCGAACAGGTGCCGCTCGAACCCCCCACCACCGCCGGCGACGACGGCGAGCCGGTGTTCGTCGTCGACGAGGAGGCCACCGCACGGCTCGTGCCACAGCTCGTGCCGTTCCCCGCAGGAGCCCGTCCTGGCGACCGTCCGCTCGTGCGGGTGCTCGACGGTTCGGGCCGCCAGGAGGTCATCGCCCCGGCGGTCCGTCGGGTGGCGGGGGCCGGCGGGCAGGTCGTCATGATCGGCAACACCGACGAGTTCGGCGTCGCCGCGACCGAGATCCTCGTCGCCGACCCCGACCTCCGCGGGTTCGCCCGAACCGTGGCGGAGGCGCTCGGGGTGGGTAGCGTGCAAGAGATCGACTACATCGACGAGAACGCCGAGGTCATCGTGGTCCTCGGCGCCGACTACCGGCCCTGACGGGCCCGACCACGCGAGGTTCGCTCCCATCGACACCGACACCACGTCCCGCACCACCACCGACTGGGTCCGTCTCGCGGCCCGGGCGGCCGACGGGAAAGGCGGTGTCGACACCGTCGTGCTCGACGTCGGCGAGATCCTCGCCATCACCGACGCGTTCGTCATCACGAGCGCCGGCAACTCCCGGCTCGTGAAGGCCGTCGTCGACGAGGTCGAGGCGGTGCTCACCCAGGCCGGCGGCCCGAAGCCGCGGCGCATCGAAGGGCTCGGCGAGCTCGAGTGGGTCCTCATGGACTACGGCGACTTCGTCGTCCACGTGTTCCTCGACGAGGCCCGCCACTTCTACGAGCTCGAGCGGCTCTGGGGCGACGTCGGCCGGCTCGACTGGGCCGAATCCGGCGCCTGAGCGAGTACCCGAGCGCGCAACGGGCGTGCGCCGTCTCGGTCGCACGCCCGGGGGAGTGGAGCTAAGGAGAATCGAACTCCTGACCTCTTCCATGCCATGGAAGCGCTCTACCAACTGAGCTATAGCCCCGAGTGGAAGGTGAACTCTACCGCACCGTCCCCCACGTCGGGCAAGCCGACCCCGCACCCGCCGGTCGCGGCCGATCCTCACCTCGCCGATGGGCGCGATCTGCGCCGACAGGTGACGCACATCGCGCCCGACGGGGCCGGGGAACGGGTTCGGGTGGTGGGGGCGGGCGTCACTACGATGCCGGGCATGGACGACAGCTACGACCCGCGGGCCATCGAAGCGAAGTGGCAGCAGCGCTGGCTCGACTCGGGGGCCTACCAGGTCGACAACGACGACCCGCGCCCCCGGTTCTACGTCCTGTCGATGTACCCCTATCCGAGCGGGCCGGCGCACATGGGGCACGTGCGCAACTACACCTTCGGCGACCTCATCGTCCGGTACCGCACGATGCAGGGGCACGCGGTGCTGTCGCCGATCGGGTTCGACAGCTTCGGGCTGCCCGCCGAGAACGCGGCGATCAAGACCGGTGAGCATCCCCGCACCTTCACCGACGCCCGCATCGAGGAGCTCTCCTCGTCGCTGCGGCGCATCGGCGCGGTGTACGACTGGCGTCGCACGGTGAAGAGCCACGACCCGAGCTACATCAAGTTCACGCAGTGGATCTTCCTGCGGTTCCTCGAGGCCGGCCTCGCCTACCGCGCCATGGCCCCGGTGAACTGGTGCCCGGGCTGCCAGACCGTGCTCGCCAACGAGCAGGTGCGCGCCGACGGAACCTGCGACCGCTCGGGCGACCTGGTCGAAAAGCGCGATCTCGAGCAGTGGTTCTTCAAGATCACCGAGTACGCGCAGCAGCTGCTCGACGACCTCGACGGCCTCGACTGGCCCGAGCGCGTGAAGACGATGCAGCGCAACTGGATCGGCCGGTCCGAGGGCGCCGAGTTCTCCATGCAGATCGTCGACGCCGACGGCACCCCACACCCCGACGACCTCTCGTTCCGGGTGTTCACCACCCGCCCCGACACCAGCTTCGGCATGACCTTCGCGGTGCTCTCCCCCGAGCACCCGCTGGTGCGCACGGTCACCACCGACGAGCACCGCGACCAGGTCGAGGCCTTCGTCGCCGAGGTGCGCACGCGCAGCGACATCGACCGCCTCGGCACCGAAGGACCGATCGAGAAGCGAGGCGTCTTCACCGGCGCCTACGCCCGCAACCCCTTCACCGGCAAGCCCGTCCCCATCTACCTCGCCGACTACGTGCTGATGGGCTACGGCACCGGCGCCATCATGGCCGTGCCCGCCGAGGACCAGCGCGACTGGGACTTCGCCACCGCCTACGGCCTGCCCATCGTGCGCACCGTGCAGCCCCCCGAGGGCTGGGAGGGCGAGGCCTACACCGGCGACGGCCCCCGCATCAACAGCGACTGGCTGAACGGGATGGACACCCCGACCGCCATCGCCGCGGCCATCGACTGGCTCGAGCAGCAGGGCATCGGCGAGCGCATGGTGAACTACCGCCTGCGCGACTGGCTGCTGTCCCGCCAGCGGTTCTGGGGTTGTCCGATCCCTGTCATCCACTGCCCGTCCTGTGGCATCGTGCCGGTCCCCGACGACGAGCTGCCGGTGCTCGCGCCCGACGACGTCGAGTTCCTGCCCACCGGCGAGTCGCCGCTCAAGTTCCACGAGGGATTCCTCTCGGTCACCTGCCCCCGTTGCGGCGGTCCGGCCACACGCGAGACCGACACGATGGACACCTTCGTCGACTCGTCGTGGTACTTCCTGCGCTTCGCCGACCCGTGGAACGAAGACCTCCCCTTCGACGCGGCGGCGGTCGAGCGCTGGCTCCCGGTCGACCAGTACATCGGCGGGGTCGAGCACGCCATCCTCCACCTGATGTACGCCCG
>CAZAVX010000154.1:0-4780 GCA_964488835.1 uncultured Iamiaceae bacterium | reverse complement strand
ATCTCCGCGGTTCGCGCCAGCGAGTAGGCGGAAACCCCCGCCCCACGACGGGGGGTTCACAGTAAGGTCCCGCCGGTGGGGATGGGTCGGGTGAGGGGAGCGGCGTGAGGTGGTGGGCGGGGTTCCGCCAGCTCGTGTCGGAACGCCTCGCCCTCGTGCGCCTGCTCGGCGCGGTGCCCGCCTGGGCGGCGTGGACCCTCGGCCTCGTCATGCTCGCCACCTCGCTGCTCCCTGCCGGCACGGCGCTGGCCGTGGCGTGGCTCGTCGGCCGGGTGATCGACACGGCGAGCACTCGAGGCGACCTCTCGTCGGTGGCCAGCCCCCTCGTGCTCGTCGGCGCGCTCTTGAGCCTCGACCAGATCGCCCAGTCGCTCCTCGTCCCGTACCGCAACTGGGTCGCCTCCCGGGTCAACGGCGCCGTCCGCCGACAGGTGCGCCAGGCCGTGGCGGTGCGCCCGGGCATCGACCACCTCGAGTCCCAGGTGGTGCGCGACGCCGCCACCCTCCCCGTCGACAACGCCTACCTCTTCAACCTGGGAGCCGGCGCCGAGGGCCAGCTCTGGCTGATGACCCGGTTCGTCGGCGCGGTGGCTGCGGCAGTGGTCGTCTGGCAGCACTCGCCGCTCGCGGCGCTCTCGGCGTTCGTGTTCATCGTCTGGCAACGGGGCCTCCTGCGCCGCCACTACGCCAAGTCGATCGCCGGGGCGATGACCGGCACCACCGGCGACGGTCGGGCCGCCAACTACTGGTCGGAGATCCTCGGCACCCCGGTGGGGGCGAAGGAGCTGCGGCTGTTCGGGTTCCGACAGTGGGCGATCGAACGGTTCCACACCCACGGGAAGATCCCCGTCGACGAGCTGGCACATGTCCTTCTCACCGCCTTCCGCCTCCATTTCGTGGTGTTCGCCCTCAACGCGCTCGGCGCGCTCGTCCCCTTCCTCCTCCTCGCCCGCCTCGCCGTGAACGGCGAGCTCACCCCCACTGAGCTGACCGCGGCCCTCGGTGGGACGGTCGCGGTCGGTCGGGTCATCGCCTCCATGGGCTGGGAGGCGTTCTCCATCGAGGCCTCGGTGCCCCAGCTCGCCGCACTCCGCGAGCTCGACCGGTTCCACGCCGAGGAGGTCGCAGCCGCCACCGAACGACGGCCGGACGGCCCCGTCGGCGACGTGCCGGTGATCCGGTTCGAGGACGTGTCCTTCGCCTACCCGAACACCGACACGCTCGTCCTCGAGGGATTCGACGTCACGCTCGAACCCGGGCGGTCGGTTGCCATCGTCGGCGAGAACGGCGCCGGCAAGACCACCCTCCTCAAGCTGCTCGCCGGCTTCTACCAGCCCACCGCCGGGCGCATCCTCGTCGACGGCGTCGATCTCCGAGACGTCGACCCCACGTGGTGGAGGCGGCGCCTCGCCGTCATCTTCCAGGAGTTCGTGCACTTCGAGCTGTCGGCCTTCGAGAACGTCGCGCTCGCTGCCCCGGACCATCCCGACGCCCTCGCCCATGCCCGGGCGGCGATCGAGGCAGCCGGTGGGGGGCACATCCTCGCCGAGCTCCCCAAGGGATGGGACACCGTCCTGTCGAGAGCGTTCACCGGCGGGGTCGACCTCTCGGGTGGCCAGTGGCAGCGCATCGCCCTCGCCCGCGCGCTCTACGGCGCCCGGGTCGGCGGCCAGGTCCTCATCCTCGACGAGCCCACCGCCAGCCTCGACGTCTCCGCGGAGATCGCCCTGTTCGACCAGCTCCTCACCCACGCGAAGGATTGCACCGCCATCGTCGTCTCCCACCGGTTCTCCACCGTGCGGCGAGCCGATCGCATCGTCGTCATCGCTGACGGCAAGGTGGCCGAGGACGGCTCGCACGCCGAGCTCCACGCCGCAGGAGGCATCTACGCCACCCTGTTCGACCTCCAAGCTTCCCGCTTCCGCGAGGGTACGGAGGCGGGCGAACTCGGTGACGAGAAGGGGGTCGCCTTGTGAGCGCGCTCACCGTCGAGCGCGCCTCGACGCGGCGCCGGCTCGGCCTGTTCTGGCGTGTGGTCCGCCAGGCCGACCGGAAGCTCGCCCTGATGGTGCTCGTCGCCCTCCTCCTCAGCTCGGTCGCGGGCGCCCTCCAGTCGGCGGCGCTGAAGTGGATCGTCGACGCCGCGGTCGACCAACGGTGGGCCGCGGCCGTGGTGGCCGCGGTGGTCGGCGGGCTCGGCGCCGGGCTCCTCGGCTCGGCCGGGCGCGCGATGTCGGACACCGAACGGGTGCTCACGAGCGAGGTCGGCCTGCTCATCGACCGCAACACCCTCGAGCTGACCTCCGACATCCCCGGCATCGAGCACCTCGAACGCCCCGAGTACCTCGACCAGCTCGCCCTCGTGCGCACCGGCGGCCAGTCGCTCATGCGGGCGGTGTTCTCCCTCACCGCCGCCGCGTCGCTCGCCATCAGCATGGCCAGCGCCCTGTGGCTCCTCGTGCTCGTCCACCCGCTGCTCGCGCTCACCCCCCTCTTCGCCGTGCCCACCGCCATCCTCGTGCCACGCGCCGAGCGACACGTCGACCTGAGCCGGGTCGTCGCCGCCGAACGCCAGCGCGCGGCCAACCAGCTCCACCGCCTGTTCATCACGCCCGCGCCGGCCATGGAACTGCGGGTCTTCGGCGCGGCGGAGCATCTGGACGACCGGGCCGACGAACTGTGGGGTGAGGTGTCCGACGTGCAGCTGAAGGGCGCGGTGCGCGGGGCGCTCGTGTCCTCGGTCGGCTGGCTCGCCCTCACCGGCGGCTATGTGGCCGCCCTCCTCCTCACCGCCCACCTCGCCATCGACGGCCGGGCGACCGTCGGCGACATCGTGCTCGTCTCCCAGCTCGCCCTGCTCATCCGCGGCAACGTCGCCCAGACCGCCAACGCCGCCCGCCGGGCCGCCGCCGCACTCCGCACCGCCGACCGCTTCCTCTGGCTCGAAGACCTCCATGCCGAGCAGTCGGCCGCCTACGCCGGCACCCTCCCGGCTCCCTCCGAGCTCACGCACGGCATCACCTTCGAACGGCTCAGCTTCACCTACCCCGGTACTGATACCCCGGTGCTCCGTGACGTCGACCTGCACCTCCCCGCTGGGTCGACCGTCGCCGTCGTCGGCGACAACGGCGCCGGCAAGTCGAGCCTGGTGAAGCTGCTCACCCGCATGTACCGGCCCACCGATGGCCGCATCCTCGTCGACGGTGTCGACCTCGCCGAGCTCGACATCGACGACTGGCGCCGCCGCCTCGGTGGCACGTTCCAGGACTTCGTCCGCCTCGAGACCACTGCCCACCGCACCGTCGGCATCGGCGACCCCGACCGGATGGACGACCACGAGCGGGTGACCGACGCCATCGACCGTGGCGGCGCCCGCGCGGTCGTCGACCGATTGACCGACGGGCTCGACACCCACCTCGGCAAGACCTACGCCGACGGCGCCGAGCTGTCCGGCGGCCAGTGGCAGCGCCTCGCCATCGCCCGGGGGCTCATGGCCCGCACCCCGCTGTGCCTCGTGCTCGACGAACCCACCGCCGCCCTCGACCCCGCCGCCGAACAGTCGCTCTACGACGAGTACCGGCGCACCGCGTCGGCGCTCCACCAGCAGGGCTCGATCACCATCCTCATCTCGCACCGCTTCTCGTCGGTGCGCATGGCCGACCACATCGTCGTCCTGGTCGACGGCGCCGTCGCGGAGCACGGCAGCCACGCCGACCTGCTCGCCCGCGACGGCCACTACGCCCGGATGTACCGGCAGCAGGCCGCGGCGTACTCCTGAGGAGATGTCGCGGCGCCCGAGGACCCGCGGCGCCGGAGTCGATGGAAAGCCCCCTAGCCAACCGAGCCGAGTTCCGTTATCATTGACTCGTATAGCCCAGTGTCAGGGGGACACCCATGGGCATTCTCGACAGGCTCCGCGGACGCAACCGGTCGAGCGCGCCTGACGTCTACCGCGAGCAGCACCTCGCCGCGGGCAGCGCGCCGCAGAAGATCGGCGAGCACTCTGCGAACGAGGTGTTCAAGGTCCAGTACGACCCGGCCTACGCGATGCGCGGAGGGGAGACCACCGGCTACTTCAAACCGAACGACGAGGACACGGCCCCTCACAAGTACGCCGTGGGCGCCTCACTGCTGGCACAGGGGATGGGGTGGGGTGACCTCATCGCGGAGACGCACTTCGCTCGCCACGCGGTCTCCCGGGGCGGTCAGCCAGCCTCGAAGGTGAGTGGCGCGGTCTCGCGGGCTGCTCCCGGCGAGACGCTGCTGGGGGGCGTCAAGGACGACCCGACCATGGACGGCTACACAGGGTTTGAGGTCAACGACATCGACCTGACGCGGTCGACGACACAGCGCCAGCTCAACCAGCTCCAATGGTTCGACGCGTTGCTCGGCAACAAGGACCGGCACGGCGGCAACATCCTCGTCGACCGCGAGACTGGGCGGGTGACCGGCATCGACAACGACCTGTCGTTCGCAAAGGGCTACAACGCCCCCAACCAGTACTTCGAGAAGGGCGCCACCGACAAGTTCCTGGGGCTGCCCGCCCAGATCGACAAGGCGACGGCGAAGAAGCTCCTCAGGCTCAACCCGAAGCGGCTCGACAAGATGCTCGATCCGAAGAAGGCGGCGGGCATGTCCTTCGAACAGGAGCTTCCGTACCTTCACCAGCGCCTCGGGCGGATCCAGGACGAGGTCCGACGGCAGAAGGAAGCCGGCTCGCTCGTCAAGAAGTGGGATGCGGCGACCTACCAGGCGGCGGTGAACGAGCCGGCCGCCGGAG
>CAZAVX010000153.1:0-4830 GCA_964488835.1 uncultured Iamiaceae bacterium | reverse complement strand
GCCCCTCGACCTTCGGGATCATGATGACGTCGAGCTTGTCGCCGATCTCGGTGACCGCGGCGATCAGGTCGTCGAGACCCCACGGCGAGTCGAGCGAGTTGACCCGGGTCCAGAACTGGGTGTCGGGATGGTCCCAGGCCTTGCCGACCTCGAGCAGGCCGGCGCGGGCCGCCTCCTTGTCGGCGGCGGGCACCCCGTCCTCGAGGTTGGCGAGCAGCACGTCGACCTGGGCCGCCATGTCGGGCACCTTCGAGCGCATCTTCTCGTTGGCCGCCGGGAAGAAGTGGATCATCCGGGACGGGCGCACCGGGATCTCGCGGAGGGGTTCGGGAGCGCCCACGGCGAGCGGGCGGAAGAAGTCCTTGGCGCTACGCATGGTCGGAACGATAGGAGTCGCCGGACTCCCGGGTCGAGCCGGGGTGAGCGGGCGCGCTACGGTCTCGGACCGTGAGTGCCCAGGTTCCCCTCGATCTCGTCCTCGAGCCCGTCGACAGCGACGAGCGCACGCTCGGCGAGTGGCTCACCAACTTCCACATGGCCGCGGTGGTGCTCGACCCCTACACGCACGAGAGCGCGTGGATCCTCGACACCGCCACCCGCATCCTCCGCCACTTCCGTGAGGCCGACTGCCGGGTGGTCTTCATCGTGGCCGGCACCACCGACGAGGCCCGCCAGTTCCTCGGCCCGCTCACCGAGCAGGTCCTCACGCTCTGCGACGCCGACCGTGCGCTCGTGAAGGCCGCCGAGCTCGAGCAGCTCCCGGCCTTCGTGCACCTCACCCCCGCCGGTGTCCTCGCCGCCAAGGCCGAGGGGTGGGACCCCGCGGCGTGGCGCGAGGTGGCCGTCGCCCTCGCGAAGCGCATGAGCTGGACCTACCCGTCGATCCCCGCCGCGGGCGACCCCGTCGCCTATCCCGGCAGCCCGGCCGTCCCGGCCGCCTGACCCACCCGGCTCAGCGGACGATCCCGCCCTTCGTCATCGACTCGATGTCGAGGGCCCGGTCGACCTCCTCGTCGGTCATCCAGCCCCGCTCGACGACGATCTCGCGGATGCTGCGACCGGTCGCGGTCGACTCCTTGATGACCTCGGCCGCACGCTCGTAGCCGATGTAGGGGTTGAGTGAGGTGCCGATCGACGGCGACGACTCGGCATAGGCACGGCACACCTCCTCGTTCGCCTCGATGCCGTCGATCATGCGGCTCGCGAACACCGCCGACACGTTCGCGAGGAGGCTCCCCGACTCGAGCAGGTTGCGGGCCATCATCGGCATGAAGACGTTCAGCTCGAACGCGCCCTGACTGCCACCGAACGCGACGGCGGCGTCGTTGCCGATGACCTGGGCCGCCACCTGGGTGACCGCCTCGGCGATGACCGGGTTCACCTTGCCGGGCATGATCGACGACCCCGGCTGCAGGTCGGGGATGCGGATCTCGGCGAGGCCGGTGCGGGGCCCCGACCCCATCCAGCGCAGGTCGTTCGCGATCTTCACGAGCGCGACGGCCGCGACCCGGTACTGGCCCGACACCTCGACGAGGGCGTCTCGGGCACTCTGCGCGGCGAACGCGTCGGGCGCGGGGCTGAGGGGGAGACCGGTGCGCTCGGCGAGGCGACGGATGACCGTGCGGCCGAAGGTCTTCGGCGCGTTGAGGCCGGTGCCGACCGCCGTGCCACCGAGCGGGAGGCGACCGACACGGGGAAGGGTGTCGCGGAGGCGCTCGATGCACTCGTCGATCTGGGCGGCGTAACCCCCGAACTCCTGGCCGAGGGTGACCGGCGTGGCGTCCATCAGGTGGGTGCGCCCGCTCTTCACGACCGAGCGGAACTGGCGCTGCTTGCGGCGGAGGCTCGCGGCGAGGTTCTCGAACGCGGGGATCACCTCGTTGGCGACGGCCTCGGTGACCGCGAGGTGGATGGCGGTGGGGAACACGTCGTTCGACGACTGCGAGGCATTGACGTGGTCGTTCGGGTGGACCGCGCCCTCCTCGCCGAGCTCCTCGTCGGCGAGCCGGGCGAGCACCTCGTTCATGTTCATGTTCGACGAGGTGCCCGAACCGGTCTGGAACACGTCGACGGGGAACTGGTCGTCCCACTCCCCCGCCGCGACGTCCTCGGCCGCCGCCGCGATGGCCTTCGCCACGCGGGTGGTGACCTGGGGAACCTCCTTCGACCGGCCGTTCACCAACGCCGCATCGGCCTTCACGAGGGCGAGGGCCCGGATGAGCCGACGGTCGATCGGCGTGCCGGAGATGGGGAAGTTCTGCACCGCTCGCTGGGTCTGGGCGCCCCATTTCGCGTCGACGGGCACCTTCACCTCACCCATGGAGTCGTGCTCGATGCGCCACTGCTCGGCCATGTTCGCCTCCTGAGATCCGGTGCGATCCACCCTACGGGCAGCTCCCCGTCGACGGGCGCTACCGTCGGCGGATGCGCGTCGTCGACCTCTGGCGGTACCCGGTGAAGTCGCTCCAGGGCGAGCGCCTCGAGGCGGCGGAGGTCGGCCCGCTCGGCATCGTCGGCGACCGCCGCTACGGGCTCGTCGACACGAGCACCGGCCACGTGCTCACCGCGAGGCGGGTGCCCGAGCTGCTGCTGGCGTCGGCCCGCTACCTCGACGCCGATGACACGGTGGCCATCACCCTGCCAGACGGTACCGAGTCCACCGACGACGCCGTCCTCTCCGACTGGCTCGGCCGACCCGTCGAGCTGCGCCGCGCCGATCGCCACGAGCTGCCCACCTACGAGGGACCCGTCGACGACCTCGACCCCGAGGCCCGCTGGGCGCACTGGGAGGGTCCGACCGGGGTCTTCCACGACTCGGCGCGCACGCAGGTGTCGCTCGGTTCGCTCGCGAGCATCGGCGAATGGGACCGCCGCCGGTTCCGGTTCAACGTCGTCGTCGACGAGGGCGGCGAGGACGAGCTCGTCGGGCGCGAGCTCACGATCGGCGACGTCGGCCTGTCGGTCACCAAGCAGATCGTGCGCTGTGTGATGACGACCCGCCCCCAGCCGGGCGGCATCGATCGCGACACCTCGGTCCTCAAGACCATCAACCGCGAGCGCGACCGCTGCCTCGGCATCGGCGCCGTCGTCACCCGCCCCGGCCGCCTCGCCCTCGGCGACCCCTGCACAACTGCGTGAAACCCCGGGAGAAACTCCCCAGTTTTCACGCAGATGCGGCGGGGTCGGTACGGTGCGGGCGTGGCTGACTTCACCTACACCGATCTCCTCCCCCTCGGCCCCGACGACACGGAGTACCGGCTGATCACCACCGAGGGCGTGTCCACCGTCGAGGCCGCGGGCCGCACCTTCCTCGAGGTCGACCCCGAGGCGATCCGGCTGCTCACCGCCGAGGCGATGCGCGACATCGCGCACCTGCTGCGACCGGGCCATCTCGCGTCCCTCGCCGCCATCCTCGACGACCCCGAGGCCTCGGCGAACGACAAGTTCGTCGCCCTCGACCTCCTGAAGAACGCCAACATCGCCGCGGGCTACGTGCTCCCCGGCTGCCAGGACACCGGCACCGCCATCGTCATGGGCAAGAAGGGCGAGCTCGTCCTCACCGGCGGCGGCGACGAGGAAGCCATCGCCCGAGGCGTGTTCGACACCTACGCCACCTCGAACCTGCGCTACTCGCAGATGGCGCCCCTCACCTTCTGGGAGGAGAAGAACACCGGGACGAACCTCCCCGCCCAGATCGAGATCTACGCCACGCCCGGTGACAGCTACAAGTTCCTCTTCATGGCCAAGGGCGGCGGGTCGGCGAACAAGAGCTACCTCTTCCAGGAGACCAAGGCGCTCCTCAACCCGACGAGCCTCATGCGCTTCCTCGACGAGAAGATCCGCATGCTCGGCACCGCCGCCTGCCCGCCGTACCACCTCGCCGTCGTGGTCGGCGGCACTTCGGCCGAGCATGCCCTGAAGACGGCGAAGCTCGCCTCCGCCCGCTACCTCGACACCCTGCCCACGAGCGGCAGCGAGCTCGGCCACGGCTTCCGCGACCTCGAGCTCGAGGCGGAGATCCTGAAGCTCAGCCAGGACACCGGTATCGGCGCCCAGTTCGGCGGCAAGTACTTCTGCCACGACGTCCGGGTCATCCGCCTCCCCCGCCACGGCGCCTCCCTCCCCGTCGCCATCGCCGTCTCCTGCTCGGCCGACCGTCAGGCGCTCGGCAAGATCACCCGCGACGGCATCTTCCTCGAGCAGCTCGAGACCAACCCGGCGAAGTACCTCCCCGAGATCACCCACGAACACCTCGACGAGGGCCCGGTCGTCGAGATCGACCTCAACCGGCCGATGGACGAGATCCGCGCCGAGCTGTCGAAGTACCCGGTGAAGACCCGCCTCTCCCTCACCGGCCCGATGGTCGTCGCTCGCGACATCGCCCACGCGAAGATCAAGGAGCGCCTCGACGCGGGCGAGGCGATGCCGCAGTACCTGCGCGACCACCCCGTGTACTACGCCGGGCCGGCCAAGACCCCCGAGGGCTACGCCTCGGGCTCCTTCGGCCCCACCACCGCGGGCCGCATGGACAGCTATGTCGACCAGTTCCAGGCGGCGGGCGGCAGCTTCGTCATGCTCGCCAAGGGCAACCGCTCGAAGGCGGTCACCGACGCCTGCAAGCGCCACGGGGGCTTCTACCTGGGCTCGATCGGCGGCCCCGCCGCCCGCCTCGCCCAGGACTGCATCACCAAGGTCGAGGTGCTCGAGTACCCCGAGCTCGGCATGGAGGCGGTCTGGCGCATCGAGGTCCGCGACTTCCCCGCCTTCATCGTCGTCGACGACAAGGGCAACGACTTCTTCGAGTCGGTGAGCCGCCCGGTCGACATCGCC
>CAZAVX010000152.1:0-4865 GCA_964488835.1 uncultured Iamiaceae bacterium | reverse complement strand
CCGACCTGCCCGCCAGCGTCTGCTCGACGCCTACCTCCTCGTCGAGCCGAGCTTCGCCGTCGGCACCCGCCATCGGACGACCCATCCCTCGGCCACCCCCACCGAGCGGCGCGCGGTCTACCTCGGGGCGGGCACCGCGGTGTTCCTGACCTGGCTGGTCGTGACCGCGCTCGGCGCAGTGGCCGGCGGACAGCTCCCCACCGGCTTCGGCATCGAGGTGCTCGTGCCCGTGATGATGCTCACCCTCGCGACCGGCAGCGACCGCAGCCGTGGCTCGTGGTGCGCGGGCACGGTCGGCGGCCTCGCCTCCCTCGTCCTCGCCGGCCTTCCCCACCACCTCGGCTTCCTCATTGCGGTGGTCGCGGGAGTCGCGGCGGCGACGGCCCTCGACCGGAAGGTGGTCACCCGATGAACGTCGTCGTCCTCCTCGCCGTCGCCGGCGCCGTCACCCTCGGCGCGAAGTACGCAGCGCTCACGATGGCC
Source organism: uncultured Iamiaceae bacterium (assembly GCA_964488835.1). Classification (GTDB taxonomy): domain Bacteria; phylum Actinomycetota; class Acidimicrobiia; order Acidimicrobiales; family SKKL01; genus SKKL01. The sequence continues at coordinate 4,382 of CAZAVX010000152.1, read as the reverse complement.
ACCGGGATCACCCCCGGCCCGGCCGTCGACCGCCTCGGCCGTCACGTGCTCGCGGCGACCACCGCGTCCATCGGCACGCCGGTGCTCGTCGAGCTCGCGGCGCGACCCCAGCTCGGCGCGGTCCCGGTGTTCGGCGCGGCCGCGGTGGGGGTGGCGCTCGCCGCCCGAGGCCGACCGATGCTCGTCAGCCTCGCCGCGGCCGTCGTCACCTGCGGGGTGCTCGTCCGCCTGCCCGTGGGCTGACGCGAGGCGCAGGTTACCTACCGGTAGACCTCGACCATCCTGAGTGGCAGACTGACCGCACTGGGTCGGACGACCGGGACCGGCCGACCAGGAGGGGACGATGACCGACCAGGTGCTGTACCTCCGCGAGCACTCCCTCGCCACGCCTGCCCGTGGGTCCGAGCGGCGCGACGCACCAACCGAGGAGAACGCCGACGACGCGCCCGCACCCCCCGCGCCGGACGATCCCTATCTGTTCACCCCCCGGCTCCGCCGGGCCCTCATCGGGTACGTCGCGGCGACCGTTCCCCTCGTGGCCGTGCTCTTCTGGAGCCCCCGCGAGCCCCACGAGTACGTCATCGCCATGATGCAGACCGGACTCCTCTACATCGTGCCCGGTGCCCTGCTCTCGCTGTTCGCTGCCCTGCGTGCCCCAGGCGGCACCGATCGGATGGTCCGTTGGATGTGGGCCGGGGTCTTCTTCACCGGCATCGCCACGTCCTACAGCTCGATCCGGCGGGTGCACGACGGCATGGATCCCTCCGTGGCCCGTGTCTCGGCGCCCGTCGTCGTCGGGCTCCTCCTCCTCGTCGTCGCGAACACGCTGATGATGCGAGCCCGATCGGGACAACGGGCCGCGCTCGTCGACGGTGTCGACCTGGTGATGGCCACCATCGCGATCGCCGCACCCCTCACGCTCGCGTTCGGACGCGACGTCATCGACTCGCCGGTGCCCTGGTTCACCCTCACCGCCGGCATGTGGTTCGTCGCCTCGATCCACGGCACGATGGTCGCCCTCGTGATCCGGGGCCGCACCGCGCCGGGCCACCAGGGCATGGCCACCGCCGGCGCGGTGTTCGGTGTGGTCGTCATGGCGTCGTCGCTCGCCCACGTCCTCCTCGGCGTGCGTGGCTTCGACCTGCCGGCCGGTCCGTTCGCCGCCCTCTACGCCGCGGCGGCGGGCATCGGCACGATCTTCTACGCCCACGCGAGCCGCCGGTCCTCGCCGGGGCTCGAGCGGTTGCCGCTCGGTGCGCAGGTGCGGCGGCACTCCACCATCGCCGTCCTCGTGCTCGCGTCGATCCCGGTGATCGTGGGCGTCGCGTGGTGGCAGTCGGAGGACCCCGGCGTCGTAGTGGGTGGGTTGGGCGCCGTGCTCGCGCTCCTCGCCCTCTCGAGCGTCCGCAACCTGCTCGCCGCCCGGGAGACGATCCGCCTCTACGCCATGATCGAGGAGTCGGCGCAGAAGCGGGGCGAGCTGCTCGCCGAGGTGATGAGCCACGTCGACACCGATCGGCATCGCGCCGCCGCCCACCTCCATCGCGAGGCGGCGTCGCTCCACACGGCCATGGCGTCCTTCACGGCCGCGATCGACCAGGCGGTGGCGTCGGGCAACCCGAACTCGGTGAGCTTCGCGGCCGAACGCCTGCGTCGCGACCTCGGCGTCCGGGCCGACACCCTGCGCCGGGTCGCGGAGGCCGTGCGTCCGCTGAGCCCCGACGCCCAGGGCTCACGCCGCATCGTCGCCCCGATGAAGGCGTACATCGAGAACGTGTGCGGCGACGGCCCCCGTCCCGATCTTCACTTCGAGGTCGACCCCGACCTCGTGCTCGACTGGACGATCGAGGCCGCGGTGCTCCGCATCGTCCAGGAGGCCACCCTCAATGCCTGGTTCTACGCCGGCGCGACGACCGTGTCGGTCGAGGTCGGCGGCGGAGCCGGCGGCGTGGAGGTGACCGTCGCCGACAACGGCTGTGGCACCACCCCCCGCCGCGGCGTGATGGCGGGCATCCAGTCGGCCGCCCGGTTCCTCGGCGGCGACGTGGTCATCGAGCGCGACGAGGACGGCGGCACGGTCCGGGCGCTCCTCCCCACCGACCCGTCCGCCCCGCCCGACGGCACGACGCCACACCTCCGGCTCGTCGAGCACTGAGCCGCCCGGACACGCCGGTGGTCGGTGGTCGGTGGAGCTGGCCTCAGGCGATCTGAGAGGTCGCGTACCGACAGGTGGTGAGCCAGGCGGTCTCGAGGTCGAGCTCGCCGCCGATGGCCAGCTCGACGGTGGCGAGGGTGAACCCGAGGATGCCCGCGCTCGCCGCGGCGAGCTGATCGGGCTCGGCTCCGCCGTCGGCGATCACCGAGGCGATCTCGCTCGTGAGGAGCGCTTTCGCTGCCATGGCGTTGGCGGCGACCGCGGGGTCGTTCGCCGCCCACACGTCGCGGAACAACAGGCGGTAGGCCTCGGGGTTCTGCTGGAAGAAGGCGAACACCGCGGCGACGAGGTGCTCCATCCGGGTCGCCGCGGAGAAGGGCATGCGGGCGGCGTAGCGCATCTGGCCGTGCAGCTCCTCGACGAGGCTCTCGGCGACCGCCTGGAAGAGGTCGGAGCGTCCGTTCGGGAAGTACCGGTAGATCGAGCCCCTCGAGACGTTGCCGGCTTCGGCCACCTCGGCGAGCCCCGCGCCGTCGTAGCCGGTGGAGAGGAACACCGTGCGCGCGGCGGCGATGATCTCGGCACGCCGGTCGCTCGGACGCAGACGCCGGCCCGGAGCCGGCGCGCTCTCCGTGATGGGGGCACGGTTCTCACTCGACATGGCTCACCCGAACCCTTCCGCTCCGATCGACATCACCGCTGGTGCTCACGAACCGCTCGGGAGGGGTCGTCCGCCAGGGTGACAGCTCGAAGAGTCGTCGCGAGGCCGACTGACACGTCACCAGCTGCCTCCCAGCTTAGTGACACCTTGTCGACTGCTCGTATAGGCCGTTCGACCCATTCACGCGCGGTCCCCCGGCCGCGCGCGGGCAGTGGTTGTTGACACCGAAGTTGCTACCCAGTAGGTTATTTGCTGCTTACCGGTCTCGGTGAGCGGATGGTGATGTCCACCGACCCTCCCGGACACACCAGCTGTACCTGGCAACGGTACGGGCCCCACGTCTCGAGCAGTGGGGCCCGTTCCGCGTCCCCCCACCGCCGCCGGAGCGCCAACGGGACGGGCGCGCTAGAAAGGTGTCCGCACATCCGCTGCGTCTCCGGGGGGAAGACCGATGGCAGCCACCGTCTCCGACGACCAACTCCGCGCCGAGGTCCGGGCGTGGCTCGACGAGCACGGCATCGAGGAGGTGAAGGGCCTCTCGCCGATGATGTGGGGGGCCGGACGCTCCGAGGCCGCCGCCGAGTGGGAGCGACGCCTCATCGAAGGCCGCTGGATCTGTTCGCACTGGCCCGAGGAGCACGGCGGCCGCGGCCTCGACAGCTTCCAGAACGGCATCGTCTCCGACGAGTTCGCCGCCGCCGGCTATCCCCGCATCCACCGGGGCATGGGCGAGTCGCTCGTCTCGCCGGCCATCATCGTCCACGGCACCGACGAGCAGAAGCGCACGTTCCTCCCGCGCATCCTCGACGGCTCCGATCGCTACTGCCAGGGCTTCTCCGAACCGGGCGCGGGGTCCGACCTCGCCGGCCTCCAGACCCGGGGCATCGTCGACGGCGACGAGCTGATCATCACCGGCCAGAAGGTGTGGACCTCCGGTGCCCAGTTCGCCAACATGATGTTCTGCCTCTGCCGCACCGACCCGGAGGCACCGAAGCACCAGGGCATCTCCTATGTGCTCGTCCCCATGCCCGACAACGGGTTCGACATCCGGCCGCTGCGCCAGATGACCGGCGGCAGCGGGTTCAGCGAGGTGTTCATCGACGGGGCCCGCGCCCCGCTCGCGAACGTCATCGGCGGGCTGAACAACGGCTGGCGGGTGGCGAACACCACCCTCGGCAACGAACGGCGCGGCGGCAGCAACCGCCATGTCGGCTTCCTCAACAGCTGGCAGAAGGTGGTCGACAACGCACGGGAGAACGGCAAGATCTCCGACCCCACCGTGCGCCAGCAGCTCGCGTGGGCCTACACGAAGATCGAGATCATCCGCTACCAGGCCGAGCGCATGGACGCGCTCGCGGCAGCGGGCCTCGAACCCGGGCCCGAGGCGTCGATCGGCAAGATGCTGTGGTCCGAGTACGCCCGTCGCTTCGGCGAGATCGCCATGGACGTCGCCGGCATGGAATCGCTCATCCGCCCCGACGGTGAGGGCTACCGCCAGAACGAGTGGATGGGCATGTTCCTCGGCTCGCGCTCGGGCACGATCTGGGGCGGCACCGCGGAGATCCA
>CAZAVX010000151.1:0-4870 GCA_964488835.1 uncultured Iamiaceae bacterium | reverse complement strand
CTTCTCGAAGACTGCCTCGGCCACCGAGTCGGGGAGCCATGACAGCGCCTTGAGTTCTTCGAGCGACGCGCGCTTCACGGCGTTGACACCCCCGAGCTCCTTGACGAGCCGCTTCTTGCGGGTGGGACCCAACCCCGGGATGTCGTCGAGCACCGACTTCGTCATCCGCTTGTTCCGCAACTGGCGGTGGTAGCTGATCGCGAACCGGTGGCTCTCGTCGCGCAACCGCTGGAGCAGGTAGAGCGCCTCGGACTGCCGTGGCAGGCGGACCGGGTCCGGCTGGCCCGGCAGGAAGACCTCTTCGAACTGTTTGGCGAGTGATGCGACGGGGATGTCGTCCTCGAGATCGAGCTCCTGGAGCACCTGGACCGCGACGTTGAGCTGGCCCTTGCCGCCGTCGACGAGGAGGAGGTTCGGTGGGTAGCGGAACTTGCCGTCGCGCTCGGTGACCGGCTGGTCGCGCTCGGCGAGGTAGGCGGTGAACCGGCGGGTGAGCACCTCGCGCATCGCCGCGAAGTCGTCGTTGCCGGGGACGTCGCGGATCTTGAACCGCCGGTACTCGCTCTTCTTCGGTAGGCCGTCCTCGACGACGACCATCGAGCCGACGTAGTCGGACCCCTGGATGTGGCTCATGTCGAAGCACTCGATCCGCAGCGGAGCCTCGGGCAGGCCGAGCTGCTCCTGCAGCTCGTTGAGCGCCTGGGCACGGCTGTTGTGGTCGCTCGCCCGCTTGAGGCGGTGGCGGGTGAAGGCCTCCTGTGCGTTGCGGGTGACCGTCTCGAGCAGGGCCTTCTTGTCGCCCCGCTGCGGTACCCGGACCTCGACCTTCGAGCCACGGATCTCGCTGAGCCAGCGCTCGTAGAGATCGTCGTCCTCGGAGGGCGTCGGGACGAGCACCGTCTTCGGGCAGCCGAGCGGCGGATAGTCGTAGTAGAGGCCCTCGAGGATGTTGCCGACCAGCTCGTGCTCGCTGAGATCCTCGACCTTGTCGACCACGAAGCCCTTGCGTCCGACGACCCGACCGTGCCGGACGAAGAAGACCTGGACCGACGCCTCGAGCTCGTCATCGGCGATGCCGATGACATCGAGGTCCTCACTGCGATCGGCCACCATCTGCTGCTTCTCGATCGCCTTGTTGACCGAGGAGAGCCGGTCGCGCAGGCGCGCGGCCAGCTCGAACTCGAGCTCGTCGGCCGCCGCGCGCATGCGCTCCTCGAGGTCCTTCACGACCCAGTCGGTGTCGCCGTCGAGGAACTCGAGCAACCGCTCGACCAACTCGTCGTAGGAGGCCTTGTCGATCGCGCCGACACAGGGGGCGGAGCATTTCTCGATGTGGCCGAGCAGGCACGGACGGCCGAGGCGTTCGTGGTGGCGGAACTTGTTGTCCGAGCAGGTGCGGATCGGGAAGGTCCGCAGCAACAGGTCGAGCGTCTCGCGGATCGCGTACGCGTGTCCGTAGGGGCCGAAGTAGCGGACGCCCTTGCGCTTCGAGCCCCGCATCACCATCGCCCGTGGCCACTCGTCGGACATCGTGACCGCGAGGAACGGATAGCTCTTGTCGTCGACGAGCCGGACGTTGAAGCGCGGCCTGTGCTCCTTGATGAGGTTGTACTCGAGCATCAGCGCTTCGACGTCGTTGCGGACCTGGATCCACTCGACGGTCTCCGCGGTGGCCACCATCTGGGCGGTGCGCGGCGGAAGTGTGGCGGGGTTGACGAAGTAGTTGGCGAGGCGCGAGCGGAGCGACTTCGCCTTGCCGACATAGATCACCCGACCCTGGGCGTCCTTGAACTGGTAGGACCCAGGTGCGTCGGGGATGGTGCCGGCAGGGGGACGTTCGACCACGGATCCGAGGGTAGCGAACGACCGTTCGACTCACCTCAGGGGCGCGCCTGACTCTGGCGAGGCCTGCAGCGTGGGCCGGGCGACAGGACCTGCTCGCCGCGAAGACGCCAGATCGGCGCCCAGAGAATCACCATGAGAGGGGCATAGGTCTGTTGGAAGGTGCGGGCCGGGACGAGGACCGCGAGGACGAGAACGCCGGCGACGAAGAGCGCGACCTCGAGGTGCGGCTGACGCTGTAGCCACAGGAGGCCGAGGATCGTGCAGACGGCAAACAGACACAGGGTGAGTGCGACGAGCACCCAGCCGTGCACGACCTCGGGGAAGTGCGCCCCGAGCCCCAGCCCGGAGACCGGGAAGGGACGCTCGCTCAGCCCGAGATTGGAGAGGACGGTGTCCTCCAGGAAGTCGTGAGGGGAGGCGAGCAGGAACGGCAGACAGGTGACGACTCCCGTCACGAACCCGGCCGCGAGGACGGTGATCAGTCGGGGACGGCACGTCCGCCACCACAGCCACGCCAACGGGACGAGTGCGACGACGAGAAGGGCCTTGAACGACACACCGAGCGCGAGGAGTACACCAGCGACGATCGGTCGACGTGACGCGAGGAATGCTCCGATGACGACGAGGCCCGCTGCAGCGACGTCGTTCGCACCCCATGAGAGGTAGATGGGTACCGCGCCGCTCCCTATGAGCGCCCACAATGCCGCCGTCCGGCGAAACGGCGGAGGGTCACCGCGGGAGATCACAGCGACCGTCGCGGCAGCGATCGCGACGTAGAGGAACCTTGCGTCGTACCAGTCTCCCGTCCTCTCGCTCAGCTCGACGAACGGAACGTGGACGAGGAACGCCCCTGGGAGATAGGGGTAGTGCTCCACGAGCGGGTTCTCCACCGGGAGATCCACAGCCTCGAGCGTGTGGTGGCCCGGGCTCAGCACCGGACGGAAGTCAGCTGAGTAGGGGTTCACGCCGCTGGCGGTCATCCGCGCCGCAGCCTCGGTCGCCACCACCGCACCGTCGTGCCGTCGGTGAAACGGTTCGTCGAGCTCGCGGCGCTGGAGCGCGTCGACGCCGAGGAAGAGCACACCGACCACGACGACCATCGGCAACGCCCTGTCCAACTGCACCTGAACGATCAGGAGCGCTCCCGCGATCGACGACACGAGATACAGGCCGATGTACCTCAGCACGGTGCCCTCGCCGACGAGGATCAGCAGCGAGCCAACAACGATCGCACCGACCGCGAGGAGGAGGAGCCTCCGACTCTCGGAGGTTGACGCTCGCGTCGGACTCCTCGTCACTCCCACCCGGCTCTCCACAGTGTCCGATCGGACTCATCGTATGGAACCTGAGGGACTGCCACGGTGTTCACGCGAGCCAGAGTGTCCTTCACCCGGCCTCCTCCTCCAGCGACGAGCGAACCGGCCGATGGTACGCAGTGCGAATGATCCGAGCGGAAGAACAGACGAACCGGACGATGCCAAGGGTGGTGCTCGGGACGATCATCGCGATGGGAGCACTCGTGCTCTGGGCCCCCAGCGCTCGTCTCCACCTCTGGATGGACGAGGTGATCACACTCGCGATCGCAGAGCAGCCGGTCTCCGAGGCCATCCGCCTCCTCGAACGGGACGGTTCACCCCCGCTCTACTATCTGCTCGCCAAGGTCTGGCAAGCGCTGTTCGGCACCTCCGAGGTCGCCGTCAGGAGCCTTCCACTCTCCATCGCCGTCGTCTCTGCCTCTCTCGGAGCGATCGCGATGGCCAGGCGGACCGACCTGCGGACCGGCTGGATCCTCGGTGCCCTGACCGTTGTGACCCCCGGGGTCGCCTACTACGCGACCGAGGCGCGTCCATACTCGCTGCTGTTCGGCCTCGGCCTGTGCGCCACCGTCTTGCTGTACGACGAGGTCGGCGCTCCGGACCGCCGTCGGCGGGTGGTTCTTGCGGTGGTGCTCGCGACGACGTGCTACACCCACAACTGGGGTCTCTTCCTCACCGCGGGAACGCTGCTCGCGCTGGCCGTCTGCTACCGAGGACGCTTCCGCGCACGCATGGCGACAGCAGGTTCGGTCGGGATCATCGTCGCGCTCCTCTATCTCCCGTGGCTGATGATCCTGCTCCGCCAGACCTCCACCACTGGCGCACCGTGGCTCGCCGCACCGGCCCATCTCGAGATCGTGCTCGGCGATCTGGCCAGGATTTTCGGCACCGCCACCACTGCCCTCCTGGTGATCGGGATCGTCGCGCTCGGCCAGCGCGCTGTGGGCAGCCGGTCCTACGACGCGCTCCTGATCCAAGTCGGGTCCACCGCTGCGCTCGGGTGGGTGTTCTCGATGTTGGTGACTCCGGCCTTCACCTATCGATACCTGATGGTGGTGGTGGCACCGCTGCTGGTGATGCTCGCCATCAGTTCGTCCCGAAGCCGCCTGTTCGGTCATGCAGTCCTGGCAACCGGCGTGCTGATGGGTGCGTTCACGGCTGCGGTGTACGTCGATCGACCGATCGACTACAAGTCGCGCGCCGTCGAGGTCGCGGCTCGCGTCGACGCTCAGCGTGAGAGCGGCGCACGTGTCGCGGTCGTCGCGGCAGACATGTCGCTCCCAGCCATCTCCTACTACGTCGACGACAGCCTTCAGAACGAGGTCACATTCATCTCGTTCCAGGGAAGGGCCAGCGAGCCGAGGATCCTCGACTGGCGGGACATCACCGATGTGATGCAACGGTGGCAGCCGCGAACCGCTCTCGAACCGGTGCTCGACGACGTAGACATCGTGATGTTCCTTCACGAGCAGGCGCCGATGAGGAGCAATCGTGTGACCGACTACTGGCGCGCCCGAGAGTCCGCACTCGAGCGCGCGTCGACGACGATGGCAACCCACCCGCGTCTCCACGCCATCGACGAGTGGAGCCATGGGGAGTGGCTCGCTCGGGTCTACGTCGTCGATCCGTGAGCAGGGAGCCGATAAGCTGGCGCCGAGCTGGCCTGGCATCCAGCACATGGCTCCGTGACCGACATCCCCGTGGCGTGG
>CAZAVX010000150.1:0-5005 GCA_964488835.1 uncultured Iamiaceae bacterium | reverse complement strand
AAGAAGGCGCCCGCGAAGAAGGCCCCGGCCAAGAAGAAGTAGCACCCGAGGGTTGCTCCGTCGCACACGACACCCCGGCCGCGTGCCGGGGTGTCGTCGCGTCGTGGTCGGAGGCCGATGGGGACCCCGGTAGTGTCGGTGCCCATGAGCGCCCAGTTCATCTACACCATGCGCAAGGTCTCGCGGTTCTACCCGCCCGACCGCACGGTCCTCTCCGACATCTCGATCTCCTTCTACCCCGGTGCCAAGATCGGCGTCATCGGCTCGAACGGATCGGGCAAGTCCTCACTCCTGCGCATCATGGCGGGGGTCGACGACGGCTACACGGGCGAGGCGCGACTCACGCCGGGCTTCACCGTCGGCTACCTCGAGCAGGAGCCCCAGCTCGACGAGAGCAAGGACGTGCACGGCAACGTGATGGACGGGGTCGGCGAGACCGCGGCGCTCCTCACCCGCTACGAGGAAGTGCTCGCCGGCTGGTCGGATCCCGACGCCGACTACGACAAGCTCGGCGCCGAACAGGCCGACCTCGAAGCCAAGATCGAGGCGGCGAACGCCTGGGACCTCCAGCGCACCGTCGAGATCGCGATGGACGCGCTCCGGCTCCCCCCGGGCGATGCCGACGTCACCACCCTGTCCGGTGGCGAGCGGCGCCGCGTCGCGCTGTGTCGCCTCCTCCTCTCCCACCCCGACCTGCTGCTCCTCGACGAGCCCACCAACCACCTCGACGCCGAGTCGGTGGCCTGGCTCGAGCGCTTCCTCGCCGACTACTCCGGCACGGTCGTCGCCGTCACCCACGACCGCTACTTCCTCGACAACGTCGCCGGCTGGATCCTCGAGCTCGACCGCGGGCGCGGTATCCCCTTCGAGGGCAACTACTCCTCGTGGCTCGAACAGAAGCAGGCCCGCCTCGCTCAGGAGGAGAAGACCGAGTCGGTGCGCCAGCGCACCCTCGCCCGCGAGCTCGAGTGGGTGCGGATGGCGCCGAAGGCCCGCCAGGCGAAGGGCAAGGCCCGACTCAGCGCGTACGAGGCGCTCCTCGCCGAGGCCCAGGCCGCCGACCGCGGCCCCGATCGCCTCCAGATCTCGATCCCGGCCGGCGACCGTCTCGGCGACGTCGTCATCGAGGCCGAGCACCTCAGCAAGGGCTATGGCGACCGCCTCCTCATCGAAGACCTGTCGTTCAAGCTGCCCCGAGCGGGCATCGTCGGCGTCATCGGCGCGAACGGTGCCGGCAAGACCACCCTGTTCCGCATGATCACCGGGTCCGAGACCCCCGACAGCGGCACGCTCACCGTCGGGCCCACCGTGCAGCTCGCGTACGTCGACCAGAGCCGCGACACCCTCGATCCCTCGCGCACCATCTACGAGGAGATCACCGGCGGCACCGACACCATGATCGTCGGCGGGCGGGAGGTGAACGGCCGGGCCTACGTCGCCGGCTTCAACTTCAAGGGATCCGACCAGCAGAAGAAGGTCGGAGAGCTCTCGGGCGGCGAGCGCAACCGGGTGCACCTCGCGAAGGTGCTCACCACCGGCGGCAACGTCTTGTTGCTCGACGAGCCGACGAACGACCTCGACGTCGACACCCTGCGCGCCCTCGAGGACGCGCTCGAGGCGTTCCCCGGGTGCGCGGTCATCATCAGCCACGACCGCTGGTTCCTCGACCGGATCGCCACCCACGTCCTCGCGTTCGAGGGGAATTCCCAGGTGCGCTGGTTCGAGGGCAACTTCAGCGAGTACGAGGCGTTCCGCCGCAAGGAGCTCGGCGCGGAGGCCGACCAGCCGCACCGCATCAAGTACAAGCCGCTGGTGCGGAGCTAGGCACGGGGGATGAGCGACGACCGCAGGCCCCTCGACGACCACCTCGACGATCACCGCGTCGCGCACGACGTCGCCCGTGCCGCCGGCGAACTGCTGCTCGCGCTCCGCCGCGAGCTCCAGGACCAGGGCGCACCGTCGTGGGCGCTCGAGGACGAGGGCGACCGGCGTGCCCACCGGCTCATCGTCGAGGCGCTCGACGAGCTCCGACCCGACGATGCCGTGTTGTCCGAGGAGGGCCGCGACCACCCGTACGCGATGAACGCCACCCGCGCGTGGATCGTCGATCCGCTCGACGGCACCCGCGAGTTCGGCGAAGGTCGCGACGACTGGGCGGTGCACGTCGCGCTGGTCGACGACCACCGGCCGATCGCCGGCGCGGTCGCGCTCCCCGCCATGGGACTCACGCTCGCCACCGATCCTGCGCCTCCCCCACCTCCCCGCCACGAGGGCCCGCCGCGCCTCGTCGTCAGCCGGAGCCGACCGGCGGCCATCACCTATGAGATCGCCGACGAGATCGGTGGGGTGCTCGTGCCGCTCGGCTCGGCGGGCGCCAAGGCCATGGCCGTCGTGCTCGGCCAGGCCGAGGTCTATGCCCACGCCGGCGGACAGTACGAGTGGGACTCGTGCGCACCCGTGGCCGTCGCCGCCGCGGCGGGCCTCCACGTCTCGCGCATCGACGGCAGCCCGCTCCGCTACAACCGACCCGACCCGTGGCTCCCCGATCTGTTGATCTGCCGCCCCGACCTCGCGCCCTCGATCACGGCCCTGGTCCGCCGACGCATCGGCAGCCAGATCGAAGACACCGAAGCGTGGCTCTGGCCGTGAGCGAGGCGCCGCCACTCGATCTCGAGGTCGGCGCGTTCTCCGACCGGCCGCCCTGGCTCGTCGATCCCGACGCGCTCCCCTGGCGGCGGTCGGTGCCCACCCTCCGGTCGGTCACACGGCGCGCCGTCCCCCGGCTCCTGCACCCCGGTCGGGTCCCGCCGATCGGTCGGCTGGTGCGCGTCGTGACGAGGTTCGGGTGGGCGCTGGCCGGCTGGCACCTCGTCGAACGACGGTCCGGCGACCGGTCGGTGTCGCGTGCCGGCCTCTCGCGTCGGATGCGACTCGCCATCGAGGCGCTCGGCCCCACCTTCATCAAACTCGCCCAGATCATCTCCTCGGGAGAAGGGCTCTTCCCCGAGGAGCTCGTCGACGAGTTCAAGAAGTGCCGCGACCGCGTCCCACCCGAACCGTTCTCGGTCATCCGCGCGGTGGTCGAGGCCGACCTCGGCGCGCCCCTCGAATCGGTGTTCACCCGGTTCGACACCGCGCCGCTCGCCTCCGCCTCCATCGCCCAGGTCCACGCCGCCACCCTCCGCTCCGGCGAGGAGGTGGTCGTGAAGGTCCAGCGCCCCCGGGTTCACGACCTCGTCCACCGCGACATCGAGGTCATGGCGTGGCTCGCCCCCTTCCTCGTCGGCCGCATCCCGGTCACCGCGCTCGCGAACCCGCCCGCCCTCGTCGAGCTGTTCGCCGAGACGATCACCGAGGAGCTCGACTTCCGGCTCGAGGCCGACAACATGCTCGACGTGGCCGGATCCTTCGCCCGCCTCGGCCAGCGGGGCTACGTCGTCCCACGCCCCCATCCCCGTCTCGTCACCCGTCGGGTGCTCGTCATGGAGCGCCTCGACGGCTTCGCCTTCGACGACGTCGCCGGCATGCGCGCCGCGGGCATCGACACCGACGCCATCATCCGCACCGGGATGATCGGCTTCATGGAAGGGTGCATGCTCCACGGCATCTTCCACGGCGACCTCCACGGCGGCAACCTCTTCGTGCTCCCCGACGGGCGTACCGCCCTCCTCGACTTCGGCATCACCGGCCGTCTCGGCGAACTCCGCCGCCAGGCGTTCCTGCGTCTGCTGCTCGCCGGGACGACGAACAACCTGACCGGGCAGCTCGCGGCGCTCCGCGACCTCGGCGCACTGCCGCCCGACACCGACCTCGACGCGGTGGTGCGAGACCTCGGGCTCGACCGGACACCTGTCGATCCCACCACGCTGACCCCCGAGGAGCTCATCGCCGAGATCCAGCACGTGCTGAAGGCCCTCCTCGGCTACGGCGCCCGGATGCCGAAGGAGCTGATGCTCTTCGTGAAGAACCTCGTGTTCCTCGACGGCGCCATCGCCCGGCTCGCCCCCGACCTCGACCTCTTCGCCGAGATCACCCAGATCGCCGTCTACTTCGCGACCCGCCACGGCGAGACGATCGCCGGCGACATCGGGATCGACCCACGGGCCGTCGAGCTCGACCTCTCCGGGGTGAAGGCGAGCTTCGGCGTCGACCCCGAGCAGGTCGAGCACCTCACCTATCGCGAGCTGCAAGCCCGCCGCGAGCTCATCCGCGAGCGATTCCGCGCCCGCGGCGTGTCGCTCGGCTGACCGCCCCGCGGGCGATCGGCTCAGAACTTCCAGCGGGTGGCGCGGGCGGCGAACTCGTCTTCTCGCTCGATGATGCCGAACGCGCGGTCGGGGACGACCTCGACGAGGAGGTTCCGACGCACGAACTCCCTGCTCTCGTCCTGGTCGGCGGGGTCGGGCCAGTACTTCTCGACATAGGCGTCGACCGCCCGCACCGCGGCCGGCTCGTCCATGTCGGCGCCGACCACGACCCTCGCCCGCCCCTCCACCGAGACGCACTCGACCGTGTCGTCGACCGTGACGACGACCCATGCGTTCTCCGCCACGTTGCGGGCCTTGCGGGAGCTCGGCGCGCACGAGAACCAGAAGCGCTCGTCGTCGGGAGTCCACACGCCCCACACCGGCAGGCTGTGGGGACGCCCCTCGGCGGACGCCGTGACGACCCAGTAGTTGCGGTTGGCGACGAGGCGCTCCTCGGCCCACGACCACGGCAGGGTGCCGTCGAGCTCGGTGGGGACCCCGTAGTCGGGCATCTGTGGACGCTGGACCTCAGGCATGGTTCCAGGCTAGATCGACGTTCCACGGGGTCAGCGGCGCCCGCGAGCCCGGCTAGGTTCGGGGCCGATGCGTCTCGTGATCGCCCGCTGCTCGGTCGACTACGTCGGCCGGCTCACCGCCCACCTGCCGATGGCGACCCGCCTCATCATGGTGAAGGCCGACGGCTGCGTCGCCATCCACGCCGACGGCGGTGCGTACAAGCCGCTCAACTGGATGAACGC
>CAZAVX010000149.1:2499-5058 GCA_964488835.1 uncultured Iamiaceae bacterium | reverse complement strand
CTCGCCTGGATGTGGGACGAGGTGCGCCAGGAGCTGGTCGACCGTCTGCTCGCCGGCGGCACGAACGCCGAGCTCGTCGCCGAGATCGAGCGCGAGGTGACGAGTGGTCGCACCTCGGCGAGCCGCGGCGCCCAACGCCTCCTCGAGAGGGCGTTCGCCGACGGCAGTAGGGTGAACGGCCCCGAGGCGCCGCCCCGTCCCCCGCCCGACGAGCCCTGAGCCTGCCGATGCCCCCCACCGACCCCGAGCTGATCCGCGACATCGAGCTCGTCGACGAGATCGCCCGCCGCGCCACCGGCCAGGTGCCCACCCCCGAGCCCGCGCCGGAGGTCCCGAGCACCAGCGCCGCGGCCCGCCAGGGCCTCGAGGCGGCACGCCCGTTCATCCAGATGGGCACGGTGCTGCCCCGGCGCACGCGGCTGCGCACGCTCAAGCGGCTCCTCCTCGCGTTGAGCCGCCCGGTCAGCCGCCACCAGGTCCAGTTCAACCAGGGCATCCACCAGGCGGTCGAGAGCCTCGTCGAGTCCCACGAGCGCTCGGTCGCGTCGCTGCGCGCCGCGCTCGCCACCGCCGAGGTCACCCTCGCGGAGCACGCCGAGGAGGCCGAGCGCCTCCGGATCGAGCTCGCGGTCCTGCGTGGCGCCCTCGACCAGCTCGGACGTCTCGCCCGCGCGGCGCTGCCCGAGTCCGACAGCGAGCAGTTTCTCTCCGCGCTGTCCCGCCAGCTCGACGGCTCCTACGCCGATCTCTATCGCGACCTCGAGGCGGTGTTCCGGGGCAGCCACGACGACATCAAGCAGGCGCTCGCCACCTACCTCGACGACGTGACCGAGGCCTGTCGTGCTGCGCCGCTGCTCGACATCGGCAGCGGTCGGGGCGAGTGGCTCGAGCTCCTCGGCGAGCGTGGCGTCGAGGCCTACGGCGTCGACATCAACGAGACGTTCATCGAGGACGGTCGGGCGAGAGGGCTCGATGTCCGCCAGGGCGACGCCCTCGTCCACCTCCGCGAGCTGCCCGAGGGGTCACTCGGCGCGGTCACCGCCTTCCACGTCGTCGAGCACCTGTCCCTCGACGATCTCGTCGAGCTCATCGACCTGTCGCTGCGCGCCCTGCGACCCGGCGGCGTCGTGATCTTCGAGACCCCGAACCCCACGAACGTCACGGTGGGTGCAGCGTCGTTCTACCTCGACCCCACGCACCTCAAGCCCCTCCACCCCCAGTTCCTCGAGTTCCTCATGGGCCAGCGGGGCTTCACCCGGGTCGAGGTGCGCTACCTGCACGAGCCAGCGCAGCGTCCGCTCCCCGCGTGGCCGTCGGCCCCCGGCACCACGCCGCCGAGCGACGACGACACCGCCCGGTCCTTCGACCACCTGAACTGGGCGCTGTTCGGCCCCCTCGACTACGCCGTGATCGCCACCAAGGCCGGTGAGCCCGCACGATGACGAGCGGCCTCCGGGTGGGACTCGCGAAGCCCGACTTCGGCGTGCGCGGCGGTTTCGAGAACGTCGTCGACCGGGTGGTGGCCGGGCTGGTCGCCGCCGGGCACACCGTCGAGCCGCTCACGGTGGCTCGTGACGGGGTCGGCCCCCGTGTGCGTGGTCTCGACGTCGAGGCCACGCGCTGGGCCCGCAACCGGGAGTTCCTCACCTACGCGGCGATGCTCGAGCGCTTCGAGGGCCTCGACGCGTCGCGGTTCGACCTCGTGCTGTCGACCCAGCCGCCATCGTTCGCGGTGTCGCACCCCCGGCACCTGTCGCTCTTCTACCACCACCAGCGCGTCTACTACGACCTCGCAGAGGTCTACGTCGCCGCCGGGTTCACCGATCCCGAGCTGCACCGTCACGCCACCGCCGCGGTGCGGGCGATGGACCGCCCACACCTCGAGGCGGTCACGGGGTTCCTCACCGGCTCGCGTGTGGTCGCCGACCGTCTCGTCCGCTTCCAGGGAATCGAGGCGCTCGGCACCTTCGACGCCGGCGTCGAGGCCCCCGCCGAGGTCCCGCCGCTGCCGGCCACCCCCGCAGCCCTGTGCATCAGCCGCCAGGAGTTCCCGAAGCGCACCGAGCTGTTCGTCGCCGCGATGCACCTCCTCGACGGGGTCGCCGGTCACCTCGTCGGCGACGGTGGTCGCCTCGCCTGGGTGCGCGAGCTCGACCGGCGCATGGCCGCCGGCGAGGTCGATCCCGCGGCGCTCTCCCCCGCCGAGCTGTGGTGCAACACCGGCGTCGCACCGCCCAGCCCAGCCGCCGAGGTGCGCTCGCCGGTCACGATGTGGGGACGGGTCGACGACCGTCGCCTCGCCGACCTGATCGCCGCGAGCACCGTCGTGGTCGCGCCGGCGCTCGACGAGGACTTCGGCCTCACCGCCATCGAGGGCATGCTCGCCGGTCGCCCGGTCGTCGTGTGCCGCGACGGCGGCGGCCTCACCGAGCTCGTGCGCGACGGCGTCGACGGCCTCGTCGTCGACCCCACCCCCTCGGCCGTCGCCGATGCCGTGCGCGAGCTGTGCGCCGACCCCGACCGGGCGAGGGAGATGGGCGCCGCCGGGCGCGAGGCCGG
>CAZAVX010000149.1:0-2399 GCA_964488835.1 uncultured Iamiaceae bacterium | reverse complement strand
GCCGAGCGGGCCACCGCCGGGCTCGTCGATCATCTCAACCGGGCCACCGAGCACGAGGCCGAGCTCCTGCGCCTCCCCTCCCCCGAGTCCACCCTCCCGGAGGTGATCGCCTCCTACCGGGCCTTCGCCGAGCTCGACCTCGACGATGCCGACATGGTCGTCTCGCTGAAGTACCCGGCCTGGCTGGTGGGCCATCGCGACCACCGGCTCCTCATGCTCCACCCGCTGCGGGGGCTCTACGACACCTACCACCTGTTCGGGGTGCCGTACGTTGTCACCCACATCCCCGAGATCGAGCCGCTGATGGAGGTCACCGCCGACCCCGGCGTGCGCGCCCAGCTCCCCGACCTGTGGGCCGCCTGGGACGCGGCGCTCGATGCGCTCGGCCCCGACCACCCGGCGTTCACGTTTCCCGGTCCCCTCGCCCGCCGGCTCGTCCACTGGCTCGACCAACTCGCGCTCTCCACCCACGAGATCAGCCGTCATCTCACCCTGTCGAGCACCGTGGCCGGCCGGCCCGGCTACCTGCCGCCCGGCGTGTCGCCGCTCGTCGCCCACCTGCCCTCCGACCTGCCCCCGGTCGAGCGCCACGACCCCGAGCACTTCGTCACCGCGAGCCGCCTCGACGGCCCCAAGCGCATCGACCTGCTGATCCGCGCGCTGCGCGCCAGCTCGGTCGACGTGCCGCTGCTGATCGCTGGCACCGGCCCCGAGGAGGCCCGGCTCCGCGAGCTCGCGGGTGGCGATCCCCGCATCCGGTTCCTCGGCTTCGTGCCCGACGAGGAGCTCGCCGACCTGTACGCCCGGGCCATCGCGGTGCCCTTCGTGCCCCTCGACGAGGACTGGGGGCTCATCACCGTCGAAGCGTTCAACGCCGGCACGCCGGTCATCACCTGCACCGACTCGGGGGGCACCACCGAACTGGTCGCGCACGGGGTCACGGGTTGGGTCGTCGAACCGGAGGTCGCGGCGCTGACCGCCGCGTTCGAGGAGGCGGTCGCCGACCCCGACCGCACGACGGCGATGGGTGCCCGAGCCCGCACCCGGGCGCGCCTGGTGAGCTGGGACCGCGTCGCGCGGCGCCTGCTCGGCCCCACCACGCCCGAGCTCGTCACCACCTCCGGCCGCCCGGCGAGCCGGCCCTCGACCACCGGGGCGAGCACGTCGACGGCCGCGAGTCCCGCGCCCGCTCGGCCGACGATCGTCGTCGCCACCACCTTCGCCCTCGAACCGGCGCTCGGTGGCGGCCAGATCCGTGCCCGCAACCTCTATGCCGGGCTCACCGCGTTCGCCGATGTCGAGGTCGTGGCCCTCGCCCCCCACGGCACGCGCCCCGAGCGGCGCGAGCTGCAACCCGGCATGGTCGAGACCGTCGTGCCCCGCACCTCCGAGCACCACCGCCTCGACAGCGTGTCGTCCACCAGGCTCGGCGTCCCCACCGGCGACATCATGATCGGCGCCGCCCTCGACCACGCCCCTGCCTACCTGGAGGCGCTGCGGCGGGCCGAGGAGGGTGCCTCGGCCATCGTGCTCGCCGAGCCGTACCAGCTCCCCGCCGTCGAGCGAGCGGGCGTCGACCTGCCGATCGTGTTCGATGCCTACAACCTCGAGGCCGAGCTGAAGGCGTCGGTCTACCCGCCCACCGCCGAGGGGCGGGAGCTGCTCGACCGGGTGGTCGCGGTCGAGTCCGCCGCCGTGCAACACGCCGCCCTCGTCACCGCCTGCTCCGAGCGCGACGCCGAGGAACTGATCCGGCGCTACGGGCGACCCGGCCAGGAGGCCCTCGTCGTCGGCAACGGGGTCGACACCGCGGCGGCCGCGTTCGTCCCGCTCCGTGCGCGCCGGGCGGCGAGCCGCCGCTGGCGCGAACGCTGGGCCGCCATGGCCGACGCGCCGGTCCCGCGTGCGCTCGGCGTGTTCGTCGGCAGCCACCATCCGCCGAACGTCGACGCCGCCGAGTTGCTCGTCGACCTCGCCCTCGCGCGTCCCGACCTGCTCGTCGTCCTGTGTGGGAGCCACGTCCACGCCCTGGCGGGCCACCGCCTGCCGGCCAACGTGGTGCCGCTCGGCGTCGTCAGCCATGCGATGAAGGGCCAGCTCCTCGCCACCGCCGACGTGGCGTTCAACCCGATGCGCGTCGGCTCGGGCACCAACCTGAAGATCCTCGAGTACATGGCGGTGGGGGTGCCGGTGCTCTCCACCTCCTTCGGCGCCCGTGGCATCGAGGTGGCCGACGGCGAGCACATGGTGTTGGCCCCGCCCGACGCGTTCGCCGCCGCCCTCGACGCGCTGCTCGCCGAACCCGAGGAGACCACGGTCCGCCGCGTGGAGTCCGCCCGGCAGTTCGTGGAGGAGCGCTACGACTGGGGCGTGCTCGGCCGCCGCTTCGCCGAGGCGGT
>CAZAVX010000148.1:0-5088 GCA_964488835.1 uncultured Iamiaceae bacterium | reverse complement strand
ATCGCATGGCCGAGGATCGTGTTGCGCGGCGAGGCCGCAGGGGTGAGCGGGGTGAAGAAGAGCAGGAAGGCCGTCGGCCCGAGGGACGGGAAGATGAACGGGTCGGAGGTGAGCAGGGCCACGCCGGCCATGATCCCGATGGAGATCACCCCGTTGACGAACGCGAAGAGCCCGAGCACCCCGGTGTGGGAGTGGCGCTCGAGGAGGGCGTCGAGGCGCAGCCGCTCGCCGAGCCCGAACAGCACCGCCGCCATGTCGCCCCCGATGGGGCCGGGCCTGGTGGGCCCCCGGCGGTCGGGTCGGGGGTCAGACGGCTCGACGGTCATCGCAGGTAGCGGTAGAACGCGGCGCTGGCCGCGGCGAGCATCACCGAGAACCCTGCGGTGATCCACACGAGGCCGTCTTCGTCGGCGTGCCAGGCGTCGAGCCCGACGGTGAGGAGGAACACCTGGAGGGTGATGAGGACGACGACGAACACGCCGACGGCGACCGGTGCCTCACGTCGCGAACGGGGACGACGAGGCCCCGTGCGATGGGGCGGGAGCGGGGCGGTCACGTGTGGCTCCCGTGGCCGAGGTTCTCGACGGCCCACACGACGCCGTCGCGCACCTCGATGGCGATCTGGCCGAGCGCCCGCTGGGGCGGGCCCGAGATGACCTCGCCCGTGGCGGCGTCGAAGAACCCCTCGTGGCAGGGACACTCGAGCTCGCCGTGCTCGGGCACGTAGAAGACGACGCAGCCGAGGTGGGTGCACTTCTGGCTGAACGCCCGGAGCTCGCCGCCCGGCAGGTGCAGGAGGATGGCGGGGTCGGCGTTGGTGGGGAACTTGAAGATGTGCGCCGAGCCCTCGGCGAGCTGGTCGACCCGGATGAGCGGGCGAGGCTCGCCCGGGCTCACCGACCGCAGGGACGACCAGATGGCCACGCCGACGTTGCCCGCCGCGAAGCCGCCCGAGGCGAGCACGAGGTAGCGGACGAACTCGCGACGGGTGACCTCGTCCTCGCCCGCCGAGGTGATCGGGAAGTCCTGGCGCCAGACGGGATCGTCGTCGGCCTCGGTAGTCGGGTCGCCGTAGCCGCTCATCGCACCTCCTGAGCCTCGAGGCCGAACGGGTCGTCGAGCCAGTGCTGGACGGTCGGGGTGCCGGTGACGTCGACGGGCCCCGCCTCGTCGACCACGGTGTGCACCGTCGTCGTGACGTGCTGGTTGCCGAACCACCACTCGTTCACGAGGGTGCCGGTGCGGGTCTCCTCGAAGCGCTCACGGCTGCCGAACCACAGTGCCTGGCTCGGGCACACCGACGCGCACATCGGGGCGAGCCCCACCGACGTGCGGTCGTAGCACATGTCGCACTTCATCATCTGGTCGATGGCCGACAGGTACTTCGGCACCCCGAACGGGCAGGCGTAGACGCAGTTCGAGCACCCGATGCAGCGTGGCTTCAGCGACGACTGCACGACGCCGTCCTCGTTCTGCTTGATCGCGTCGGCCGGGCACACCTCGGCGCAGGTGGGGTCCTCGCAGTGCATGCACACCATCGGCGCGGTCTGGGTGGTCTCTGCCCGGTCGAGCACGTCGAGGTGGATCAGCGTGGTGCCCCGGTGGGTGCCGCACTCCGCGCAGGCCTGCACGCAGGCCTCGCACCCGATGCAGCGGCTCTGGTCGATGACGAAGATGTTGTCGCCGAGGGTGACCGGCCGGGGCCGTTCCGGTGGCCGGCGGCCGAGGGTGACGGGGACGGTGGTCATGTGAGGTCGATCTCCCGCTCGTCGACGACGCCGCCTCCACCCGCCACCCGCTCGATCCGCACGGCGGAGACCTTGTACTCGGGGATCTTCGACACCGGGTCGAGCGCCCGGTTGGTGAGTTGGTTCGCCGCCTGCGTCCCCGCCCAGTGGTAGGGGATGAACACCGTGTCGGGCCGGATGGTGCCGACCACCTTCGCGGGTGCCACCATCGAACCCCGGCGTGAGGTGACCCGCACGAGGTCGCCGTCGGCGATGCCGTGCTCGGCGGCCAGCCGAGGGTGGATCTCGCAGAGGGGGTCGGGGTACTGGGCGACGAGCGGCCCGATCCGGCGGGTCTGGGTTCCGGACAGGTACTGGCTGACGACCCGTCCGGTCGTGAGCCACACCGGGTACTCGTCGTCGACCACCTCGGCCGACTCGCGGAACGGCACGGCGTGGAAGCGGGCCCTGCCGTCGGGATGGGCGAACACCCCACCCTCATAGAGCCGCGGGGTGCCCGGGTGGTCCTCGGTGGGGCAGGGCCAGAACACGCCGAGCTCGCGCTCGATGCGATCCCAGGTGATGCCGCCGTAGTCGGCGGTGCCCCCGCTCGACGCGACTCGCAGCTCCTCGAACATCTCGCGAGTGCTGCGGTAGGGGAAGTAGTGGCCCTTGCCGAGCCGCTCGGCGATGTCGAGCAGGATCTCCCAGTCGAGGCGCGCCTCGCCCGGCGGGGACTTCGTGGCGTTGAGCTTGATGACTCGCCCCTCGACGTTCGTCGAGGTGCCCTCGTCCTCTTCGTGGAGCGAGCCGGGGAGCACGACGTCGGCGTGGAACGCGCTCTCGGAGAGGAAGAAGTCGATGACGCCGTAGAACTCGAGGTTCGAGAGGGCCTCGGCGGTGAACGCGGTGTCGGGCAGCGACACCGCGGGGTTGAAGCAGATCGAGAGGAGCCCCTTGATCTCGCCCCGGTGGGCCGCCTCGACGATCTCCTGGGCGGTGAGCCCCTTGCCGGGGATCTCGTCGACGTCGCACCCCCACACCGAGGCGATGTACTCGCGGTGCTCGGGGTTGGTGATGTCCCGGTTGCCGGGGAGCTGGTCGCACTTGTGGCCGTGCTCGCGCCCGCCCTGGCCGTTGCCCTGCCCGGTGATCGTCGTGACCCCGCAGCCGGGCTTGCCGTACTTGCCGGTAGCCAGGCCGAGGTTGATGCACGAGAGCACGTTCTCGACGCCCTTGCTCTGGTGCTCGATGCCCCGAGCGTGCAACAGCATGCCGGTGGCGGAGGTGCCCCACAGCTCGGCCGCCTGCTCGATGCGGGCAGCGGGCACCCCGGTGATCGACTCGCCCCATGCGGGCGTGTAGGTGGCGACCGCCGCCGCGGCGTCGTCGAATCCGACGGTGTGCTGCTCGATGAAGTCGTGGTCGAGCCAGTCGCGCTCGATGAGCACGTGGAGGATCGAGCCCATCAACGCCGAGTCGGTGCCGGGTCGCAGCCCGAGGAACACGTCGGCCGTGCGGGCGAGCGGTGTGACCCGCGGATCGGCCACGATGAGCGACGCTCCCCGGTCGCGGGCGCGCCACACGTAGCTCGTCGTGATGGGGGCGCACTCGGCGACGTTTGCGCCGGCGATGAACACGACGTCGGCGAGGGGGATGTCGCTCCACGGGTTCGACGCCCGGTCGATGCCGAGCGCCTTCTTGTTCGCCGCCCCCGCCGACACCATGCAGAGCCGGCCGTTGTAGTCGAGGTTCGCGGTGCCGAGGGCGAGTCGGGCGAACTTGCCGATGAGGTAGGACTTCTCGTTCGAGAGCGAGACGCCCGAGAGCATGGCGAACGCGTCGGGGCCGTACCGGTCCTGGATCCGGCGGATCTCGGCCACCGTGCGGTCGAGGGCGTGCTCCCACGACACCGGCCGAAACCCGTCGGGGTGCGACGGGTCGCGCTCGAGGGGCTGCAGCAACCGGTCGGGGTGCGCGTTCTGGAGGTACCTCTTCACGCCCTTCGGGCAGAGCTTTCCCTCGTTGAACGGGAACTCGTACCAGGGTTCGAACCCGACGACCTCGTCGTCCTCGACCTTCAGGATGATGCCGCACTGCTGGCCGCAGAAGCAGCAGTGGGTCTTCACCTCCCGGTCGGGTTCGATGCCCGCGTTCCAACCGCCCGGCGGCTGGACGTTGAGGTGGGGCCCGAAGCGCTCGACGAGCGCCTCCTCGCTGAGCGGTGGGTGAGCCATCAGCCGAATCCTCCGACTCGTCGGGACTGGGCGAGCGCGACCTTGGCCCGCCGACAGCGCGGGCAGTGCTCCTGGTAGTGGGGCGCCTCGCCGTCGGAGTAGTCGAACCCGACGCGCGGGAGCACGAGCTTGAGGTCGTCCATCTGGAGCTTGGAGGCGAATGGTTCGCCGCACCGTGCGCACGACTGCGGCTCGCCCTCGGTGCCCGCCCGCTTGTAGTAGGCGACCCCGACGTTGGCCGGTCGTTGGAAGATGTGGAAGAACTTGCCGAACGGGATGTACGCGAGGCCGAGGATGACGGTCATCGCGTGGATGGTGTTGAGGAAGACGTAGAACCGCCCCTCCATCCACATGTTCGAGACGGTGAGCGCCAGGCCGGTGACCGAGACGGCGAAGAGGCCCGCAAGGGCGATGAAGTCGTTCGAACGTTCGAGGGCGAGGGCGCCGATGTCGCGGAACCGTCGGCTGAGGAAGATGACGACGCCGCCGATCACGAGGAAGGCCGCCACATTGAGCCCGTGGAAGAGCATCCATCCGAGGAACGACCGGCTGTCGAAGGTGAACGCCGCGATCGGACCCATGTACAGCTGGTAGATGCGGCCGTTCTGGCCGACCGACTCGAAGTGGAGGAGGCCGAGCACGAGGGGGAAGGTGATGAGCGCGGCGAGCACGCACCCCCAGAACACCAACTGGTGACCGAGCCAGCGGGCGGTCGACCGCTTCAGGATGAAGGTCTGGAGCAGGAGTTGGGTGACGACGAGCTTCGGGAGTCCGAGCAGGTTGCGGCCCACCTCACCCGACTGGCGGAACGCCTGCCAGCCCCGCCGGTTGAGCATCGCGGTGGGCGGTCGACGCAGCCACACGTGGTAGCGATAGATGACGCCGAAGACGAAGAGGAGCGTGCCGAACAGGTAGCCGACGAGCGCGGCGTCGAACCACCTGAGGTAGCCGCTGCCGACGATCGCCACCGCCAGCGTGACGACCACGCCGACCAGGCCGAGTGTCGCCGCTCGCCGATCGATCGTCGCCATCTGGCTCACTCCGCCACCTCCTACGGGGCGCGTGCGTCGTGAGCCTTTCTAGCCGCGACGCTCCCGTCGTGCCCCCGATCGGCCGGCGATGCC
>CAZAVX010000147.1:0-5189 GCA_964488835.1 uncultured Iamiaceae bacterium | reverse complement strand
CCGGTGCGGCCGGCGTAGGAGAGGACCTCCCAGTGGTAGAGGTAGGCGGCTTCAACCTGTTGTTCGGGGGTCTGGGCGGGGTCGGCGAGGAGGGGCTCGAAGTCGTGGGCCGCGAGGGTCGTCGACGTGGTGCTGGTGGCCTCGAGGCCGTCGTCGGTGGCGGAGGTGGTGGTGCTGACGGCGGAGGCGTCGGTCGTCGAGGAACTCGGGCCGGCCCGCTCGACCGCCGGGGCGTCGGAGCTGCAACCGACCCCGAGCAACGCCACGACCACGACGCCGACGACCGAGGCTGTTCGCCGTGCCGCCACATGCCCCGCCAGGAGCCGTCCGCCGATCCGCATGCCGGCATCGTAGGTCGAACGGACTAGAGGAACAAGGGGGGGTTTCGGCCCATCCCACACGGCGACGGGCATGGCCTTGCACGAAGCCTCGGTGACGGCCCGTAACCTCAGCCGGCGCCCCGGCGATCACTCGACGTGGGCCCGAACCGGACACGCGACGAGTCGGTCGACGACGACGTTCGCCGACGCGAGATCCTCGACGCCGTCGAGGCATGGCTCGTCGACCCGCGGCCTCGTCCTCGTCTCCAGCACCAGGCGACGGCTGCGGTTCACCACCCGATCGCGAAGATCCGTCTGGACGGCGATCCGATGCCGTTCGGTCTCGGTCGCGCCCGGAGCTGAGCGCCCCGACGGGTCAGCTCGCCCGTGTGCGGCGCGCCGAGCGCGATTCGCGCACGACGAGGCCGGCGATCGCGCCGAGCCCGGCGACGATGAGCCCGAACACCATGTACTGCTGCCAGCCGCCGGGATCGTTGGGCGAGTCGGGGGCACGGCCGCTGTTCGGACGGGGGAGGATGTTGCCCTCCGGTGAGTTCGCATCGTCGACCACAGGGCGGGTGTCGACGGTGGAGTCGGATTGGGCCGCCGACCAGCTCGGCGTGATGGCGCCGTCGACGACGCTGGCGCCGATGACGACGAGAGATGCGACGAGCAGGGCAACCAGCGGTCGCAGCGAGGAACGGGTCCGGCTCACCCGACGATCATCGCACGCGTGCGCCGGTGGTCGGCCGCGGCGGGACCCCGCTGCAAAGATGGAGCGATGAAGGAGTGGAGCCTCGTCGAGAAGGTGCTCGCCGCGCTGGCGGTCGTGGTGTTCGTCGGCGTCGCGGTGCTGGGGGTCGTCGCGTGGCGCTCGGACGACGACGACGGGGCGGCGGTACCCGAAGGCTGCGAGGGCTCGACCCTCGACAGCGACCTCGGGTCCGACGACACCCCCGTCGACGCGCTGCGTCGCTTCGTGCAGTCGCGGCCCGAGCTGTTCCCCGTCGACGACAGCTGGGTGCTCGAGTCCGACGACGACGGCGTCTATGTCTTCGTGAGCGAGAACGGCGGGCGCTACGAGGTCGAGGTGCAGCGCGGGTTGGTCCGGCGCTACCTCAGCTGCCCCGCCTGACGACGTCGTACCGCGCTCGGCGCGCACCGGAGGACCCAGGGCCCGTCCGACTCAGCCTCCGCTGTGGGCCACGAGGGGATCCTCGATCGGGGTGAGCGCGTCGGGTGCGTCGCACCAACCCTCGGGCAGGGCGAGCCGGCGCATCGCATCGGTGCGGCCCCGTGGCGCCGACACCGCCTCGGGCAGCACCTCGAGGTCGGGGTCGAGCTCGTCGAGCACCGCCTCGATGTCCGCGATTCCCCCGACGGTGCCCGCACGCTGACGGATCCGGCTGCCGACCGGGTAGCCCTGCACGTACCACCGCAGGTGCTTCCGGGCCTTGACCGCCACCGCACGCTCGTCCCCGTACCACTCGAGCATCAACCCGACGTGTCGTCGCACGGTGCCGATCAACTCGCCGAGCGGCGGTGGCCCGCCGGGCTCCTCGCCTCGAAAGGCGCGCTCGAGGTCGCCGAACAGCCACGGTCGGCCGAGGCAGCCGCGGCCCACCACGACGCCGTCACAGCCGGTGCGTTCCACCATCGCGAGCGCGTCGTGGGCGGTCCAGATGTCGCCGTTGCCGAGCACCGGTACCTCACGGGGGAGTGCCTCGCGCAGCTCGGCGATGGCGCTCCACGCAGCGTTGCCCGCGTACCCCTGGATCGCGGTGCGGGCATGGAGCGCGACCGCGGCGGCGCCCTCGTCGGCCGCGATGCGACCGCCCTCGAGGAAGGTGAGCCGCTCGTCGTCGAGCCCCATCCGCATCTTCACCGTCACCGGCACGTCGCCCGCGTTGGCGACCGCGGCTCGCACGACCGCGGCGAGCATCCGCCGGCGAACAGGGAGCGCAGCCCCGCCCCCGTTGCGCGTCACCTTGGGGACGGGGCAGCCGAAGTTGAGGTCGAGGTGGTCGATGCGACCGGTGTCGACGAGGCGGGCGACGGCCTCGCCCATCGCCACGGGATCGGCACCGTAGAGCTGGAGTGAGCGCACCTGCTCGGCGGGGTGGTGTCGGGCCATCTCCCAGGACTTGCGGCCGCCCTCCACCAGACCCCGTGCGGTCACCATCTCCGAGACGTAGAGCCCGCCGCCGGCCTCGGCGCACAGCACGCGGAACGGCGCGTCGGTGACCCCCGCCATGGGGGCGAGGACGACGGGGGTGTCGAGCTCGAGGGATCCGATGCGCAGCGCCACGCTCCGATGATGCCCGCCGGGGCCGGGTTGCGGCGACCCGCCGAGCCCGGCGGTCAGGCGCTCGGGTGCCAGCGCAGCACCCGCCGTTCGACCACCCGGACGGTGGTGACCCCGACGATCCCCATCAGCATGAGCACCGCCACCGCCGCCCACAGCTTCGTGTAGGCGAGGCTCTGACGGGCCTGCACCATCGTGCGCCCGAGACCCTCGGTCGAGCCGAACCACTCCGCGACGAGTGCCCCGATCAACGCGAGGCCGACACAGACCCTCAGCGCCGAGAACAGGAACGGGAGGCAGTGGGGGACCCGCAGCTTCCAGAACACCTCGGTGCGGCTCGCGGCCACCGAGCGGAACAGCTCGTGGGTGGTGGGGTCGACGGCCCGGAACCCGGTCGACACGTTGACGACCAACGGCACGAACGTGATGAGCGCGGCAGTGACGACCTTCGGGGCGAGTCCGAACCCGAGCCAGATCGTGAGCGGGGTGGCGAGGGCGATGACCGGCGTGACCTGCACCATCGTGACGACCGGCGTCAGCGCCCGGTCCATCACCGTCGAGTGGCACACCAGCACGGCGATCGTGACGGCGACGACGAACGCCGCGCCGAGGCCGAGCAGCGCCTCACTGCCGGTGACGACCGCGTCGTCCCACCACCGGCCGGGGTTGTCCCAGAGCTCGCGGGCGATCGCCGACGGCGCGGGGAGGATCAACTCGTTGATGCCACGTGCCCGGACGAACAACTCCCAGCCGCCGAACAGCACGGCGAAGCTCACCGCCGCGGGAAGGAGGTGGCCCGCCGTGCGGCGCACACGGCCGTTCGGCTGGACCGGGTCGGGGATGCCCGCGACCGTCCTCACCGGGGGGTGACCCCCGAGGTCGGTGGCGAACCACGCAGGGTCCGGCGGATCGCGGCGACGTGGGCGTGGAACTCGGGTTGGTCCTCGACACCCGTGGTGCGTGGGCGGGGGAGCCCGATCGTCTCGACGTGCGCGATGCGGCCGGGCCGCGGCGTCATGACCGCGACCCGATCCGAGAGCAGCACCGCTTCCTCGACGCTGTGGGTGATGAACAGGCACGTCGCGCCGGTTCGTTCCCACACCTCGAGCAGGAGGTAGCGCATCTCCGAGCGGGTGATCTCGTCGAGCGCGGCGAAGGGTTCGTCCATCAGGAGCACCGGCGACCCGAGCGCGACCGCACGGGCGAGCGCGACGCGCTGCTGCATGCCGCCGGAGAGCTCGGAGGGATGCGCGTTCGCGAACTCGGCGAGGCCGACCTCGGCGAGCAGGGCGCGGGGATCGGGCGACTGGTGGGGGCGGGCGTTGCGCCGGTTCAGTTCGCCGAGCAGCGTGACGTTGTCGAGCACGGTGCGCCAGGGGAGGAGAGCGGGGGCCTGGGGGACGAACCCGAAGTGCTTCTCGGCCCGCGCCTGGTCGGGGGTGCAACGCCCGATGGTGACCGAACCGGCGTCGTGGCCGAGCAGCCCGCCGATGATGCGCAGCAGCGTGCTCTTGCCGCATCCGCTCGGCCCGATGAGGGTGACCAGCTCGCCTTCGGCGATGTCGAGATCGACTCCGCCGAGCGCCTCCACGACCTGGCCCCGCCGCTCGAACCGCTTCGTCACCCCTGCGATCCGGATCCCCTCGGCATGGGGGAGCGGTTCGGCCGTGCTCATCCGGGGAGCAGCCGCTCGACGTACTTGGCCACGATGTCGACCTCGATGTTGACCGGCGCGCCCACGGGCTTGTGGCCGAGCGTGGTGACCTCGGCGGTGTGGGGGATGATGGCCGCGGTGACGCCGTCGTCGAGCACCGAGACGATGGTGAGGCTGACCCCGTCGATGGTGATCGAACCCTTCTCGACGCAGTAGCGCAGCAGCTCGGCCGGGACCGTGACCCGCAGGTCGGGTGGGGTGGTGACGATGGTGCCGACCCCGTCGACGTGGCCCTGGACGATGTGACCGCCGAGGCGGTCGCCCACCCGGGTGGGGCGTTCGAGGTTCACGACGTCGCCGGGTGTGAGCGCCCCGAGACTCGTGCGGCGGAGCGTCTCCTCGCTCAGCTCGGTCTCCCACCAGTCGTCGCCGAAGTCGACCACGGTGAGGCAGCAACCGTTGGTGGCGATCGAGTCGCCGACGGCAACTCCCTCGAGCACCGTGGAGGCCTCGAACCGGTACCGCGCGCCGTCGCGGCCGGCGAAGCGTCCCAGCTCCTCGACGAGCCCGGTGAACATCAGCCCCACACCTCCTGCACCTTGGCGTGGACGCCCTGGTCGAAGCTGAACTCGACGACGTTGCCGTCGGGGTCGTGGAGGGCGCACACGTAGCCCACCGGGGGTGGCAGCTGCTGGGGCTCCCACGCGAGGCACCCGGCCTCGCGGCCTCGCGCCGCGATCGCGTCGATGTCCTCGCGGGTCGGCACCTCGATGCCGAGGTGGGCGAAGGGGGCGAGCTGGGGCTGGGCCGTCCCCTGGTTCTCGTAGAACATGACGAGCACCAGAACGAAGGGGTTGTCGACCTGGCCCTCGTGGGCCAGCCACGCGTTCTTCCCGTCGGCGTCCTCCCG
>CAZAVX010000146.1:0-5347 GCA_964488835.1 uncultured Iamiaceae bacterium | reverse complement strand
TCGGAGGCCGCTCGTCATCCCCTCGACCGTCTCGCTCAGCAGGTCGCCGAGCAGGTCGGTGGGGACGGGGGTGTGGGAGTCGGGTGCGTGGGGCGGCGTCGGCGTGGCGGCGAAGCTGACGAGCACCGGGAGGGTGGCACCGGCGGGCGCCTCGGCGGTGAGGGATGCGAGGTCGACGCGGATCGACCCGAGCCGGCCGTCGATCAGCACGACGTCGAGCTCCCAGGTCGGGGCGAGCCCACCGTCGGCGAGCTCGTCGAGCAGCGTCTCCGGGTCGGTGCCCGCTGTGCCGAGGGCATCGGCGAGCCGGGGATCGGCGGCGGCCGACTCGAGGAGCCGGGCGGTCTCGACCTGCACGAGGTAGCGCTGGCCGCCCCGGGCGGTGCCGTTGGGGACGACGACGGTGTGCTCGTCGACGATCGTGGCGAGCAGCTCGGCCAACTCCTCGTCGAGTCCGGTGGCCGATCGGTCGTCTGCCGTGCCGCCTGGCACCCCGTCGGTGAGGTCGAGGCTGATCCACGCGCCGCCGGCGAGGTCGGCGAGGAAGCCGAGACGGGGGTCGCCCTCGGTGAGGAGCGCGAGCATGCCGAGCATCCCGTCGAGCTCGGCGCCCGTGTCGGGGTCGACGCGGTCGACGAGGCGGCGGAGCTCGTCGGGGTCGACGCGCACGTAGAGGACCGAGTCGACGACGCGCACCTCCGTAACCGTCGACTCGCCGATCCCCACCTCGAGCGCCATGTCGTCGCCCGCGCCCACGAGGTGGAGGTGGGCGTCGGCGAGCAGCTCGGCCGCGGCCCGGTCTGCGCCGTCCGCGTCGGTGGCGTCCATGGCGGTGAGGATCTCGTCGGCGGTGGCATCGACGGAGACCGAGACGTCGAGCACGCTGGGGTCGAGCTCGGCGAAGGCGGCCCGAACCGCCTCGCGGGGGTCGACGTCGGCGGCTCCGACGGCCCCGCTCTCGGTGCCGCACCCGGCCGCGACGACGAGCAGGAGCAACGCGGCGAGGGCGGCGAGTCGACGGCTGAGTGGGCGGATCATGGCGAGGGTCAGAGCTCCTCGTGTCGCGGCAGTGACGCGGCCGATGGCCGGGCCCACCAGTGTGACATCACGGTCGGACGAGCGTACGTCGGAGCCGCCACACCGCCACCATGCCGATGGCCACGGCGAACGCGAGGAGGACGCCCAGCTGGGAGAGGATGTCCGGCACGGTCGCGCCGTGGCGGACGACGTCGCTGAACGCGTCGATGGCCCAGAAGTGGGGGATCGCCTTGGCGATCGTGCGCATGGTGTCGCTGAACAGCTCGATCGGCAGCATCGAGCCGCCGAGTGCTCCGAGGGCGAGCGCGAGGACGACGGTGATGCCCGAAGCCTGGTCCTCGTTGGCGAACGTGGCGCCGCTCAGCATCGCGGCGGCCGCGCCGACCGCGCCGAGGGCCGCGAGGATGGCGGCCGAGGCCAGCAGGTTGCCCCACTCGACCCCGAACAGGACGACGGTGGCGAGCATGATGTAGACGCCCTGGGTGACGGCGATCGTGAAGCGCGCCACCGCCTCGCCGAGCAGGATCGTGCGGACCGGGGTCGGGGTCGACAACATCCGGGTGGTGACCCCGAGGCGTCGGCTCTGGATGATGGCGGCCGAGCCGGTGAGCGAGGTGAGGAACACGAAGAGCACGAGCTGGCCGGTGGCGCCGACGTCGTAGCCGGTGGTGCCCTCGGGGAAGAGACGGTCGCCCGCGGTGACGGTCCGAACCTCGAGCAGCTCGAGCATCGACTCGTTGCCGAGGGCCGCGGCCCGCGCCGCGTCCTCGTCGGCGCCGAGCTCGACGGCCGCGTGGACGGCGGTGGGCACGGCGAGGGTGCGGGAGAGCGCGTCGCCGACGAGGTTCTGGAGCTGGGGGCCGAGCCCGTCGCCCGCGGAGACGTAGGTCAACTCGATCGGCTCACCGTCGGCGATCGAGCTGCTGAAGCCCTCGGGTACCACGAGCCCGGCGTCGAGCTCGCCGTCGTCGACCCGGTCGAGCACCTCGGCGCGGGTGTCGAGGTCGACGACCTCGAGGTCCTCGATCTCGGCGAGACGCTGCCGCAGTTCGTCGCCGAGCGTGTCGTCGGCGGGCACGACGAGACCCAGCTGGGGATCACCGACGTCGCCGTACTGGAGCCCGATCAGCAGCACGATCGCGAGCGGCAGCACGAAGACGAAGAACAGGTTGAAGCGGTCGCGGGTGAAGCGCAACAGCGCGGTGGCGACGATGGCCCAGACCTTCATGGCCGCAGCGCCCTCCCCGCGAGACGGACCCCGAACAGCCCGGTGACGAGCGCCATGCCGAGCAGCGCCGCGATGGCGGGGAGCACGTCGGCGACGGTGCCGCGCTGCAGCTCGTCGAGCCCGTCGAGGAACCACCGGTTGGGCGTCAGGAGGGCGAGGCGGCCCCACAGCGAATCGGTGGCCGGGGCGACGATGCCGAAGGAGCCGCCGAGCATCGCCATCGACACCGCGACCACCGACTGGAGGTTGCCCGCCTGTTCGGCGTTGCGGGCGAACCCACCGACGAGCGACATGATGCCGGTGGCGGCGAGCACGGCGGCGATGCACAGCGCGAGCGCACCGAACGGGTCACCCCAGTCGGCGCCCATCACGAACGTGGAGGCCACCATGAGCGCCGCGAGCGCGGCGACGCCGACGACGACGGCCGACAGCGCCTTGCCGGCGAGGATCGACCAGCGGGGAGCCGGCGCGACGAGGAGACGGGGCAGGGTGCCCTCGTTGCGCTCGTGGAGCACGCCGGTGACCGCCGTGCCGGCGACGAAGAAGACGAAGAAGACCGACAGCCCGGCCACCATCGTCGTGGTGAGGTCGAGACCTCCCGACTCGGTGCCGAGTGGCGCGAGGGTGGCGAGCGGTGGGGCGGCGCCCACACGGTCGGCGACCGCACCGATCTCGTCGAACCCGACCGCTCCGACCGACGCAGCGGTGACACCGGCGAGGGCCGCGGTGCTCGAGCGGGTCGCGAAGTTGCGGGCGATGGACCGTGCGACCGACGTGCCGATCGAGGCCTCGACGTTGCCGATCACGGTGACCTCCGCCGGCGTCGAGGTCGCGAAGGTGGCGGAGAACCCTTCGGGGAGGAGGAACGCGGCCGAGACGTCCCGGTCGGCGACGGCCTCGCGCGCCTCGTCGGCGGTGTCGTAGCGCGAGAGCTCGACGAGACCCTCGTCGACGAGCGAGTCGAGCACGCCGGTGAACGCCACGGCGAGATCGCCACCGTCGTCGTCGACGAGCCCGAAGGAGAACTGGATCCGCTCGCCGTCGTCGAGCCCGCCGAACACGATGCTGAACACGAACGCGAGGGCGAGCGGCGCGACGAAGGCGAGGATGAACAGAGAGCGGTCCCGCGCCCGCTGGCGCAGGTCCTTCGCGGCGATGAGGAGCGCGGCGCCCATCGGTCAGTCGCGCAGGGCGCGGCCGGTGAGGTGGAGGAACACCGCTTCGAGGTCGGGTTGGGTGATCTCCACCGAGGTGACGGACAGGTCGTGGGAATCGGCGACCTCGACGGCGCGGGCGACGGCCCGCGCCGCGTCGGAGGTGAGGAGGGTGACGCCCGACTCGTCGGCGGTCGCGTCGCTCACCCCGTCGATGGCGGCGAACGCGTCGAGCGCCTGGTCGGTGCGCCCCGTGCAGGTGATGTGGATGCGGTCCTGTTCGCCGATGGAGGCGACGAGCTCGCGGCGGGACCCCTCGGCCATCAGCTGTCCGTGGTCGATGATGCCGATGCGGTCGCAGAGCCGCTCGGCCTCCTCCATGTAGTGGGTGGTGTAGAGGACGGCCATGCCCTCGGTGGAGAGGTGCTCGACCGACTCGAGGATCGCGTTGCGGCTCTGGGGGTCGACGCCGACGGTGGGCTCGTCGAGGATCAGGAGCTGCGGCCGGTGGAGCAGGCCGATACCGATGTTGAGGCGCCGCCGCATCCCCCCGCTGAAGGTGTCGGCTCGGTCGTCGGCCCGGTCGGTGAGCGCGATGATCTCGAGCACCTCGTCGATGCGCGTCGCGGTGTCGGCGCGGGACATGCCGTAGAGGCGGGCGAAGAAGCGCAGGTTCTCGCGGGCGGTGAGGTCGGGGTAGACGGCGAGGTCTTGGGGGACGAGGCCGATGCGGGACCGCAGCGCGGTGGCGCCGGTGGTCATCTCGTCACCGCCGACCCGGATCGAGCCGCCGTGGGGTTCGATGAGCCCGGCGATCATCGAGATCGTCGTCGACTTGCCGGCGCCGTTCGGACCGAGCAGCCCGTAGGTCTCGCCCTCGTCGACGTGCAGGCTCACCCCGTCGACCGCGACGAGGTCCCCGAACCGCCGCGTCAGCCCTTCCACTTCGAGCATCTGGCCCATCGTCGCCTCCGTCGTCGGCGCAGCCGGTCCGCATCTTGCCACCGTCAAGTCAACGCGTCACGCGACATGACCGATGACACACCCGAGCCCGCTCGGGCGTCACTCCCAGCCGAAGCGTTCGCCGTCCGCCCACGCGTTCCGGTCGTTGCCGTAGGAGGGGATGCCGGTGTCGTGGAGCAGGCGGGCGAGGTGGAGGAGGTTCCACGTCATGATCGTGGCGTTGCGGTTGGTGAAGTCGTGGTCGAGCCCGACGCCGTCGTCGCCGTAGCTCGGCCCCGGCCCGATCTCGCCCAGCCACCCGGCGTCGGCCTGCGGAGGGATCGTGTACCCGATGTGCTGGAGTGAGTAGAGGAGGTTCATCGCGCAGTGCTTCACGCCGTCCTCGTTGCCGGTGACGAGCACACCGGCGACGCGGCCGTAGAACACCGACTGGCCGCGCTCGTTCAGCTCGCCCGACCAGCTGTAGAGCCGCTCGATCACCCTGCGGCACACCGACGAGGGGTCGCCGAGCCAGATCGGGGTGCCGACGACGAGCACGTCGGCGGCGAGGACCCGCTCCATGATCGCCGGCCACTCGTCGCTGGACGCGCCGTGCTCCCGCATGTCGGGCTGGACGCCGGTGGCGATGTCGTGGTCGACGGCCCGGATCGAGTCGACACCGACCCCGGCACGAGCCATGAGCGCCATCGAGCGGTCGATCAGGCGCTGGGTGTGCGACTCGCCGGGCGACGGGGTGAGGGTGCAGTTCACGAAGAGGGCGCGCAGGTCCGAACCGTCGAAGGGAAGATCGTCGCTCGCGGGGCTGCTCACCTCACGAGCAGAACACGAACGGGCGGGCCCTGGGAAGGACCCGCCCGCTCGTGGCCCCCCGTCGCGGCTCGTCGGGATCGGGTGGTGGCGCGGTGTTGCCGTGGGTTCGCACCGTGGGGCGCGTTCGAACTTGGCTCGGAGGTCGTGGCGGTCA
>CAZAVX010000145.1:0-5365 GCA_964488835.1 uncultured Iamiaceae bacterium | reverse complement strand
CTGGGCGGCGGTGAAGGCCACCGAGGTGCGGGTCCACCCCGCCTGACCCGGATCGACCACGCTCAGCCGCCGCCGGCCAGCGAGCGCTCCTCCGGTCGGCGGTTCGCCCACGGCAGCGCGAGCTCGAGGACGCGACCCACCCGCAACAGGAGGTCCTCGCGCCACGGCGCGGCGACGAGCTGGACGCCCACCGGCAGACCGGTGGCGTCGTCGTGGTGGGCGGGGAGCGAGATCGCGGGTTGGCCCGTCACGTTGAACAGCGTCGTGAACACGGCCATCGGATAGCTGCGGACGAGCTGCATACGCGGGTCGTCGTCGGGCGCGCCGGGAAGGATCCCGATGGGCGGGGGGAGGCAGGCCATCGTCGGGGTGACGAGCAGGTCGAAGCGGGCGAGGAAGCCCTCGACGATCTGCCGGGAGATCTCCTGGGTGGTCCGGACGCGCTCGACGTAGTCGAAGGAGTCGACCGCCCGGGCCTCGTCGCGCATCAGCCGACTGAGCGGCTCGATCCGGTCGGGGTGCGCGAGCTCGATCCCGGCTGCTGCGGTGTTCCAGATGGGCGTGAAGGCGGCGAGCAGCTGGTCGGTCGGGGGGAGCGGCAGCTCGGTGTCGACGACGTGGTGTCCCATGAGCTCGAGCACCGAGACGGTGAGCTCGACCGCAGCGGCGCATGCCGGGTCGACCGTGATCGACTCGATCGGCGAGTCGGTCAGCACGCCGATGCGGAGCCCGGTGGGTGCCTCGGCGGTGGCGGCGGCGCTGAACGGGCGGTGGTGGTCGGGTGGCGACCACCAGGCGGTCGGGTCGTGCCTCGCGAGGACGTCGAGCGCCGCGGCGGTGTCCTCCACCGAGCGGGTGAGGACGCCGTGGACGCCGAGTCCTTCGACCTCCACCGGTCCGTTGGTGACCCGGCCGCGGGTGGGCTTGAGCCCCACGAGGCCGGTGCAGGACGCGGGGATGCGGATCGACCCGCCTCCGTCGGCGGCGTGCGCGATCGGCGCCATGCCCGCGGCGACCGCGACGCCCGCTCCGCTCGACGAGCCTCCGGGGCTCCGTTGCAGGTCCCACGGGTTGCGGGTCGTGCCGTGGACGTCGTTCTCCACGAAGGGGACGGTCCCGAACTCCGACGTGGTGGTCTTGCCGAGCGGCACGAAGCCGGCGTCGAGGAACCGCCCCACGACGGGGTCGGACCGGGTGGCAGGTCCCGGGTGGGCGCCAGCCGATCCGAAGGTGGTCGGCCAGCCGGCGACGTCGACGAGGTCCTTGATCGGGAGCGGCACGCCGAGGAAGGGAGGGAGGGGGTCGTCCGCAGAGGCGCGGGCGATCGTCTCCTCGGCGGCGCGCGCCCGGGCGCGCACGTCGTCGTCGGCGCGGTGGCAGAACGCGCCGAGGCTGCCGTCGAGCTGGTCGATCCGGTCGAGGTAGGTCGCGGCCACCTCGGTCGGGCTCACCTCCTTGCGGCGGATCGCGCGCGCGAGGTCGGACGCGGAGATGAACGGGTCGTGGGGGGTGTCGGTCACGTGATGCTCCTGGTTCGGTCGGATGGTGGGGTCGAGCAGGGAGAGCCGGTCGGGCTGGGGGAGCCGGTCGAGCAGGGAGAGCCGGCGTCGCGAGGTCGGGCGAGGCGCCAGCCGGCGGCCTCGACGCGGCGGTTCCAGAGCGCCGCGTAGCGACCGCTGCGCCCGAGCAGCTCGTCGTGGGTGCCACGCTCGACGATCCGTCCCTCGTCGAGGACGACGATCTGGTCGGCAGCGGTCACCGTCGACAGGCGGTGGGCGACGACGACGAGCGTGCGGTCGGCCACCAGCGCGGCGAGTGCGGTCTGCACCGCCACCTCGTTCTCCGGGTCGATCGCCGAGGTCGCCTCGTCGAGCAGGACGATCGGCGCGTCCTTCAGGATCGCCCGCGCGATCGAGATCCGCTGGCGTTCGCCGCCCGACAGGGCCACGCCACCTTCGCCGACCCGGGACGCGGCTCCGGCAGGGAGACGATCGACGATCTCGTCGACGCGGGCGATCCGCATCGCCTCGGCCACCTGGTCGGCCGTCGCGTCGGGACGTCCCATGCGGACGTTCTCCTCGATCGTGCCCTCGAACAGGTAGACGTCCTGGAACACCAGGGAGACCTGGGAGAGGAGGTGGTCCGAGCGCTGGTCCCTCACGTCGACCCCGCCGATCCGCACCGCGCCGGCGTCGACGTCCCAGAACCGGGCGATGAGGCGGAGGAGGGTCGTCTTCCCCGATCCGGACGGGCCGACGACGGCGGTCATCGTCCTGGCGGGCACCTCGAGGCTCACCCCCTCCAACACCGGACGGTCCCCGTAGCCGAACGTGACGTCCTCGAGCTGGATGCCCCCGTCCTCGACCGGCCGCCCGGTGGCGGGTTCTGGCAGGCGCGGCGTGGCGAAGAGCTCGTCGAGGCGTGCGAGGTCCCGCCGCGACGCACCGAGCGCGGTGCCCAGCTCGGCGAGCTGGGCGAGGGGTTCGACCGAGCGTGCGGCGAGGACGAGCGCGGCGACGAGGGTCGGGGCCTCCACGTGTCCGTCGAGCGCGAGCTGGGTCCCGACGAGGAGGAGGACGGTGACGGCGGCCTGGACCGTCGTGGCGAAGCCGACGATGCCGGGTACCGCGGCCCGTGCCAGGCGCCGGCCCGCGGCGTGCTCGGCGAGGAGAGCGTCGTCGAGCAGGTCGGCACCGTCGCCCGCCCGTCCGTAGGCGCGCAGCACCTCCTGCCTGCGGGCGAGCTCGAGCACCCGGCTCGTCGACTCGGCGGCCGACGCGTCGAGCGCGTCGGTCACGGCATCCACCCGGGCGTGGGTCCACCGGTACACCGCGACGGCAACGGGCGCGGTGGCGGCCGCGGCGAGCGCGAGGCGCCAGTCGACCGGCACGAGGAGGAACACGGCGGTGGCCGGCGTGACGACCGCGGTGACGAGGGGTCGGAGGAGGTGCGCCGGCGCCGCGAAGGCGGTCATGACACCCGTGCTGGCGAGCCGGGCCAGGGGACCGACGGTCGAACGATCGAACGACCCGAGGGGCAGGGAGGTGATCGTCTCGCCGACGCGCCCGTAGGTCGCGCGGGCCGTCTCGAGCGTCGCCAGGTAGGTCGCGCGCTGTCCGGCGTGGCGCAACACGGCGTAGGGGACGGCGAGGGCGGCGAGGACCGCCGTCCACCGCCACGCGGCGTCGGTGCGACCGTCGAGCAGGGCACCGAGGAGCGGGACGAGGACGGCGAAGCCGAGTCCCTGGAGGATGCCCTCGGCGACGAGGCCGGCGAGGGTCCGTCGGATCGCCGCCGCCGACCCGGCCCGGTCCGCGAGGGCGCGCAGGACGCCGATCATCGGGCCGCCTCGACGGGCGCACGATCGACACCGGCGATCGCCCGCCGTTCGACCGCGGTCGCGCGGCGATCCGCCGACCACAGGGACCGGTAGCGCCCGCCGGCGGCGATGAGCGCGTTGTGACGTCCGCGTTCGACGATGCGCCCGCCGTCGACGACGACGATCTGGTCGGCGTCGGCAACGGTGTGGAGACGGTGCGCGACGACGAGCACCGTGCGACCGACCGCCAGGGTCGACAGGGCGTCCTGGATCGCCGACTCGGACTCGGGATCGGCGAAGGCGGTCGCCTCGTCGAGCACCAGGATCGGAGGGTCGGCCAACAGCGCCCGTGCGATGGCGATGCGCTGGGCCTCGCCGCCGGAGAGCTCGACGTCGGTGCCGACCACGCTCGCATAGCCGAGGGGGAGCGCGGCGATGCGCTCGTGGATCTGTGCCGCCCGGGCTGCGGCCTCGACCCGCTCGTCGCTCGCGTGGGGAGCTCCGAGGCGGATGTTGTCGCGCAGGGAGGTCCGCAGGAGCTGGGGGTCCTGGAGGACGAACCCGATGTGGGTGTGGAGGGTGTCGGGATCGAGGTCGCGCAGGTCGGTGGCGCCGACGAGGATCCGACCCTCGCTCGGGTCCCAGAACCTGAGGAGGAGGCGGGCGAGGGTCGACTTCCCGGACCCCGACGGGCCGACGAGCGCGGTCAGCGTCCCCGGTTCGAGGACGAGGTCGACGTCCCTGACGACGTCGTGAGACCCGTCGTAGGAGAACGTCACGCCGTCGAACACCACCCGGTGCCCGTCCGGTGCAGGGGTGTTCGCCGACGATCGCCGGAGGACAGGGGTGTCGAGGAGGTCGGCGATCCGTCCTGCGGCGAGCCGGGCGCCCTGGAGCTGGTCGTCGCTGTGGCTGAGGGTGTGGAAGGTCGCGGTGATGCCCGGGCCGAGGAGGACGAAGGGGAGCACGTCGAGGGGCTCGAGCCACCCCCACGAGACCATCGCGGTCCCGCCGGCGAGCACGGCGGCCAGCACCACCAGCGGGCTGAACACGGCCTCGGCGGCCGACGCCGGCCCGACCATCGGGCCGACCACCCGACCGAACGAGTCGACGAACTCGTGGGCGGCGGCCACGTAGCGGTTCCGCGCCCGGCCGCCCTGCTCGAAGGTCTTCACGACGGCGATGCCCTCGACGAACTCGACGGCAGCGGCGTTCATCCGAGCGAGGGCGGCGTCGCGGGCGGCCGTCTGGTCACCCACCGCGGTCAGCATCCGGGCGACGATCGCCACCCCGACCGCCGCGGGGAGGAGCGTCACGATCGTGAGCCGCCAGTCGACGGTCAGCAGGTACGCCACCGCGAGCAGGGGCAACACGACGGCGGCCGCCAGGTCGAGATACCAGTGGCCGACGAGGTGGTGCAGCTCGTCGACGTCGTCCTCCAAGGCCGTCCGCACCTCGCCGGACCGACGCTCGCTGAACCATCCGAGGGGAACCCTGGCGAGGTGGCGGGCGATCTGGCGACGCAGGTGCAGCTGGAGGTCGAGGTCGGCGCGATGGCTGAGGCCGCTGGCAGCCGCGCTCGCCACCAACCTCACGATGCCCGCGGCGACGGCGACCCATGCGACGAGCCAGGCGCGCGACTCGTCGGTCGGCGACGCCAGCAGCGCGCGGGCGAGCTCGGCCACGGCGAGGTACGGCACGACGGCAGCGGCCGCACCCACCGCGCGGAGCGCACAGGCCGCGAGCAGCCGTCTGCGAACCGGGGCGAGGAGGCGTCGGAGCGGGTCGCGTCGCGTCCTCTCCACCCTCGTGTCGTCCTCGATCGATCGGTCGTCCACCGTGCTCCTCTCGACATCTCCCGGACTCCCTGCGAGCCCGCTCGACCGATCTTCCGCGGGTCGCCGCCAGTGGGTCTTGGACGAATGTCGCGACCGGGTCGCGGCGGGCGGTCGGTAGGTTGGGGCGATGGCGCCTCCCGCCTCCGAACTCGTTGCCGGCCGTGGTGCCGGCCGTGGTGCCGGACATGGAGCCGGCCGTGGTGCCGAC
>CAZAVX010000144.1:0-5370 GCA_964488835.1 uncultured Iamiaceae bacterium | reverse complement strand
TGTTGTTGCCGGTGTTGAGGTCGGGGAACACGAACACCGTGGCCCGGCCCGCGACCGCGGACCCCGGCAGCTTGGCGTCGCCCACCGCGGCATCGACCGCGGCGTCGTACTGCATCGGGCCGTCGACGAGCAGGTCGGGACGGCGCTCGCGGACCAGCTCGGTGGCCGCCCGCACCTTGTCGACGTCGGCGCCGGCCGCCGACTCGCCCGAGGAGTACGAGAGCATCGCGATGCGCGGCTCGATCCCGAACTGGGCGGCGGTGGTGGCAGCCGAGATGGCGATGTCGGCGAGCTCCTCGACGGAGGGGTCGGGGATGATCGCGCAGTCGCCGTAGACGAGGACCCGGTCGGGCAGGCACATGAAGAAGACCGAGGAGGCGATCGAGGTGCCGGGCACGGTCTTGATGATCTCGAAGGACGGGGTGATCGTGTGGGCCGTCGAATGGGCGGCGCCCGACACCATGCCGTCGGCCCGCCCGGTGTGGACCATCAGGGTGCCGAAGTAGGACACGTCGCGGACGATGTCGCGGGCGACCTCGACGGTGATGCCCCGGTGGGCCCGCAGTCTCGCGTACTCGGCGGCGAACTCCTCCACCAGCTCGGAGGTGCGCGGGTCGACGACCCGGATCTCGCCGAGGTCGAGGCCGAGGGCGCTCGCCCGGCTGCGGATCGCCGCCTCGTCGCCGAGCAGCGTGATGTCGACGACCTGGCGGGACGACAGGGTCGACGCGGCGCGGAGGATGCGGTCGTCGTCGCCTTCGGGCAGGACGATGTGGCGCCGGTCGGCACGTGCCCGCTCGAGCAACATCGACTCGAACATGAGCGGGGTGACGACGCCGCTCATCGGCACGTCGATGGCGGCGAGCAGCGCGTCGGGGTCGACATGGGCGTCGAAGGCGCCGAGCGCCGTGTCGATCTTGCGCTGGCTACCGCCGAGGTGGCCGCGGGTGGAGGCGACGGTGCGGGCGGTGTCGTAGGTGTTGTGCTCGGTGATGACGACCGGGAGGTGGTCGTCGAGGCTCGACGCGAGCTCGACCATCCGCGGGCCGGGCTCGAACCCTCCGTTGAGGATGACCGCTGCGAGGTTGGGGAACCCGGCCGCGGCGTTCGCCGCGGCGAGGGCGACGAGCACGTCGGGACGGTCGCCGGCCGCGATGCACACCTGGCCGTCGGCGAGCCGCTCGACGACGTGTTCGACGTTCATGCCACAGACGAGCATCTCCTCGGCCTCCCGCTGGAGGCTCGCCTCGTCGCCGAAGGCGAGTCGACCGTCGAGGGCCGTCATCAGGTCGACGACGAGCGGTGCGAACAGCACGGGGATCTCCGGGAGCGCCCAGGTGGGGAGCCCGGCGCGGTCGCCGGTGCGGGACATCGCCTCGAGCTCGGCGGGATCGCACCGGTTGACGAAGACGCCGACGGGCTGGGCGTGCGCCTGGTGGAGCTCGGCGACCGCGATGTCGACGAGTTGGGCGACGTCGTCGGCGGGACGGTCGCGGCCGCGCACGACGAGCACCACGGGGGCGCCGAGGTTGGCCGCCACCCGGGCGTTGAACGCCAGCTCGGTGGGGGCCGCCACGTCGCGGTAGTCGGAGCCGACGATGACGACGACCTCGCAGGTGCGCGCGAGCTGGCCGAATCGTTCGACGATGGTGGCGAGCGCCGCCGAAGGGTCGTCGTGGACGTCGTCGTAGGTGACGCCGATGCAGCGCTCGGGCGCGAGGTCCGAGCCGATGTGGTCGAGGAGCATCTGGAGGATGCGGTCGCCGTGGCGGTCGACGGTGACCGGGCGGAAGAAGCCGAGCGAGCCGACCCGCCGAGCGAGCACGTCGGCGAGGCCGAGCGCGACGAGCGACTTGCCGGTGTCGCCCTCGGGCGCGGCGACGTACACGCTGCGCGTGTGGGAGGCCGAGGGGCGCTCGTGAGGGGCGGAGTCGGGCGTCGTCGCGATGGGAGGAGCTTACGGTCGGCTCGCGGGGGACCGCTGCCCCGCTCGGGTCGGGCGCCGGCCGTCGACTGGGGGAATCGGGGACTGTATCGGTAACATGACAAGATGCGAATATTCCCATCTTGTCGAACACTGCGGTGGACGTGACCGCGCGGCTGCCCCGCGACGGGCGGCGCCAGACCTTGCGGCGGGCGGTCGCCCGGCTGATGCCCCGCCGGGCCGACTACGCCGGGTTGAAGGCCCACTGGCGCACCGACGTGGTGTCGGGCATCACCGTCGGCGTCGTCGCCCTCCCGCTCGCCCTCGCCTTCGGCATCACCACTGGACTCGGCGCCGCCGCCGGGCTCATGACCGCGATCGTGGCCGGGTTCGTCGCCGCCGCGTTCGGGGGCTCGAACGTCCAGGTGTCGGGCCCCACCGGCGCGATGACGGTCGTCCTCGTGCCCGTCGTCGCCCGGTTCGGCCCCGAGGCGGTCTTCGTCGTCAGCCTCATGGCCGGCGTGCTGATCGTCGCCGCCGCGTTCGCCCGCCTCGGGCGCTACCTCGCCTATGTGCCGTGGCCGGTGGTCGAGGGGTTCACCGTCGGTATCGCGGTCATCATCTTCCTCCAGCAGGTGCCCACCGCCCTCGGCGTCCCCACCCCGGAGGGCGAGAACACCGCGGCCGTCGCCGGCCGGGCGGTGATCGACGCCGTCGCGTCCCTCAACACCGGCGCCGTCGGGCTCGTGCTCCTCGTCGCCCTCACGATGGTCGTCGTGCCGCGCCTGCACCGGTCGTTGCCGAGCTCGCTCATCGCCGTCGCGCTCGCCACCATCGTGTCGAAGGCCGCGGGCCTCGACGTCGAGCGGATCGGCGCCCTGCCGAGCTCGCTCCCCGCGCCCGCGCTCCCGTCGCTGAGCGCCGGTGAGGTCAGCACGCTGTTCTCGGCGGCCATCGCCGTGGCCCTGCTCGCCGCGCTCGAGAGCCTGCTGTCCGCGAAGGTGGCCGACGGCATGGCCGACACCGGGCGCCACGACCCCGACCGCGAGCTGTTCGGTCAGGGTCTCGCCAACCTCGCCTCGCCCCTCTTCGGCGGGATGCCCGCCACCGGCGCCATCGCCCGCACCGCGGTGAACGTCCGGGCGGGGGCCCGTACCCGGGTGTCCGCGATGGTGCACTCGGTCGTGTTGATCCTCGTCGTGTACTTCGGCGGCTCGCTCGTCGCCGAGATCCCACTCGCCGCGCTCGCCGGGGTCCTCATGGTCACCGCCGTGCGCATGGTCGAGGTGCACAACGTGCGGGCGGTCGCCCGAGCCACTCGCTCCGACGCGCTCGTTCTCGCCCTCACCGCAGCTGCCACCATCGTGTTCGACCTCATCGTCGCGGTCGAGCTCGGCATCGCGGTCGCGGCCATCCTCGCCCTCCGCAACGTGGCGCGGTCGTCCACCGCCACCGCCGAACCGCTCCCCGGTTGGGCCGCGTCGCTCCTCGACGGCGACGAGTCCGACGTCATCCGCCCCGAGGACGAGGCGCGGCTGCTCGCCGACCACATCGTCGTCTACCGACTCGACGGAGCCCTGTTCTTCGGTGCCGCGCAGCGCTTCCTCACCGAGCTCACCCAGGTCACCGACGTCGAGGTCGTCATCCTCCGCCTGCCCGCGGTCAGGGTGCTCGACGCGA
Source organism: uncultured Iamiaceae bacterium (assembly GCA_964488835.1). Classification (GTDB taxonomy): domain Bacteria; phylum Actinomycetota; class Acidimicrobiia; order Acidimicrobiales; family SKKL01; genus SKKL01. Next base: position 1,766 of record CAZAVX010000144.1, on the reverse strand, counting down.
CGGGTGCCCAGGCGTTGCGCGAGATCGTGGCCGAGCTCGAGGGGAGGGGCATCACCGTCCTCTTGAAGGGCCCACGCCCCGAGCACCACCGGGCCCTCGCCGCGGTCGGCGTGTTCGACCGGCTGGCGGGCCAGCACCACCTGTTCGAACGACTCGACGAGGCCATCGCCCACGCGCGCGACCACGTCCGCAACGGTGGCGACTGCCCGGTCCGACACGAGGGAGCACCGCCGTGACCCGCCCGATCTACCAGGTGAAGGCCGACTTCTTCAAGACCCTCGGCCACCCGGCGCGCATCCGGGTCCTCGAGGTGCTCCGCGACGGCGAGCACTCGGTCAGCGAGATGATCCCGCTCGTCGGCATCGAGCAGTCGCACCTCTCCCAGCAGCTCGCGGTGCTGCGACGGGGCGGCATCGTCACCACCCGCAAGGAGGGCACGACAGTGCTCTACTCGGTGGCCGACCCGCAGATCTTCCATCTGCTCGAGACGGCGAAGGAGATCCTCGCCTCCTCCCTCGCCGGGTCGAGCGACCTGCTCGCCGAGCTCGCCGACCTCTCCTTCGAGAGCTGAGCCCGGGCGCGGCGTTCAGCGGCACGGCGCCGTCGCCGAGTCGGTCAGCGCCCGACGGGGTACCAGGGTCCCATGGACCCCGAGCCCACGTCCCCGACATCCGACCAGCCGCCTCGCAGCCTCGAGCCGCCGCGCCGCATCGCCGTCACGGGCGCGACCGGAAACGTCGGGGTCGCCGTGCTCACCCGACTGCTCGAGGAACCCGCCGTCGAGCGGGTCGTCGGCCTCGCGCGCCGTCCGCCCGACTGGTGCCTCGACCGCCTCGAGTGGCGCGAACTGGACCTCGCCGACCACGAGTCGGCGCGGCCCGTGCTCGCCGAGGTCGTCGCCGGTGTCGACGCGGTCGTCCATCTCGCCTGGGCGTTCCAGCCGACTCACGATCCGGAGCTGACCTGGCGCATCAACGCCGTCGGCAGTCGCCTCGTCGCCGACGCGGCTGCGGCGGCAGGCGTCGACGTGTTCGTGCACCAGTCGTCGGTGGGGGCCTACTCGCCGGGTCCCGAGTCGGGCGAGCGGGTCGACGAGACCTGGCCGACCGACTCGCTGCCCACCGCCGGCTACGGGCGGGAGAAGGCCTACGTCGAGCGGGTCGTCGACGCGCTCGAACTCGCGAACCCCCAGATGCGGGTCGTGCGGTTCCGGCCGGCCTTCATCTTCCAGCGGGGTGCAGCCGACGAGCAGCGCCAGATCTTCGCCGGGTGGCTCCTGCCCCAGAAGGTGGTGGCGGACCGCTCGCTCCCGCTCCTGCCGTGGCCCGGCGACCTGCGGTTCCAGGCGCTCCACGCCGCCGACATGGCCGACGCGATCTGGCTCGCACTCGCGCGCGATGTCCGTGGTGCGTTCAACCTCGCGGCCGAGCCGGTGATCGGCGCCGAGGAGATGGCCGAGGTGCTCGACGCCCGCCGTGCGGTCCGCCTGCCGGTGGGCCTGGTGCGTGCGGCGGCGGCGGCCGCCTGGCACTCCCGCCTCGTCCCGGCCGAGCCGGCCCTGCTCGACCTCGTCAGCGCGGCGCCGCTCCTCGACGCCACGCGGGCCCGCCGCGAGCTGGGGTGGGAGCCGCGCTACAGCGCCGTCGAGGCGCTCGGGGCATTGCTCGAGGGCTGGAGCGAAGAGCCCGAGGCCCTCACGCCAGCCCTCGCCGATCCATCGGGTACCCCCACCGGTGACGTCCCCAGCGACGCCACCCGGTAGGGGT
>CAZAVX010000143.1:0-5373 GCA_964488835.1 uncultured Iamiaceae bacterium | reverse complement strand
AGTACTTCGCGTCGATCCACGGCACGGTCTCGACGATCTTCGCCGTGCAGATCAGCGCGCCCTGCTCACCGTGCATGAACTGCGAGAGCGACCAGTTCTGGTTGTAGATCGCCCACTGCATCCACTCCTTCTCGGTCCACTTCGCCAGGGCGGTGCCGCTGAGGTCGATGCCGAAGGCCTCCATCTTCTCCCGGCTGGGCGGACCGCCGTTCGCGTGGATGAGCGCCTCCTGGTCGACCTCGATCGACCAGTCGAGATCGGTCTCGCCGTTCCACTGCGAGTGCTTCGCCTTCTCGTACAGCTTGTTGAGCGCCGGGCGGGCACCCTTGCTGTAGTCCCAGGTGAAGATGGCGTCGGCGTTGTCGCGAACGGCGTGGAGTGCCTCGTCACGCTCGGTGTTGGTCATCGCGAGGATCGCGTCGAGGTCGTTCACCTCGGCGCGTCCCAGGATGGCCTCGTTCGAGCTCGTGTCCCCGGTCATGCAGAACCCCCAAATGATCCCGTGATTGCGGCAACTATACGCTGTACAGGTCGGCCGGGCCAGACCCCAGTTGAGTGAACTGGGACACATCGATCCGACCCCGCTAGGGTCGACCGCGCCGGGCCGTTCGCACGGGAGGGGAAGACGCGTGGCCGACGCACCGATCTTCGGGGTCCACACGGGATTGCAGAACACCACGGTCGACGAGCTGCGCGACCTGTGGCGCCGCATCGAATCGGGACCCTTCGACTGGATCTCGATCTGGGACCACTTCTACGCCGCCGACTTCACCGGTGCCCACTGCCTCGAGGCGGTCGCCGCCCACACCGCCCTGGCGTGTGAGACCACCCGCGTGCGCTGCGGCTCGCTCGTCTACTGCGCCGGCTACCGGCACCCCGCCGTGCTCGCGAACGCGATGGCCACCATCGACCACCTCTCGGGCGGGCGGGTCGACTTCGGCATCGGCGCCGGCTGGGCCCAGAACGAGTACGCCGCCTACGGCATCCCCTTTCCCCGCGCGGGCGAGCGCCTCGACATCCTCGAGGAGGCGGTCCAGTGCGTGCGCGGCCTCCTCCGCGACGAGACGACGAACTTCTCGGGCCGGCACTTCACCCTCACCGACGCCCGCTGCGAGCCCAAGCCGGTGCAAGCGCAGCTGCCGATCTGGGTCGGCGGCGGCGGCGAGAAGCGCACGCTGAAGATCGCCGGGCGCTACGCCGACGGCTGGAACGTCCCGTTCGTGTCGCCGGAGGCCTTCGCCCACAAGCGCGAGGTGCTCGCCCAGCACGCGGCCGACGCCGGACGCTCGATCGACGACATCCGCACCGCGGTGAACGTCGGCCTCTGCCCCACCGAGGACGACCTCCACGAGCAGTTCGGCGGCCTCGTCCCCGCCGTGCGCGACGGCGTGCTGATGGGCTCCGAGCAGCAGATGGTCGACCGCCTCGGCCAGTACATCGAGGTCGGCGTCCAGCAGATCAACCTCGCGATGCGCGCCCCCTGGCAGCTCGACCACCTCGAGATGATGGCCGCCACCATCGAGTCGCTCCGCGCCGCCTGAACCGCCTCGACCGAGACCCGGTCAGAACGTCCAGCGGGTCGCGCCGCCCGGCTCGTCGGTGAGCAGCGCCGTCGCCCCCACCGCGTCGAGACGGAAGACGTGCCAGGGCGGCGGGCCCGCCGACGGTGCGCTGAACGGCGCGGTGAGCGCGACGCCGCTCTCGTCGACCTCACACGGCCACTCCCGCGCCCACACTGCGGCGAGCTCGGCCACGACGTCCGGATCGGTGACGAGGTGCGCCTCGGCCTCCACGACGAGGTCGAGCTCCGCCAGGGCGAGGCTGAGCGTGCAGCGGGGATCGCGAGCGAGGTTGCGGGCCTTGCGGGTACCGAGGCCAGTCTCGAACCAGAACGAGCCCCGCTCCCACAGGGCGCCCACAGCTGTGAGATGGGGTCGACCGTCGGGGTCGATCGTCGCGAGCCAGCAGGTGTGACGATCGGGCCCGCCGGTGCCCGGCACCTGGGTGAACCCGGCATCGAGCCGGTCGACGACGAGGTTCCAGTCGATGGCGGGCAGGTCGTAGAGCTCGGCGAGGTTGCGTGTCTTCATTGGGACGGGACTCCTCGCCGCCCCCGAACTCATCGCGGGTTGCCGGGTGCGGGGCGGTCAGTTCCCGCCCGCGTCGAGGCGCTCGAGGAGCGTCGCGGTGAACGCCGGGATGTCGTCGGGGTTGCGGCTCGTGATGAGGTTGCCGTCGGTGACGACCTCCTGGTCCATCCACGCCGCGCCGGCGTTGGTGAGGTCGGTGCGGATCGACGGCCACGAGGTGAGGGTGCGTCCCGACACGAGGTCGGCCTCGATGAGCAGGCTCGGCGCGTGGCAGATCGCCGCGATCGGCATGCCCTGGTCGGCACAGGCGCGCACGAAGCGCACGATGTCGTCGTCGGTGCGCAGCTTGTCGGGCGAGTAGCCGCCGGGGATGAGGAGGGCATCGAAGTCGGTGGCCGCGACCTGGCCCACGGCTCGGTCGACGGTGACGGTCACCCTCCCCTGCTTGCCGGTGAGCTCCTTCGCCTCGGTGGTGCCGACGACGGTGACCTCGTGACCGGCGTCGACGAGCGACTGGTAGGGGGATTCGAACTCGACGTCCTCGAAGTCGTCGGCGAGGACGATCGCGACCTTCGACATGGTGCCTCCTGGGGCGATCGGCGCCCGCGGGGACGGGCTACCCACCCCGTCGGGCGTCAAACGTCGTCGCGCTGGTCGAGGTACACCCGGCGCACGAGCGCCTCGATCTCGGGCTCCTCGATCGAGAGGTCACGGATCGCGACGGTGCTCGTCACCGCCCGGACGACCTCGGCGGCGCTGGTCTCCCGGCGGTCGAACACGAGCCACTGCCGCGGCCCCTCCACCTTGGTCACCCGGGCACCTGGCACCTCGAGGGGCGGACCGGGGTCGACGAGGTCGACGACGACGGTGCGCTCGACCCCGTGCTCGGCCTTGAAGGCGGCGACGCCCCCGTCGTAGATGACCCGCCCGTGGTCGATGATCATCATCCGCGGGCAGAGCCGCTCGACGTCGTCGAGATCGTGGGTCGTCAGCAACACGGTGGTGCCGTGCTCGCGGTTGTGGCCGACGAGGAACTCGCGCACCGCGAGCTTGCTGACCACGTCGAGACCGATCGTGGGCTCGTCGAGCACGACCACCTCGGGATCGTGGAGCAGCGACGCCGCCAGCTCGCCACGCATCCGCTGCCCGAGCGACAGCTGCCGGACCGGGGTGGCGAGGAACTCGCCCATGTCGAGCCGCTCGACGAGCTCGTCGAGGTTGCGCCGGTGGCGTGCCGGCTCGGTGCGGTACACGTGGTGGAGCAACTCGAAGGAGTCGCCGAGCGGCAGGTCCCACCACAGCTGGGTGCGTTGCCCGAACACCACACCGATACGGCGGGCGAGGGTCGTCCGCTGGCGCACGGGTTCGAGGCCGACCGTGCGCACCTCCCCGCCCGAGGGGGTGAGGATGCCGGTGAGCATCTTGATCGTCGTGGACTTCCCGGCGCCGTTCGGCCCGAGGTAGCCGACCATCTCGCCGGGCCTCACCTCGAAGCTCACCCCGTCGACCGCCCGCACCTCGACCCGGCGCCGGCGGACCCTCCCGACGCGCTGACGCACGACGAAGGTCTTGCGGAGGTCCCTGCAGACGATGGCGGCGGTCACGGTCAGCTCCCGGTGCTCTGGTAGTTGCGGACGGATCGGGCCCACGCACGGCTCGCCAGGAGGGCGAAGACCCCGACCGGCAGCGGCGCGGCGAAGGCCAGCCAGCGCGGCAGGTCGAGCGGGTTCGCCGCCCCGACGAGGTGGATCGTGCCGACGTAGCCGGCGAAGGCCATCGGCAACAGCCAGCCGATGATGCCCCGCACCCACTCGTGGAAGATGTGGAGGGGGTACTGCTGGGCGAAGCTCCCGCCGTAGGTGAAGGCGTTCGCGACCTCGCGGGACCCGACGATCCAGAAGCTCACCGTGCAGGTGAGCACGAAGACGCTCCCGAAAACGGCGATGCCCGACGCGAGCGTGACGACGGCGAGGAGGACCGACCCGAGGTGCCAGGAGACGTCGGCCGCCGTGAGCCCGACGGCGAGGGTGGCGACGCCGGGCACCACCCGACCGATTCGCCGAAGGGCGAACTCGGCAGCCGACAACTGCAGGACGATCGGCAGGGGACGGAGGAGGAAGCGGTCGAAGGTGCCGGCCAGGATGTGCTCGGGGACCGTCTCCACCTGGCTGACGAACATGTCGGCCAGGCCGAAGCTGGCGGTGGCGAACCCGTAGAGGACGAGGACCTCCCCGACCGACCACCCGCCGAGCGCCGTCACCCGGTCGAAGATCACGAGCACGACGGCGAGGTCGAGCGCGGTGACCACCGCCTGGGAGAGGGTGTGGAGCACGAACGACGTGCGGTACTGCCAGTCGGAGCGGATGCGGGCTCCCACCAGGCGGGCATAGGCGTGCAGCACCCCTCCGAGCCCCACGCTCGCGTCAGCCACCCTGGATCACCACCTTCCGCTGGGCGCGGGCGAGCACCAGACGCCCGGCGCCGAGGAGGAGCCCGACCCAGACCACCTGGTGGACGAGGAGCCCCACCGCGCCCCCGAGGTCGCGGACGCCCATGAACACCTCGGCGGGCGCCTGGATCATCGCGATGAACGGCAGCAGCCGGGCCAGGCCCTCGAGCCAGCCAGGGAACAGCACCACCGGGAGCATGAGCCCGCTGAAGAAGCTGAGCGTGAGCGTCGCGAGCTGGTCGACACCGCGATGGTCGAGGATCCAGAACGGCGTGAGGTTCACGAGGAAGCGGAACGCGAAGCCGACGACCGCGGCGAGCACCAGCGATGCGAGCCCGACGATCAGCATCGCCGGCGAGGTGGTGACGGACAGGTCGAACGCGAGCGCGCCGATGAGCACCGGGGTGACCCCCCGGGCGAGCGTGGAGAACGCCGCCCGACCGAGCGAGGCGGCGAGCCACCACATCTGGAGGTCGACCGGCCGGTACAGGTCGACGACCACGTCGCCGGTGCGGATGCGCTGGGCGAGCTCGGGGTCGCCGAAGGCCAGGCTGACGTTCATGAGGCCCTGGGTGAGGAACGCGAACGTCACGAGCTGGGTCGCGTCCCAGCCGCCCGCCGTCCCTCCCGCCGCGGCCACGACCGCGAGGAGGATGTAGGCGCGCAGGTACCCGAACACCGCGTTGGTGAACAGCCCTGCGAGCGTCGCAGCCCGGTAGGTCGACCACCTCCGGAAGCTGCGACGCGCGACCTCCCAGTACAGGCGCACGCGAACCCTGCTCCCCTCCCCGCCCGTCGTGACGGGGCTGACGAACCTATCAGCGGTTCGCCGCG
>CAZAVX010000142.1:3485-5413 GCA_964488835.1 uncultured Iamiaceae bacterium | reverse complement strand
ACGCCGATGCCGACGTAGTTGAAGTCGCCGACGATGTTCCGGTAGTGGCCGGGCGAGGCGACGAAGGCGTCGTGGAGCCGGCCGATCGACCAGCCGCGGCCGACGTTCTCACCGGCGCGGGTCCAGCCGGCCACCGAGCGGGCGGTGTCGTCGGCCAGGGTCGAGGTGTGGAAGAGCCGGTCCTGGTCGGCCATCACCCGCGACCACACGCGGGCGTCGCGCACCAGGTTCGGGTGCAGCTGGAGCGGACCGAGGCCGGCCTTGGCCCGCTCCTGGTTCAGCAGGGTGAGGAACTGGGACTCGGCGCCGCTCGGGTCGCTCGGGCGGGACTCCTGTGCTGCAGCCGGCGAGGCGAAGAGGCCGAGAGCGACGAGCACCGTGAGGAGCACGGCGACCGCTCGTCGCGTCGCCCGGGGGGCGGGCGAGGCGCCGGTCGGCGGTGTGGTGTGGGGGGTGGTGGGGTCCATCCGTGGGGTTCCTTCTCCGAATCCGTTCCCCGGAGGTATCGACGCCATTCGGAGAGAGCTGGAGGAGGATGGGCCCTTTGACCCCTGTTCGATGTGTCACACCCGGGATGTGACCGATGTCCGGGCGCCCACTTCCCGCAACCGGACCGCCACCATCGCGGCGAGCAATCCCGCCACTGTGGCCGTGCCCGCCACCAGGCCGAGCTCGACCCGCAGGTAGAGGTCGTCGCCCAGCGCGGTGACCGTGGCGAACACCACCACGCCCGCCGCCCACCCGAGCGCCATGCGCGCCGGGGACGAGAGCGCGATCAGCGACTGGCCGAGGGCGACGGCGAGCATGAACACCGAGCTGCTGACCGCGAGCAGGCCGAGGTCGCGGTTGCCGACGACGTAGCCCTCGCCGAAGGTGAGGCGCACGACGGTGGGACCGATCGACCAGGCGACGAGGGTGGCGACCACGCCGAGCCCGCCGACGGCGAGCAACAACTTGCGGAGCGCGGCGACGAAGTCGGCCCACCGCTGGCCGCCCGCGAGCAGGGCGAGCTTGGGGAGCAGCGACGCCTGCACCGCCTGGAAGAGGAAGAGCGGCACCCGGGCGATGAGCAGCGCGGCGAGGAAGCGGCCGGCCTCGGCACTCTCCTCGGGCGAGGCGAGGATCTCGATGGCGAGCGGCCCGGCGTTCAGCAACAGCGCGGTGAGCAGCGCCCCAGCGAGGAGCGCGCTGAGCGACGCGGTGAGCTCGCCGGCCCGCGACGGTGGCCCCGGCGCGACGAGCCCCCGTTGCCCCCGGAGCGACAGCGCCACCGCGACGAACGGGACGACGCCCACCGACAACCCGTAGGGCCCCGCCGCCGACACGCCGACGACGAGGAACACCAGGCCGACGAGCACCCGCAGCACGCCCTCGGCGCCGAAGTACACGGCATAGCCGTCGAAGCGACCTGCCCCGGCCAACACGCCTCGCACGAGGTGGGCCGCGCAGTAGCCGACGAGGGCGAGCACGAAGCCGGCGAGGAGCATCGGCTGCTCGTCGAAGAAGAGATCGAACGTCCACGGCAACGAGACGACGGTGCCCGCGATGACGAGCGCCAACAGACCGGTGCCGAGCAGCGCCGACTGGCGCACGACCCCCGACGCCCCCTCGCCCCGCGCCCGGCGGGCCGCCACCGTGCGACTCACCTCCTGTTCGACGGGGAGGAAGAGCCCCGGCGCGGCGAGGAACACCGCGGCCCACAGCACCGCGAGCGAGCTGAACTCGTCCTGGCCGGCCGCCTCGCCGAGCGCCCGGTCGAGCCCGCGGGCGGCGAGCATCGTGAACGCGTACGCGCCGATGCCGTTCAGCACCAGGCCGACGCCGACCGAGAACGTGCCCTCGGGCAGCGGATTGGCGCGCCGGATCCGCTCACCGATCGGTGGTCGGCCCACGGCCCCAGCGCACATGGCGGGCGAGGTTAGACCCCC
>CAZAVX010000142.1:0-3385 GCA_964488835.1 uncultured Iamiaceae bacterium | reverse complement strand
CGTGCTGATGGTCAGCCGACGGGGACGGGGGGCTGGATCGGGTGCGGCTGGCAGAGGTCGTCGTACTCGGCGATGACCAGCTGGTCGGGGTCGATCGAGCACGCCGGGCAGTTCGGGTCGCGGCGCACCTTGAAGGTGCGGAACGACTGGTCGAGCGAGTCGTAGGCGAGGAGCCGCCCGACGAGCGACTCGCCGATGCCGAGGATCAGCTTGATGGCCTCGATGCCCTGGATCGTGCCGATGATGCCGGGCAGCACACCGAGCACGCCGGCCTCGGCGCACGACGGGGCGAGTTCGGCGGGGGGCGGCTCGGGCAGCATGCACCGGTAGCAGGGGCCCTCGTGGGGCTTGAACACCGTGGCCTGGCCCTCGAAGCGGAAGATCGAGCCGTGGACCACCGGGACGCCGGTCTTGATCGAGGCGTCGTTCAGCAGGTAGCGCACCGGGAAGTTGTCGGCGCCGTCGATGACGAGGTCGTACTGGGAGAGGATGTCGACGACGTTCGACGCGTCGAGCCGCACGTCGTGGGTGACGACGTTGACGTCGGGGTTGAGCAGGGTGAGGGTCTTCTTCGCCGAGTCGACCTTGCGCTCGCCGATGCGCTCGAGGTTGTGGATGATCTGGCGCTGGAGGTTCGACTGGTCGACCACGTCCATGTCGACGATGCCGATGGTGCCGACACCCGCAGCCGCGAGGTAGAGGGCACCCGGCGCACCGAGCCCGCCAGCACCGAGGAACAGCACCTTCGCGTCGAGCAGCTTCAGCTGACCCTCCTCGCCCACCTCGGGCAGGAGCAGGTGGCGCTGGTAGTGGTTGCGCTGCTCGGGGGTGAGCACGCGCGGGGTCTTCCAGTCGCGCCCCTCGTCCTTCCAGCGGTTGAAGCCGCCCATCATCGAGACGACGTCGGTGTAGCCGAGCTCCTGCATCGTCTTCGCGGCGAACGCCGAGCGGGTGCCACCCGCGCAGTAGATGACGACGGGGGTGTCCTTCTGCGGCACGCGGTTCTCGATGTTGCTCTCGAGCTGACCACGTGGGATGTGGATGGCCCCGGGGATGGCGCCCTGCTCGTGCTCGTCGGGCTCGCGCACGTCGAGCACGACCGTGCCCGGCACCTGGCGGGCCGCCTCGGCGGCCTCGGTGTCGACCTCGCGGATCTGGGCCTTGGTCTGGTTCAGCAGCTCTCGGAAGCTCGGCATGGGGAAAACCCTAGCAACCTGGTCGGGATTCGAAAACTGCGCCGCCCCGTCACGCGGTCGACGAGGCCGCCCCCACCCTCACCCGCCGCGGGCGTCGAGGATGCGGCGGACGGTGCTCGCGAGCTCGCTCGGGGCGAAGGGCTTGGCGAGGAACTCGACACCGCCCACCGGGATGCCGTGGCGGATGACCGAGTTCTCGGTGTACCCCGACACGTAGAGCACCGGCACCGGTCCGTACCGCGCCTCGACCTGGAGGGCCAGGTCGTGGCCCGACCCTCCCGGCATGATGACGTCGGTGACGAGCAGGTCGACCGCACCGCCGAGCCGCTCGAGGGCCTGGAGCGCCGAGCCGCTGTCGGTCGCGGCGACCACCCGATAGCCGCTGTCGGTGAGCACCCGCTGGATGAGCTCGCGCACGCTGTCGTTGTCGTCGACGACGAGCACCCGCTCGTCGCCCCCGGCACCCCACGGCAGCTCGGCCGGCTCGTCGCCGGGCTCGGGCAGGTCGTCGGCCGAGCGCGGGAGGTAGATGCGCACGGTCGTGCCGACCCCCGGCTCGCTGTAGATCGTGACGTCGCCGCCGAGCTGGCGGGCCATCCCGTGGGCCACCGACAGGCCGAGACCCGTGCCGTAGCCCGCGGGCTTGGTCGTGTAGAACGGCTCGAACGCCCGGCGCAACACCTCGGGGTCCATCCCCTGCCCGTCGTCGGACACCGACACCACCGCGAACCACCCCGCCGGCATCTGCGAGCTCAACGTGTGCGACTCGGTCACCTGCACGAGCGAGGTCTCGATGGTGAGCGTGCCGTCCGCGTCCATCGCATCGATGGCGTTGTTGACGACCGCCATCAACGCCGCGTCGAACTCGACGGGGTCGACCTCGACCATCACCGCCTCGGGGTGCAACACCGTGACGAACCCGTGCACGTCGCTGAGCAGCCGCCGCACGAGCGGCACCTCGTGGCGAATCAGCTCGTTGAGGTCGACGAGCTTGGGACGCAGGATCTGGCGCCGCGAGAAGGTGAGCATCTGGCGGGTGAGCTCCGCCGCCCGGCTCGCCGCGTCGGCGATCGCGTCGAGGTCCTCCCGCGACGGGTGGTCGTCGGCCAGGTCCTCGCGCATCAGCGCGAGGTGGCCGTTCATCACGGTGAGCAGGTTGTTGAAGTCGTGGGCGATGCCCCCGGCGAGGGTGGCGACGCTCTCGAGGCGCTGCGCCTGTTGCAGGCGCTGTTGCAACCGCCGCTGCGGGCCGATGTCCTCGAAGAACACCGACAGCCCGTCGGGGCTCGCGTGGGCGCGGATCGAGTACCAGGCGTCGAGGGGGTCGGGGTAGTAGGCCTCGAAGGACTCCGACACCCCGGTGGCGGCGACCCGGCGGTAGACGGTCTCGAGATCGGTGCCCACCGCGAGCGGGTACTCCTCCCAGAGGTCGCGACCGAGCAGCTCCTCGCGTCCCCGCCCGAGCACCCGCTCGGCCTCGGCGTTCAGGTAGCGGAAGCGCCAGTGCTGGTCGACGAGGAAGAACGCGTCGCTCATGTGCTCGAGGGTCGCCTCGAGCCGCTCCTGGAGGGTCTTCGACTCGAACTCGAGCTCGACCGAGTCGGTGATGTCGCGGTAGCGCATCGCGAGGTGCGCACCGACGCGCATCACCCGGATGGCGTAGTAGCCGGACCGCTCGTCGGACCGGAAGGCGACCTCGTCGACGAGCGGCGGACCGTCGTACGCCGCGACGTACCGCTCGAGCAGGCCGGACTCGCCCACCCACGGCGTGAGCTCGACGAGGCCCGAGCCGACGATGCGCTCGACCGGCACCCCCGTGATCTCCGCGCCGCGGGCGTTCACCCACTCGTAGCGGAAGTCGACGATCGCACCCGAGTCGTCGCGCACCGGCGCGAGGATGGCGACGCCGTCGGGGGCACTGTCGACCACTCGCTCGAAGGGCAGGTCACTCATCGGTCACCTCGGTGACGGGGACGGGCCGGCCGAGGTGGTAGCCCTGGCCGAAGGGGATGCCGAGCCGCACGAGGGTGGCGAGCTCGGATGGGGTCTCGATGCCCTCGGCCACCACCACCCCGCCGAGCTCGTCGACGAAGCGGCCGATGCCGAGGAGCAGCGCCTGGCGGGCGGGGTCGGTGTCGACGCCGCTCACCCACGCCCGATCGAGCTTCACGAAGTCGGGGCGCAGGGTG
>CAZAVX010000141.1:1647-5441 GCA_964488835.1 uncultured Iamiaceae bacterium | reverse complement strand
GTTCGAGAGGCCGAGCACGGTCTGCACGCCGGGCAGCTCGGACTTGATGAGGCGGATGCCCTCGATCGTCTCGAGCCCGTCGCGGCGGCTCTCCTCGATGCCGGTGGCGAGGGTGAGCGCGAGCGGGTCGAACATCAGGTCGTGGGGTGCGAGCCCGTAGCGGGTGGTGGCCAGCTCGTAGATCGAGCGGGCGGCACGCAGCTTCCACTCGCGGTCGCGGGCCTGGCCCTCCTCGTCGATGCAGGTGCAGACGACCGCGGCGCCGTACTCCTTGGCGAGGGTGAGGAAGCGGTCGAGGCGGGTGCCGGGTGCGTCGCCGTCCTCGAGGTTCACCGAGTTGAGGATGGGCTTGCCGCCGATCCACTGGAGCGCGGCCTCGACGACGTCGGGCTCGGTGGAGTCGACCATGATCGGTACGGTGGACTGGGTGGCGAAGCGGCTCGCGACCTCGACCATGTCGGCGACGCCGTCGCGGCCCACGTAGTCGACGCACAGGTCGATGACGTGGCTGCCCTCCTTCACCTGCTCGACCGCCATCGCGACGGTGGTGTCCCAGTCGGCGGCGAGCATCGCCTCGCGGAACTTCTTCGACCCGTTGGCGTTCGTGCGCTCGCCGACCACGAGGATCGACGGCGACTGGTCGTAGCTGACGTGGCTGTAGATCGAGGCGAGGCCGGGGTCGGGGGTGGGGGAGCGGCGCGCCGGTTCGAGGTCGCGCACCCGGTCGATGACCGCCGCGAGGTGCTCGGGCGTGGTGCCACAGCAACCGCCGACGACGTTGACGCCGAGCTCGGTGACGAAGCGGGCGTGGTGGTCGGCGAGCTCGTCGGGGGTGAGGTCGTAGTGCATGACCCCGTCGACCACCGACGGCATGCCGGCGTTCGGCAGGCAGCTGATCGGATGGGTGCTGTGCTGGGAGAGGTGGCGCAGGTGCTCGCTCATCTCCGCCGGGCCGGTGGCGCAGTTGATGCCGACGAGGTCGGCGCCCATGGCGTCGAGGGTGGTGAGCGCGGCGCCGATCTCGGTGCCGACGAGCATGCGGCCGGTCTGCTCGATGGTGACCTGCACCTGCATGGGAACGGTGCGGCCGAGCGCGTTCATCGCCCGCCGGGCGCCGATCATCGCCGCCTTCGCGCCGAGCAGGTCGTACTGGGTCTCGATGAGGAGGAGGTCGACGCCACCCTCGATGAGGCCGCGGCACTGCACCTCGTAGGCGTCGCGCAGCTCGGCGAAGGGGATGTGTCCGAGGGTCGGCATCTTCGTGCCCGGGCCGACCGAACCGGCGACGAAGCGCGGGTGGTCGGGGGTGGAGTGGCCGTCGGCGACCTCCCGGGCGATCCGGGCCGCGTTGAGGTTGATCTCGTGGGTGCGGTCGGCGATGTCGTACTCGGCGAGGGGCACCGAGAAGGCGCCGAAGGTGGCGGTCTCGACGACGTCGACCCCGACCCGGAAGAACGCGTCGTGCATCTGGGCGACGAGATCGGGCCGGGTGAGCACCAGCATCTCGTTGCAGCCCTCGAGGGCGGGGCCGCCGAAGTCGTCGGCGGTGAGGCCCTGGGTCTGCATGTAGGTGCCGAACGCTCCGTCGTAGACGACGACGCGCTGGCGGACGAGATCGAGGAACTCCATTCGGGGAAGGCTACCGGCCGGTCACTGCCGGACCCGATTCGGTTCCTCCGCCGGGGCGCCGTCACGAGGGGTCCGAACTACCCTCGACGATCGTGAAGATCTACACCAAGCGCGGCGACGACGGCACCACCGGGCTCCTCTACGGCAGCCGGGTCCCCAAGGACTCCGACCTTCCCGTCGCCTACGGCACCGTCGACGAGGCCCAGGCCGCGCTGGGTGTCGCGAGGGCCCACGCCGAGCCCGACGGCGAGCTCGACACCCTGCTCGTGGGCCTCGAGCGCGACCTCTACGTGCTGATGGCCGAGGTGGCCACTGCACCGGAGAACCGCCACAAGCTCGCCGACGGTGCGAGCCGGGTCACCGCGGAGATGGTGGCCGCGCTCGAGGGCCACATCGACGAGGTCGTCGAGCGCTTCGAGATGCCCACCGAGTTCGTGCTGCCGGGCGGCAGCGTCGTCGCCGCCCACCTCGACCTGGCGCGCACCATCGTGCGCCGCGCCGAGCGGGTGTGCCTCGCCGTCGCCGAGCCGGGCTCCCACGTCGTGCCGTACCTCAACCGTCTGTCCGACCTGTTGTGGGCTCTCGCCCGCTGGCAGGAGGGCGAGTCGGTCCGCAGCCGCGCCGACTGACCCACCCGTCCCGTCCGTCCACGTTCCCGTCGACGTTCCCGTCCACGTTCCCGTCCGTTCCCCGCCAGGAGGTCCTCCGTGCCGCTCACCTTCTCCCACTCCCGTACCCGTCCCCGCCGTGTGGAGGTGGAGGGCATCGGGGTCGTCGAGGGCCAGCTCGACGCGCTCGGCGATCTCGGGGTGGAGGTGGCGCGCACCTTCCTCGACGCCCGCGGCTTCAAGGGCGGGCGCGGCCAGTCGCTCACACTGCCCGGGTCCGACGGCCGCACCGTCGTGCTGCTCGGCCTCGGCGAGCGGGCGACGCCCGATTCGTGCCGGGCGGCGGGCGCGGCGTTCGCCCGTGCGGCGTCGCGCCACTCGACCGGCGTCGTCGACGTGCTCGGCGGGGTCGACGATGCCGCCGACCGGGCGTCGTGTGCGCGGGCGGTGGTCGAGGGTGTGGCGCTCGCGTCGTACCGCTACCGCGCCTACAAGGCCGAGCCGGCACCGTCGAACCTCACGAAGGTCACCGTCGTCGGCGCGGGCGGCAAGGCGATGGCCGATGCCGTCGCCCGCGGCCAGGCCGTCGCCGCCGCGGTGTCCTGGGCCCGCGACCTCGTCAACGAACCGGGCGGTTCGCTCACCCCGGCCGAGCTCGCGAAGGCCGCCCGGGCGATGGGCCGGCGCGAGAAGCTGAAGGTGTCGGTGATGGACGAGCGGGCCGTCGCCGAGGCCGGGCTCGGCGGACTGCTCGGCGTGAACCGCGGCTCGTCGAACCCGCCCCGTTTCGTCACCATCACCTACACGCCGGAGGGCACGCCGAAGGGGCGGGTGGCCCTCGTCGGCAAGGGCATCACCTTCGACAGTGGCGGCCTGTCGATCAAGACCGCCGACGGCATGTCGACGATGAAGTGCGACATGGGCGGTGCCGCCGCGATCCTCGGGGCGTTCTCCGCGATCCGCGCCGTTGCCCCGGCCGTCGAGGTGGTCGGCTACCTGCCGATGACCGACAACATGACCGGCCCCGACGCCACCCGACCCGGTGACGTGCTCACCATCCGGGGCGGCACCACCGTCGAGGTGCTGAACACCGACGCCGAGGGCCGGCTGATCCTCGCCGACGCGCTGGCGATGGCCGCCGAGTCGAAGCCCGACGCGATCGTCGACCTCGCGACCCTCACCGGCGCGTGCATGGTGGCCCTCGGGCGTGGCTATGCCGGGCTGATGGCCACGAGCGACGCGCTGCGCGAGCAGATCGAGCGGTCGGCCGAGCGCACCGGCGAGCGCGTGTGGCCGCTGCCGCTACCCGACGACTACCGCCCGCAGCTCGACTCGAAGGTCGCCGACCTGAAGAACATCACGTCCGGCCGCTACGGCGGGGCGCTGACCGCGGGGCTGTTCCTCCGTGAGTTCGTCGGCGACGGCATCCCGTGGGCCCACCTCGACATCGCCGGTCCGGCCTGGACCGACGACGACAAGGGCGAGCTCACCGCCGGCGGCACCGGCTTCGGCGTGCGCCTCCTGCTCGACCTGCTCGAGCACTGGTCGCCCGTCTGA
>CAZAVX010000141.1:0-1547 GCA_964488835.1 uncultured Iamiaceae bacterium | reverse complement strand
GGGTGGGTTGAGGTTCGGTGCGGGCCGGTGGGGTGGCGAGGTCGGAGTCGGCGGCGAGCTGGCGACGAGCCCAGCGGACGGCGTCGTGCGCGACCGCAGGGTGGACGTGGAGCTGGTGGAGCTGGCGCTCGACGAGGTCGACGGTGTCGCCCGTGCCGAGCAGGCCGAGGGCGATGCGCCGCGCTCGCCGCTGCTGGTCGCGCTCGGGGGTGGCCAGGCTCGCGGCCTGCCAGGCGGCGTGCTCGTCCTGGAGCGCGCGAGGCAACCGGCCGAGCTGGGCGAGGGTGAGCGGCGGCACCCGCCGCCGCACCTCGAGGGTGGTGCCGTGGCGTCGGGCGAGGCCGAACTTCGTGGTGCGTTCGAGCGCCCGGTTGAAGGGGGAGTGCCGGCCGCCGCGGGCGGCGAGTCCGAGCCGGGAGGCGGTGTCGGCGAGGTCGAGGTCGAACCCGTCGGGGTCGATGTCGAAGCGGTCGGCGAGGCGGCGGAGCAGGAAGGTGGTGGACGGGCCGAGCGTGGCGAGCCAGAACCGCTCGACGTAGGCCGAGCGCAGCTCGAAGCCGAGCTCGTCGATGACCGGGTCGGCCCAGGGGCGGACCTGTAGGACCGGGACGGGGAACGAGGGCGGGGTGGGCGGGACGGGAGCGGGCACGGGAGCCTCCGAGGTGAGCGAGCGGAGGGGAAGTGCATGACATGATGTTTCGTGATGTTTCAGGTGTCAACCGTGCACTCGGGCGCCGGTGTCGCCACGGTCGGTAGGATCGGGGAATGGCGTCTCGATCCGACCTCGATCTCGCCCGGCAGCTCGTGGCCGACGCCCGTCGGGTCACCGTGCTCACCGGCGCGGGCATCTCCACCGACAGCGGCATCCCCGACTTCCGGGGCCCGAACGGGGTGTGGACGAAGAACCCCGAGGCCGAGAAGCAGGCCACGCTCTCGCACTACCTCAGCGATCCCGAGGTGCGCCGCCGGGCGTGGCGCTCCCGCCTCGAGCACGGGGCGTTCCGCGCCGAGCCGAACGCCGGCCACCGCGCGCTCGTCGAGCTCGAGCGGCGGGGCACGCTCCACACCCTCATCACCCAGAACGTCGACGGGCTCCACCAGAAGGCGGGCAGCTCGCCCGAGCGGGTCGTCGAGATCCACGGCACGGTCCACGAGGTGATGTGCCTCTCCTGCGACGAGCGGGCGCCGATGCAGCGCGCACTCGACCGGGTGCGGGCGGGCGAGGACGATCCGAGCTGTCGCTCCTGTGGCGGCATCCTCAAGTCGGCCACCATCTCCTTCGGCCAGGGCCTCGACCCGGAGGCACTGATGCGCGCCGAGCAGGCCGCCCTCGCCTGCGACCTCATGCTCGCGGTGGGCACCACGCTCACCGTCTATCCCATCGCCGAGGTCGTGCCCATCGCGAAGCAGAACGGTGCGTCGGTGGTCATCGTGAACGGTTCGGAGACGGCGTTCGACCACCTCGCCGATGCCCGGATCGAGGGCTCGATCTCCGAGGTGCTGCCGGCCGTCGTCGGCCAGTCCTCCGACTGATCCACCCTGCGCCC
>CAZAVX010000140.1:0-5485 GCA_964488835.1 uncultured Iamiaceae bacterium | reverse complement strand
GTCGTCGGGCGCCGCGCACTGGATCCAGTAGGCGATGGTCTTCGAGAAGTCGGCGAAGGACATCTGCGCGGCCTGGCCGACGAGCCACTGCTCGTCGGCCGCGAACTCGTCGGGCGCGAGGCGCCGTGCGCGGGCGAGGAGGCGCACGTGGCGCGCCGAGAGCTTCCCGCCTTCGTGGGCTGCGGCGGCCGCGGGCATGTCGCGCAGCTCGCGGCCCCGGCCGACGAGCGCGGCGACCTCTGCCCGGTCGCGGTTGGCGGCCCGGCCGAGCCATGCGGCACACGACCGTGAGCCGTCGTTCGCCCACACCCGTGACGAGTCGACCCGGCCCGCCACCCTGGCCGCGAGCGCCTGGAGCTGGCTCTCGGCGCCCAGGAGATCGACGAGCACGTCGGCGAGGACCGTGGCGTCGTCGACCGCGTCGAGGTCGGCCTCGACGAGCTCGGCCAACGTCGACCGCAGCTCGTTGACCAGGACCGCCGGGTGTCTCGCCATGCCACGACGATAGTCGAACAGGTGTTCGACCACAAGCCCTTTGGCCACATTTCCCGGCCTTTCACTCAGCGAGCTCGGGGCGCCGTGCTCCGTGGCGACGCCCGGCGATCGGGACCGGCACGCGGACGCGGGAACCGGCGGGCGGGGTCGCGTCGTCAGATCGGACATGGGTCGGCCCCGCGTCCACCGCCAGATCGTGAGGCTCCTGCGCACGTCGGCCGTCGTCGTCCTCGCGCTGGGAGCCCTCGGCATCGGACTCGCGGTCGCCGCCGCGGCCCCGGCGGCGGCGCTCAGCTGCGCGCCGCACCCCGACGGCTCGCCGGCTGCCATCGCGAGCGGCAGCGAGCGCCTCGCCAGCGGCGACGCCTTCTTCGACACCTACGACGCCGCGGTCCTCGGCACCGTCGCCGCGATCGCGACCGACGAGGGCGACACGGGGACCTACGGCGCGACCACCGTCACCGTCGAGGTCGCCGCCGTGCTCGGCGACGCGTCGCTGCCTGCGAGCGCCGAGATCAGCTCGCCCGATCCGGGCTGGATGTCGGGCTACCCCTTCGAGGTCGGCCGGACCTACCTCATCCCCGTGCAGCTCGTGGGCCCCGCGGGACAGCGGAACGCCTCCTTCGTCTGCGACCCGATCAGCGAGATCCCCCCGTCGGCGATCGACGATCTCGTGACCCTCGCAGCCGACAGCGGCATCGACGCCATGCCCGCGGCCGAGCCCGACGCGGCCGATGCCTGGCCGCCCGCGGCCGACCCCGACGGGCCGGACGCGGGGCCGACCGCGGCCGAGCGCCCCTCGGATGGGAGTCGGTTGTTCGGCGTCGCCGTCGCGGTCGCCGCAACCGTCGCGATCGTCGCCGTCGTCGTCGTCGCCGCGGTGCGCCGCCTCACCCAGAGCCACGTCCGGGTCGTCGTGAGCTGACCAGGGTCAGCCGGAGCGCTCAGGGCGACGAGTCGGCCCAGGGCTCAGGCGAACGCGAGGTCGCGGCGGCCGAGCGCGACGACGCCGGCGGCCGTCAGCACACCCGCCAGCGCGACGATCAGGAGGAGCGGGACCCACGTCGGGTCGGCGGCGGGGACGCCAGGAAGGTGGTGGAACGGGGAGAGACCCCGCATCCACGCGGGAAGCCGCAACAGCTCCCCGAAGTACGCCACCACCGCGACGTAGGCGAAGACCCCCCACGCGGCGATCGACGCACGCGGGGACAGCCCGACGAGCAGCGTAGCGACGCCGACCATCACGAGCACCGCGGGGTAGGTGGAGAGCGCGGCGCCGAGCATGCGGAGGACCTCGCCGGGGTCGGAGGCGACGACGGCGTAGCCCACTCCCATGCCGCCCCCGGCGGCCAGCACCGCGAGGAGCGAACCCCCGGCGGCGACGCTCACGTGGCCGGCCAACCAGCGGGCCCGCGGCACCGGCCGGGTCAGCAGCGACTCGGCCCGGCCCGACGACTCCTCGCTGCGCGCGGACATGGTCCCTGCGACCGCGTAGCCGGAGGCGACCACCGCGAGCATCGCCATCGACGTGGCGAAGTACGAGTCGGTGAGGGTGGCTCCGTCGACCCGGGCGAAGAAGTCGGCCACCGTGGGGTTGTCCTCGATCATCTCGTCGATGTCGTCGCCGATGGCGCCGAACACCACGCCGAACAGCAACAGGCCGGCGACCCACCCGAGGATCGCACCCCGCTGGAGGCGGAGCACCAGCCCGGCCGGACGCGTCATCCAGGTGGGCGCGGAGACCCTGCCGGTGCGGGCAGGAACGAGCCCGGCGCCGAGGTCGCGCCGGGTCGACAGCCAGAAGGCGAGGACGGTCAGCCCGCCGGCGACCACCACGCACAGGCCGAGCAGCCACCACCGCTCGTCGGCGAAGGCCCGCACGCCGTTCGCCCACCCCATCGGCGAGAGCCAGCGCACCCAGTTGTCGCCGATGTCGCCCGCCGCCCGGAGCGCGAACGCGGCGCCGAGCACTGCGGCCGCCAGCCCGAGGGTGCCGCGCCCGGTGCTCATCACCTGGGCGAGGACCACGGTGATGCCGACGAACATGAGGCCGACCGCGGTCATCGAGCCGGCGAGGGCGATCGAGCCGCCCACCGAGTACCCGAGGGCGACGAACCCGACGGCGCCGATGACGCCGATCACGACGTTGGTGGCCCCGACGACGACGACCGAGGCGGTGGTGGCGGCGTGGCGTCCCACGACGTTCGCGCGCAGCAGGTCGGCCCGCTCGCTCTCCTCCTCCGTCCTCGTCTGGCGGGTGACGAGGAACATGCTCATCAGCGCCATGGCGATGCCGCCGAACACCTGGGTCTCGTTGACGAGCACGACGCCGAGGTTCGGGTCGTCGAACCCGTAGCCCGGGCCGGCGAACGCCACCAGGGCCGGGTTGCCACCGAACAGCGCCACGTAGGTGTCGATGTCGGCCTGGGTGGGATTGAGCGCGCGCACGCTGCTCGCGCTGGCGACGAAGAGCACGGCGATGCCGACCACCCACAGGCCGAGCCGGATCCGGTCGCGGCGCACCGTGAACCGGATGAGGCGGCCGAGCCCGGTGAGGCTGGTCACCGCAGCTCGTCGCCGTAGTGGCGGAGGAACAGCTCTTCGAGGGTCGGCGGGTTGCTCGTGAGGGAGGTGAGGCCGAGGTCGGTGAGGTGGCGAACGGCGTCGTCGAGGTGCGCGGTGTCGACGTCGAAGGCCACCCGTCCGTCGGACACCTCGAGGTCGTGGACGCCCGCCAGCTCGGCGAGCGTGGTCGGCGGGCGCTCGACCTGTGCGGAGATCGTGGTGCGGGTGAGGTGCCGCATCTCGTCGAGCGTCCCGGTCTGGACCGTGCGCCCCTTGCGGATGATCGTGACCCGGTCGCAGAGCTTCTCGACCTCGGCGAGGATGTGGCTCGACAGCACGACGGTGCGCCCCTCGGCCCGCAGCGCGCTGACCTCGTCCTGGAAGGTGGCCTCCATGAGCGGGTCGAGACCCGACGTGGGCTCGTCGAGGATGAACAGCTCGGCGTCGGAGGCCAGCGCGGCGACCAGCGCCACCTTCTGGCGGTTCCCCTTGGAGTAGCTGCGCGCTTTCTTCGCCAGGTCGAGATCGAACCGCTCGACCAGGCGATCGCGGCGACCGGCGTCGAGCCCGCCGTGGAGACCTCCCAGCACGTCGATGATCTCGCCGCCGGTGAGGGTCGGCCACAGGTTGGTGTCCCCGGGGACGTAGGCCATGCGGCGGTGGAGCGCCACCGCGTCGGCCCACGGGTCGGCACCGAGCACCTCCACCTCGCCGCCGTCGTGGCGGAGCAGGCCGAGGAGGATGCGGATCGTGACGGTCTTGCCCGCCCCGTTGGGCCCGAGGAACCCGTGCACCTCGCCGGTGCGCACCTCGAGGTCGAGCCCGTCGAGCGCCCGTGTCGACCCGAAGCTCTTCTCCAGCCCTCTCGCCGAGATCGCCGTGGCCATCGCGCCACGCTAATCCGGCGTGTCGCGGCGCCGGGGCCGGCGGCCCGACCGCGCCGACGCCCCTGGGGTGGTCAGAACTCGACGGCGGCAGCCATGGCGAGCAGGGCGGGGACGTCGCCCGGGTGGTACCACCCGGCGGCGAACGTCGCGTCGAGCGCCTCCTCGAACCGGCGGCGGTACTCGTCGGGCGTCCCGTACAGCTCGCGCAGCCGCTCCGGCGAGAAGCGGGTCATCGAGCCCATGATGTCGCCCACGTCGATGCGGGGACGTCCCGGCGGCCCCGCCTGCGCCCCGCCCTCGCCGGCGATCGTGCTGTGCGGGTAGTACGCGGCGACGGGCACGTCGACGAAGGGGGTGCGCACCCCTCCGACCGCGTTGCCGTGCTCGTCGCGCCGGAGGGGGAGCGCCTCGGGCGCCGACCCGCACGGCCCGTCGTCCCTGCTCGCGAGGTGCTCGACCCGCTCGGCGCGCGGCGGCGCCACGCCGTCGGCCGTCCAGGCGAGGAGGTGGTGGAGCGCCTGACCGGCGAGGGCCCACATCGGGAAGTCCGACGGCTCCTCGACCGTGGGTGCGAGGGGGCCGTGGCCCCGCTCGCCGGCGCTCATGTGGCACGCGCCGGGCACCTCCCAGAGCCGGTACCGGTCGTCGGGTGCGTCGCTGTCGTCGCGGCGGGCGCCGAGGTTGGTCTCCGCCTCGCCCTCGCTCAGCAGCTCGATGACCGGCACGTCGTGCGCGCCGATGGTGCGCCGCCGGTCGCCGACGGGTGGCGCGGGGTCGTCGGGGTTGATGACGTTGTAGCCCCCGAGCCCGAACGACCCCGACGAGATCTGGATGAGGTAGCCCTCGATGCACGGCGACCCGTCGGGAGTCCGCGTGCGGTCGTGGAAGCCGTCGCCGAGGAACACCCGCTGGAACGTGCCCGTGTAGGACGCTCCTGTCATCACGAGGTGCTCGACGGCCACGCGCGACGCCGCGCTCCGCAACCACCGCGCCACCTGCGAGACGATGTCGTAGCCGAGCCCGACCTTCGGGATGTCGAGCTCGCCGTAGCGGTCGGGGTCGCTCGCCTTGGTGGCCGCGAGGCCCGCGAGGTCCTGGGTCACCCCGACCCACGTCCATCCCGCCCGGGTGATGGCCCGTCCGGTGCGGGGCCACGCCGAGGCCATGTCGCCTGCGGGATGGAGCGCCTCGAGCACGACCGTGCCCGCCTCCCGCCCCGGCTCGGTGGGACGCCGCACGAGGAGGCGGGTGACGTACGGCAGGCCCTCCTCGACGCGCACCGTCTCGCCGTCGCGGTAGCCGTACAGGTCGGCGGTGCCGCGCACGACGTGCTCCTCCTCGACGTACCCCCGACGGGCCAGGGCCGGCGCCATCGGCGAGGTGCTGGGTCGTGCGTCACCGACGTGCATCGAGCCTCCAGATTCGGATGACAGTTCGCGAACGAGCGAGCCCCATCATGTCAAAGCTTCGGGTCCGAGTCAGGAGCCCCGGCGATCGCCCGACCTAGAGTGCCAGGCCATGAGCCCGAAGGAGGCACC
>CAZAVX010000139.1:0-5506 GCA_964488835.1 uncultured Iamiaceae bacterium | reverse complement strand
GTCATCGGCTTCGGCGCCGGCGAGCCCGACTTCCCGACGCCCGACTACATCGTCGAGGCCGCCATCGCTGCGTGCGCCGACACCGCGAACCACCGCTACACCCCGGCCGGTGGGCTTCCCGAGCTGAAAGCGGCCATCGCCGAGAAGACCCGCCGCGACTCGGGCTATGACGTCTCCCCGTCCCAGGTGGTGGTCACCAACGGCGGCAAACACGCGGTCTACAACGCCTTCGTCACCCTGCTCGACCCCGGCGACGAGGTGTTGCTCCCCGCCCCCTACTGGACGACCTATCCGGAGCCCGTCGCGCTCTGTGGGGCGCGCACCGTCGTCGTTCCGAGCGACGCGAGCTCCGGCTTCCGGGTGACCGTCGACCAGCTGGAGGCCGCCCGCACCGACCGCACCAAGGCCCTCGTCTTCGTGTCGCCGTCGAACCCGAGTGGCGCCGTCTATCCCCCCGACGAGGTTGCCGCCATCGGCCGATGGGCCGCCGAGCACGGCATCTGGGTGATCACCGACGAGATCTACGAACACCTCACATACGGCGACCACGAGTTCAGCTCGATGCCCACCCTCGTCCCCGAGCTCGCCGACACCTGCATCGTGCTGAACGGCGTCGCGAAGACCTACGCGATGACGGGATGGCGGGTGGGATGGCTCATCGCCCCCGACGACGTCGCCGCCGCCGCGACCAGCCTCCAATCCCACCAGACCTCGAACGTCACCAACGTCGCCCAGCGAGCGGCGCTCGCCGCGGTGGCCGGGCCGCTCGACGCGGTCGCCGAGATGCGCACCGCCTTCGCCCGGCGCGGCCAGAAGATGGTCGAACTGCTCGCCGCCATCGACGGCGTCACCGTCCTCGAGCCGCAGGGCGCGTTCTACGCGTACCCCTCGTTCGAGGGGGTCCTCGGCCGCGAGCTCGCCGGCCGCCGACCCACCACCACCCTCGAACTCGCCGACCTGCTGCTCGAAGAAGTGAAGGTCGCCATCGTTCCGGGCGAGGCCTTCGGCACCCCCGGCTACGCCCGTCTCTCGTTCGCGCTCGGCGACGACGACCTCGTCGAGGGCATCACCCGCATCGCCGACTTCCTCGGCAAGAGCTGATGTCCACCACCGCGCCGTACGGGACCTGGGCGTCGCCGATCACCGCGGAGCTGGTCACCCGCTCGGCCGCGGCGCTCGGCGAGGTCCGTGTCGACCCCGCCACCGGCGACGTGTGGTGGTCCGAGTCCCGCCCGGAACAGGCCGGCCGCATCACCCTGGTCCGCCGGGGTCCCGACGGCGCCACCATCGAGGTGCTCGCCGATCCGTGGTCCGCCCGCACGCGGGTCCACGAGTACGGCGGCGGCGCCTGGTGGGTCCACGACGGCACGGTCTGGTTCGCCAGCTGGGCCGACCAGCGCGTCCATCGGCTCGACCCCGGCTCGGACACGCCGGTCCCGGTCACCCCCGAACCGCCCGTCGCCCACGGGTGGCGCTATGCGGACGGCGTCGTCACCCCCGACGGTCGTTGGGTGGTGTGCGTGCGCGAGTCCCACTGCGATCCTGACGGTTCGGCGCTCGACGAAGCGGTCAACGAGATCGTCGCGTTCCGCGCCGACGGGTCGACCGAGCCCGTCGTGCTCGTCGCCGGCACCGACTTCGTCGCCGCGCCGCGCCTCGATGCCTCCGGTTCGCAGCTCGCCTGGTTGGTGTGGGACCACCCTCGGATGCCGTGGGACGGTACCGAGCTGTGGACCGCCCGGGTGATCTGGGACGCGACGCTGCCCCATCTCGATGTCCCTGTGTTCCGGGCGGGAGGAGCCGACGAGTCACTCGTCCAGCCGGAGTGGACCCCCGACGGCGACCTCCTCGTCGTCTCCGATCGCGACGAGTGGTGGAACGTCTACCGCGTCGTCGGGGTCGGTGAGCTCGAACCGCTCGCCCCGATCGAGGCCGAGGTCGCGACCCCGCCGTGGGTGTTCGGCCAGTCCCGCTACGTGCGGTTGCCCGACGGGCGCCTGGTGATGGCCGTGACGAGTGCCGGCCGGGATCGACTGGTGCTCGCCGCGCCGGACGGCACCATCGCCGAGCTCGACACCCCGTTCACCTCCCTCGCCTCCCTCCGCCGGGTCGCCGACGATGCCGTCGTCGCCATCGCCGCGAGTTCCGATGCCGAGCCCGCCGTCGTGCGCATCGGCCTCGGCACCGGGCTCGACGAGCCGCCCGTCGTCGAGACGCTCCGTGCGCCCCGCGACCTCGGCCTCGACCCGAGCTGGTTCAGCACCCCCGAGCCGATCTCGTTCCCCACCACGCAGGGGCGCCACGCCCACGGCCTTTACTACCCGCCCACCAACCCCGATCACGAGGCCCCCGCCGACGACCGCCCGCCCCTCCTGGTGTTCATCCACGGCGGCCCGACCTCGGGCGCCCGGCCGATGCTCCAACTCTCGATCCAGTACTGGACGAGCAGGGGGTTCGCCGTCGTCGACGTGAACTACGGGGGCTCCACCGGCTACGGCCGCACCTTCCGCCGCCAGCTCGACGGCCAGTGGGGCGTCGTCGATGTCGACGACTGCGTCGCCGCCGCCCAGCACCTCGTCGACACCGGCCGTGCCGACCCCGAGCGCCTCCTCATCCGCGGCGGCAGCGCCGGGGGCTTCACCACCCTCGCCGCGCTCGCCGGCCGCGACACCTTCGCCGCAGGGGCGAGCCTCTACGGCGTCGCCGATCTCATGGCGCTCGCCCGCGACACCCACAAGTTCGAGTCGCGCTACCTCGACCGCCTCATCGGGCCCCTGCCCCAGGCGGCCGACACCTACCGGGACCGGTCGCCGATCCATCACCTCGACGGCTTCGACCGACCGCTCATCGTCTTCCAGGGGCTCGAGGACGAGATCGTGCCGCCCAACCAGGCCGAGGCCATCGTCGCCGCGCTCGAGTCACGCGGGGTCCCCGTCGCCTACGTCCCCTTCGAGGGCGAACAGCACGGGTTCCGGCGCGCCGAGAACATCCGACGGGTCCTCGAGGCCGAGCTGTGGTTCTACGGCCACGTCCTCGGCTTCGAGCCCGCCGACGAGATCGAGCCCGTCGAGGTGCGCGCCGGCGGCTGATCGAGCTTGGAGTTGCCGCCCGCCACCGCGCATGATGGGCCCCATGGCTCGCATCCTCGTGACAGAACCCCTGGCAGAACGCGGTCTCGAACGTCTCCGTGAGGCCGGTCACGAGGTCGACATCCAGCTCTCGCCGAGCCCCGAGGAGCTGCTCGAGTTGGTGAAGGGCGCGGCGGCGCTCGTCATCCGCTCGGCCACCAAGGTCACCGCCGAGGTGCTCGAGGCCGGCTCCGAGCTCGTCGTGGTGGGCCGGGCCGGGCTCGGGGTCGACAACGTCGACGTGAAGGCGGCCACCACCCGCGGGGTGATGGTCGCCAACGCGCCCGGGTCGAACAGCCTCTCGACCGCCGAGCACACCATGGCGATGCTGCTCGCCCAGGCTCGCAACATCCCCCAGGCCCACGGTGCGCTCGTCGCGGGCCGCTGGGAGAAGTCGAAGTGGGAGGGCACCGAGCTCTACGGCAAGACCCTCGGCGTGCTCGGCCTCGGCCGGATCGGCACGCTCGTCGCCCAGCGAGCCCACGCCTTCGGGATGCGCCTCGTCGCCTGGGACCCCTGGGTCTCCGCCGAGCGGGGCCGCCAGCTCGGCATCGAGATGATGGAGCTCGACGAGCTGATGTCGATCGCCGACTTCGTCACGATCCACCTCCTGAAGACCCCCGAGAGCGTCAACCTCATCGACGACGAGCTGCTCGCGAAGGCCAAGCCCGGCATCCGGCTCGTGAACTGCGCCCGCGGCGGCATCATCGACGAGGCCGCCCTCGCCAGGGCCATCGAGGCCGGCACCGTCGGAGGCGCCTCCCTCGACGTGTTCGCCGAGGAGCCCCTCACCGACTCGCCCCTCTTCGGCCTCCCCCAGGTCGTCGTCACGCCCCACCTCGGTGCGAGCACGGCCGAGGCCCAGGACAAGGCGGGTGTCATCGTCGCCGAGCAGATCGTGCTCGCCCTCGCCGGCGACTTCGTGCCGTTCGCGGTGAACGTCGCCGCTGCCGAAGCCGCCGAGGAGATCCAGCCGTTCCTCCCCCTCGCCGAACGCCTCGGCGAGCTGTTCGTCGGCCTGTCCGACGGTCTGCCCTCCACCCTCGAGATCGAGTACCAGGGCCACCTCGCCGAGTACGACACCCGCATCGTCACGCTGTCGGTGCTGCGGGGGCTGCTCGGGGTGCTCACCGACGAGCCGGTCACCTACGTGAACGCGCCCCAGCTCGCGGAGTCACGTGGCATCTCGGTGCGCGAGGTGAAGACCGAGGCCGCGCACGAGTTCGTCAACCTCATCACCCTGCGCGGTGGGGGGCACTCGATCGCCGGCACGATCGCCGGTGCGAGGGGCGACTCGCGCATCGTCATGGTCGACGAGCACGCGATCGACGTGCCGCCCGCCGCCAACATGATCTTCGTCCGCAACGACGACCGGCCGGGTGTCATCGGCGCCGTCGGCACCACCCTCGGCGAGGCGGGCGTGAACATCGCCGACATGGCCGTCGGCCAGAGCGTCTCGGGCGAGGGTGCGCTGATGGTGATCGCCACCAGCCAGCCCGCCCCGGTCGAGGTGCTCGACCGACTCCGCTCGGCCGACGGCATCATCTCGGTCCACGCCGCTACCCGGCGAAACTGACCCACCCTCCCGGGGCGAGGCTCGCGAGGTCGGTCGCGAGCAGCCCCCGCTCGGAGAGCGTGAGCAGCGCGTCGCCGACCACCACCGAACGGCGGATCTGGCTGCCGTACTGGACCTCCCACCAGCGGGACGACTGCGGCGACACCTGGCCTCCGTCTCCCTGCTCGGCGTGGGAGATCCGCCCACGCTCCGCGAGGCTCGCGCCAGCTGTGTCGATCTCGACGGCGACCGCGCCGGACGAGATCGACTCGTCGTCGGGTCCCCATCGGTAGGCGACGAAGGGGATCACCGCGAGGTCGTTCCAGACGAGGAACGCCCGGTGGTCGACCTCCACCTCGGAGTTCGACCCTTCGCCCATCGCCAGGGTCGCCACCCGCTGAGGGGCGGCGGGATCGGAGACGTCGAACAGCGAGACCTGCGAGCCGGTCACCCGACCGTCGTCGGTCGCGTCCTGGCCGACGCCGAGCAGGAGGCCCTCGCCGACGGGGTGGAGGTACGACGAGAAGCCGGGGATCTTCAGCTCGCCGACCATGCGGGGGGACGACGGGTTCGCGAGGTCGATGGTGTAGAGCGGGTCGACCTGTCGGAACGTGACGACATAGCCCATGTCGCCGAGGAACCGCACGGCGTAGATCCGCTCGGTCCTCCCGAGCCCGCCGACCCGACCCACCTCGGCGAGCTGGTCGCCGCTGCGGGCGAACACGACGACGGCGCTCTCGGACTGCTCGCTCCACTGGTCCTCGGTGACCGCGACGCGCAGGTGGCCGTCGTGCTCGGACATCGAGAACTGGTTGAGCAGGTA
>CAZAVX010000138.1:0-5550 GCA_964488835.1 uncultured Iamiaceae bacterium | reverse complement strand
GTCGACCTCCTGGGCGCAGACGTACGACGTGAGCTCCGCAGCGGTTGGCAGTTCCGCGCCACCCGCGCTGCCCAGCATCCTGCCGAGACACAGGCCGACGACGTCACCCGAACTCCTGGCATCGAGGTCGCGTTCGACTTCTCGCTGCCGTGCTCCCTCGACGACGTGATCGCCTTCGGGCTCGGCGAGACCGACGACGTGCTCCTCGGGGAGTGGCTCCGCGCGCTCGTGATGCTCGACTGGAGTGCCCCGACCCACCACCTGACCGAACCGCGCAAGAGCGAGGACAGCCCAGCGACGCTCGGTCCGGCGTTCTGCGCCATCGCACCGTTCTTCCACCGGGATCGTGTCCGGATCGACATCGGCGACACCAGCGGGGTCGCCACCTCACGCGAGGTCCGCTTCAACCCCACGTCGGTGCTCGTCGCCGCCGTCGCTCGGGGCGACACCGCAACCGCCGTGCGCGAAGCGAGCCGGCGACTCCGCCAGTACGGGGTCGAGACGCCCGCAGGTCGTTGGGTCGACTCCGACCCCCGCCCGCTCGACGCCGCGCTCGTCCCCGTTCGATCCACCGACCTCGGTCGCATCGTCCGAGCGATCGATCCCCAATCCTTCGACCGGGATCGCGACCAGCGACCCGACGACACCCACCACCACGACCTCGAGGAGACCGCATGACCACCACCGCCACCCGCCGTTCCTTCACCATCGAGCTCACTCCCCACCCGACACCTCGGTTCCAGCCGACTGGCTTCCCGGACCTCGGGCCGGCCACCTACGAGGCGTGGGTCGACAACGAATGGGTGCGCTGCATCCTGGTCGAGTCGCCCCAGTCCATGGCCAACCGACTCGAGGCCGTGGGATGGATCGCCGACGGCGACAACTCGCGGCCGCATCCGGCCCTCGACAGCCTCCCCTACGTGCGGGTCGAGGACGAAGATGGTGACTTCCTCGCGTCGAGTCGCACCGAAGCCCACCGCCTCGCGTCCGCCTACGTCCTCGACGCCGTCGAGAATGGCACGCAGATGCGCGAGCGCCTTGCCGAGGAGCTCGGCTTGGAGCAGGATCGGCCCCTCGACCTCGCCGACATCGCCCGACGGGTCTTCGCGATCGATCCGCTCTGCCTCCTCCACGGCGTCTTCTTCGCACAGAAAGCCTGGGTGGCCCAGCCGAAGATCGCACGGGCCGTCACGGCCACGATCGACGCGATCGACGTCAAGGAGGCCCACTCCGGAGGAGTGAAGTTCGATCAGGTCTCCAACCGTGTCCAGGAGGGTTCGGGTACGGCCGAGGGCTACGGCACCGTGCCCCACCACCGCACCGAGTTCACCGCACGCGAGGTGCTCCTGCGCTACAGCCTCGACCTCGGTCAGCTCCAGAGCTACCGGCTGAGCGACGAGGCAACCGAGCTCCTTCAGACGATCGCGCTGTGGCAGCTCGCCTCGTTGCTGGAGCGTGGCCTCCGCCTGCGGACCGCATGTGAGTTCGACGCCGTGCGGATCGCCGACGAGTCCGGCAACGACACCGCCCTCGACAGCGTCGAGACCCTCGCCAGCCGCATCGAAGAGCTCGCAGCGGTCGCGCCAGAGCTCCAGGGCGTCGAGCCCGTCCGCACGGTTGTGTGGTCCCGGAAGAAGAAGAAGTAGTCATGGCGGTCACGCTGGAGGTCTGCTTCCCCTGGGGGCGAATGCACGCGACCCCATGGGGTCGACACACCAACGAAGGCGCGGTCGAATGGCCGCCGTCTCCACGGCGAATCCTGCGGGCACTCTACGCCTGTTGGATGACGCGGCACCCTGAGCTCGACGGCAGCACCGTTGAGGGCCTGCTCGATCGGCTCGCCGTCCCTCCGGTCTACGGCACTGATGAGATCCGCCGCGGCTTCACGCGCCATTACCTGGCGGCCGACGGCCACACTGCGGCGAACTACGACCGTGACCTCGCGATCGACGCATTCGTGTCCTGCCGCCCCGACCGGGGTCTGCTCGTGCATTGGGACGTCGATCTCACCGACGACGAACAGCACGCGCTCGAGATCCTCGCCGCCTCGGTGCCCTACCTCGGGCGCGCCGACTCGATCTGTGAGGTTCAGGTCACCGAGGCCAGCCTGGACGAACGTCCCATCCATTGGGCACCGCTCGGACACGACGACGACTCACCGACAGAGCTCATCGATCTCCATGTGCCGACCAGCCCGCTCGATCTCGACGCCCTGACCGAGAGCCCGGCGGAGATGCGATCGGCGAAGCGACTGGTGCCGGCTGGTGTACAGACGGTGACCTACGCCGCCCGACATCAGGGCGACGAAGCGCCCCCGAAGGCGGCGCGCCCACGCCGCCACGTCACCGCGGTGCGCTACCTCCTCGACGGCCGCGCACCCGTCCACCCCCACCAGAGCGTGGCGCTCGCGCATCTCCTCCGATCCGCGGCCATCAGCCAGCACAAGGAACCCTCGGCGATGCTGTCGGGCCGCGACGAGGAGGGCGCTCGGCTCGACCTCGAGCACCGCCACGCCCACTACCTCGTCTACAACGCTGCCGATCCGATCGAGGGCCTGGAGCTCGACACTGCCGTCGTGTGGGCACCGGGAGGTTTCGGTGACACCGAGATCCGAGCCCTGACACGGTTGCGCCGACTGAGCTCGGGCTACCTGAAGGACGTGCCGACCCAGTGGCTCATGGTCGAGGGAGTCGGAGACGTGGACACCGTCGCCCCCGAACTGATCGGTCCCGCGCGTCGCTGGCGATCCGCCACACCCTTCGTCATCACCCGGTTCCCGAAAGATGGCCGCCCTCTCGACGCCCATCTCGTCGAACAGGTCGGCACTGAGCTCCATCGTCGCGGGCTGCCGGAGGCGAGCATCCAGATCGACTCGAACTACGACCAGGGAGAGCGTCGGCCGTGGTGGAAGTTCCGTCGCCACCGACCGAACGGGTCGTCCCAGCGCAACGCCCGGCCGGCACGACACGTGCGGATCGAGTTCGAGGCGCCCCAGAGAGGCCCGATCGTCATCGGTGCGATGGCCCACTTCTCGCTCGGGCTCCTGGTCCCCGACGACGGACGATGACCTGACTGCCGGGGCGGGGGTGACGACGGATGCTCTCGGTCGAGCCAGAGGTGCCCGAGCTCGTACCGGCTCGGATGCTCAACGAGTTCTGCTACTGCCCGCGGTTGTTCTTCCTCGAGTGGGTGCAGTCCCGCTTCGCGGACAACACCGACACAGTGGAGGGATCGTGGGCGCACCGGGCCGTCGATGTGGCTGGTGGCTCGATCCCGGCGCCAGGGAGCGATGAGCCGTTCAGCGTGGCGCGTTCGGTCCAGCTGTCGAGCCCCGAGTTGGGTATCGTCGCCAAGATCGACCTCCTCGAGCCGGGCCCAGATGGCCGGATCGTGCCGGTCGACCACAAGAAGGGGCGCGCTCCGGACATCCCCGAAGGGGCATGGGAGCCAGAACGCGTGCAGCTGTGCGCCGCCGGGCTTCTCTTGCGGGACGCCGGGTATCGATGCGACTACGGAATGCTCTACTTCGGGGCGAGCCGCAAGCGGGTGCGAGTCGACTTCGATGACGAGCTCGTCGGTCTCACGATGGAGCGACTCGCGGAGTTGCGAGCGACTGCGGCTGACGGCACACCACCACCGCCGCTGGTCGACAGCCCGAAGTGTCCACGGTGTTCGCTCGTGGGCCTCTGTCTACCTGACGAGACGAACCTCCTGTCAGAGCGAACCACTCGGCCGCCGCGGCGTCTCATGCCGTCCGCTGACGATGCCCGGCCACTGCACGTCACCGAGCAGGGAGCGTGGGTGACCAAGTCGAAGGGTCGCGTGGTCATCAAGAGGAAGGACGAAACGCTTGGGTCGGTGCGACTCATCGACGTCTCACAGTTATGTGTGCACGGGAACGTTCAGGTGAGCACCCAGTTGCTACGCGAGCTCATGGCGGAAGATGTGCCCGTGTGCTTCTTCTCCTACGGCGGATGGTTCAGCGGCCTCGCTCACGGGTTGCCGAGCAAGCACGTGGATCTCCGAAGAGCCCAGGTGGTCGTGGCCGCGCAGGGCGGCCTCGAGATCGCGAAGCGGATGATCGAGGGGAAGATCAGGAACTCACGCACCCTGCTTCGCCGCAATGCGGCGCCGAAACCTGCCAACGCCATTGCTTCGCTCCGAGACCTCGCCGAGCGATGCTCGGCAGCCACGACGGTTGAGACGCTGCTCGGCATCGAGGGAGCGGCTGCCCGGGTGTACTTCGAGCAGTTCCCTTCGATGCTCAAGTCGCCTCATGCGCTGCCGGGCGAAGCTTTCGCCTTCGAGGGCCGAAACCGGCGACCTCCACGCGATGCGATCAACTGCCTGTTGTCGTACGGATACTCGCTGCTCACCAAGGAGCTGACCGTCACGACGTTCGCAATCGGCTTCGATCCGTATCTCGGCTTGTATCACCGGCCCAGGTACGGGCGGCCGGCGTTGGCGCTCGATCTCGCAGAGGAGTTCCGACCTCTGATCGTGGACTCCACTGTCCTCACACTCGTCAACAACGGGGAGATCGGTCCGAGGGAGTTCATCGCCCGCGCCGGTGGCGTCACCCTGACGCCAGACGGTCGCCGCACGGTGATCCGGGCGTTCGAACGCCGTCTCGACACCGAGGTGACCCACCCGATCTTCGGCTACCGGATCACCTACCGACGGGTGCTCGAGGTTCAAGCCAGGTTGCTCGGCGCCCTCTTCCTCGGCGAGGTCTCCGACTACACGCCGTTCGTCACGAGGTGATCTCGTGGCGCGTCGCAGGTACCTCGTGATGTACGACATCCGCAACGAGGGCCGACTCCGCAGAGTGTTCGAAGTCGTGAGCAGCTTCGGCGAACGATTTCAGTACTCCGTCTACGTCTGCGACCTCAGTACGAGCGAACTCGTCAAGCTCCAATGGCGGCTCGGCGACGAGATCAATCCGTTCGAAGACTCGGTCGCGATCCTCGACATGGGCGAGCTCGCTCGTCAAGGCGACGGAGCGTTCCGCTTCATGGGCGTGCGCCCCAACCTGCCGAAGGGCGGTGCGTCGGTGTTCTGACCTCTGCGAGCGGCGCGGTGACCCGAGAACTCCCAGGGACCGCTCGCCCGCAGGTCAGATGGCATGATCTGCTCCTTGACAACTGAATCGCCAGTGCGACCGAGGACATGTCTCCGCGCCTCTCGCATCTGCTCGCGAAGTCCCAGGTCAACGGGCACGTTCCCTGCGAGCGGTGCGAGCCCCTCTTCGAGAGGGGCCCCATTGCGGCAGGTTGCTGTGTCGGTCAGAGTCTCGGTGGGTATTTCGTGCGAGCCCCTCTTCGAGAGGGGCCCCATTGCGGCGGGCGAACGCGACCGAACCGAGGCGGAGGATCGCCTGGGTGCGAGCCCCTCTTCGAGAGGGGCCCCATTGCGGCAAGGGCATCGACGGACTGGTCGAACCTCTCTACGATGTGCGAGCCCCTCTTCGAGAGGGGCCCCATTGCGGCGCACCATCGGTCGTCGCGGTGGCAGGAGATGCACCAGCGTGCGAGCCCCTCTTCGAGAGGG
>CAZAVX010000137.1:0-5574 GCA_964488835.1 uncultured Iamiaceae bacterium | reverse complement strand
CGCCGAATCGACGTCGAATCGGCGCCGATGGAGCACGGGCCCGTCGGTGGTGGCGAAGGCGGGGGCCGAGCGCCAGTGCCCGGGGACGTCGAGGTCGTGCCAGTCGGGGTCGGCGGCGTCGTCGAAGTCGGGGGCGATGAACCGTCGCCGGCGCTCGGGGTCGGCGATCGCCGCCCTCCATCGTCCGCTCAGGTCGATCGGTCCCACCCCGACGACGCTACCGCCCCGCCGTCACGTGTCGTCCTGCCCGCCCACCGCACGTCCCCGCCCCACGTCCCGCCCCGCCGCGAGGCCAACGGGCCGGGAACCCGGTAGCGTCGGTCACATGTCGTCGCGTCCTGCAACCCTCGGCCAGCTCCGCGAGTCGGGCTGGGAGTCCGTCCCGGTCAAGGAGGAGGTGCGGCGCAACGCCGTCGCCCGCATCGCCGCCGGTGAACCGCTGTTCCCTGCCGTCCTCGGCTACGAGGACACCGTGTTGCCGCAGCTGGAGAACGCCCTCCTCGCCGGCCACGACGTGATCTTCCTCGGCGAGCGCGGCCAGGCGAAGACCCGCATGATCCGGTCGCTCACCGAGCTGCTCGACGAGTGGATGCCCATCGTCGAGGGCTCCGAGATCAACGACGACCCCTACAACCCGGTGTCGAAGCACGCGAAGGACCTCGTCGCCGACCTCGGTGACGACACCCCGATCGACTGGGTCCACCGCAGCGAGCGCTACGGCGAGAAACTCGCCACCCCCGACACCTCGATCGCCGACCTCATCGGCGAGGTCGACCCCATCAAGGTGGCCGAGGGCCGCTACCTCTCCGACGAGCTCACCCTCCACTACGGGCTCGTGCCCCGCACCAACCGCGGCATTTTCGCCATCAACGAGCTGCCCGACCTCGCCGAGCGCATCCAGGTCGGTCTGCTGAACGTGCTCGAGGAGCGCGACGTCCAGATCCGGGGCTACAAGATCCGCCTCCCGCTCGACGTGCTGCTCTTCGCCTCGGCGAACCCCGAGGACTACACGAACCGCGGGCGGCTCATCACCCCGCTGAAGGACCGCTTCGGCGCCCAGATCCGCACCCACTACCCGCTCGACGTCGACATCGAGATGGCCATCGCCGCCCAGGAGGCCCGCCCGCTCGAGGCCCCGGGTGTCGAGGTCTCGGTCCCCGAGTTCATGACCGAGATCGTCGCCACGCTCAGCCACCTCGCCCGCCAGAGCCCCCACATCAACCAGCGCTCGGGCGTGTCGGTGCGCCTCACCGTCGCCAACCTCGAGACCCTCGTCGCCAACGCCGCCCGCCGAGCCCTGCGCACCGGCGAGACCGAGGTCGTGCCCCGGGTGTCCGACCTCGACGCCCTCGCCAGCTCCACCTCGGGCAAGGTCGAGATCGAGACGCTCGAGGACGGCCGCGACGGCCAGATCATCGAGCACCTGTTGCGGGCGGCGGTGCTCACCGTCTTCAAGGACCGGGTGTCGCCCGAACACTTCCGGCCCGTGCTCGACGCCTTCGAAGAGGGTGCGGTCGTCGACGTCGGCGAGGACATCGCCACCGCCGACTACGTCGCGCTGCTCGACCGCATCCCGGCTCTCGGCGGCCCCGTCGAGGAGCTGGTCGGCGCCGAGCCCTCGTCGGGTCACCTCGCGAGCGCCG
This sequence comes from uncultured Iamiaceae bacterium, assembly GCA_964488835.1. GTDB lineage: Bacteria > Actinomycetota > Acidimicrobiia > Acidimicrobiales > SKKL01 > SKKL01. The sequence goes on along the minus strand of CAZAVX010000137.1, from coordinate 3,931 downwards.
TCGAGCTGGTGCTCGAGGGCCTCCACCTCTCCAAGCGGCTCAACAAGGACGCCGCCGGCGCGCGGGCTTCGTATCGCGGAAGGACCTGACCGATGGCTCGTGCGTCGCGATTCTCGTACTCACGCTGGGACGGCACCCAGGCCGGCTTCGAGCTCGACGCGTACGACATCCTCGAGGAGATCACCGACGACCTCCTCTACCACGGCGACCTCAACGCGGCCCTGCGCCGGATGATGCAGTCGGGGTTCGACGACCGCAACGGCGAGCGCATGCAGGGGATCCGGGAGATGCTCGAGAAGCTGCGCCGGCGCCGCAAGGACCAGCTCGACCGCTACGACCTCGGTGGCGTGTACGACGACATCGCCCAGGAGCTGCGCGACGTCGTCGACATGGAGCGCCAGGCCCTCGACGATCTCGTCGAGCAGGCCCGCGCCTCGGGCGATCCCCGCCGCCAGGAGGTCGTCGAGGAGTCGGCGATGGGCAAGCAGATGAACCTCGACATGCTGCCTCCCGACCTCGCCGGCCAGGTGCGCGAGCTCCAGGAGTACGACTTCACCTCCGCCGAGGCCCAGCAGAAGTTCGAGGAGCTGCTCGACCAGCTGCGCCAGCAGCTCATGCAGCAGTACGTGAACCAGATGGCGGGGGCCGTCCAGAACATGACCCCCGAGGACATGGCGCGGCTCAAGGACATGATGTCCGAGCTCAACCACATGCTCGAGCAGCGCGAGCGCGGCGAGGAGCCCGACTTCGAAGGGTTCATGGACCGCTTCGGCGACTTCTTCCCCGAGAACCCCCAGACCCTCGACGAGCTGCTCGAGGTGATGGCCCAACGCATGGCGAACATGCAGGCGATGCTCAACTCGATGACCCCCGAGCAGCGCGCCCAGCTCCAGGGGCTGTCCGAGCAGCTGCTCCAGGACATGGACCTCGCCTTCCAGGCCGACCAGCTCTCCCGCCACCTCCAGAACGCGTTCCCGAACATGGGGTGGAACCGCAGCTTCGACTTCCGTGGCCAGGACCCGCTCGGCTTCGCCGAGGCCGCCGCGATGATGGAGGAGCTCGGCGACATCGACCAGCTCGAGAACCTCCTGCGCGGCGCCACCAACCCCGGCGCGCTCGCCGAGGTCGACATCGACCGGGCCCGCGAGCTGCTCGGCGACGACGCGGCGAAGAGCCTCGACCGCATGGCCCAGATGGCGAAGATGCTCGAGGACGCCGGCCTCATCAACAACAAGGACGGCAGCTTCGAGCTCACGCCCCGCGCCATCCGCCGGCTCGGCCAGAACGCCCTCAACGACCTGTTCCGGAAGCTCGCGCACGACAAGGTGGGCAAGCACCAGCTCGAGCGCACCGGGGCGGGCCACGAGCGCGACTACGACACCAAGCCCTACGAGTTCGGCGACGCGTTCAACCTCCACATCGAGCGCACGGTGCGCAACGCCATCCAGCGCACCGGCGGGGGCACACCCGTCCGCCTCTCACCCGAGGACTTCGAGGTCGAGCGCACCGAGCACCTCGTCCGTTCGTCCACGGTGCTGATGCTCGACCTGTCGCTCTCGATGCCGATGCGCGACAACTTCCTCCCCGCGAAGAAGGTCGCGATGGCGCTGCACTCGCTCATCACCAGCCAGTTCCCCCGCGACTTCATGGGCATCGTGGGCTTCTCCGAGGTGGCCCGCGAGCTCACCGCCGACCAGCTGCCCGAGGTGTCGTGGGACTTCGTCTACGGCACGAACATGCAGCACGGCTTCGCCTTGAGCCGCAAGATGCTGGCCCGTCAGAGCGGCACCAAGCAGATCATCATGATCACCGACGGCGAGCCCACCGCCCACATCCTCCCGAACGGCGAGCCGTTCTTCAGCTATCCACCGGTGCAGGAGACCGTCGATGCGACGCTCCAGGAGGTGCGACGCTGCACGCGCGAGGGCATCCGGATCAACACGTTCATGCTCGACGCGAACAGCTACCTCCAGCACTTCATCGAGCGGCTCACCGAGCTCAACCGGGGCCGGGCGTTCTTCACCACGCCCGAGAACCTGGGCGACTACGTGCTCGTCGACTTCATCGAGCAGAAGAAGCAGATGATGCGGGGACGGAGCGCCCGGGCCTGATCCCGGAGGCCGACCCGGTGAGCGCCCGCTCCCGAGGCCACACCCGTTCCCGACCCGTCCTCGCGGTGGTGGTCGCCGTCGCGCTCGCCGCTCCGGCGTGCGGTGGCGGCCCCGCCGACGGTGACGACGAGGCGGTGAGCACCTCGACGGTGCCGCCGTCGTCGATCTCCGAGGATCCTCCGTTCTTCGAGGCCGAACCCCTGCCGCTCCTGCCGACCACCACCACCCCGCCCGTCGAGCTCGGTGTCGACCCGCCGCCGCCCGTGCCCGACCCGGCCGGTCCCCCGGGTCGCAACAGCGTGATGGTGGTGGGGGACTCGGTGTTGATGGGGACGGCGCGGTCGATCCCCGAGGCGGTGCCGGACTGGCTCGTCACCTACGACGCGGTGCCGAACCGTCGCCTGGCCCAGGCGGTCGAGCTGCTCGAGGAGCGGCGGGACGAGATCGGCGAGGCGGTCGTGATCTGCCTCGGCAACAACTACATCGAGGGGGAGCGGGGCGACTACGCGAGCCAGGTCGAGGAGGTGATGGCGCTCCTGTGGTTCGTGCCGCGGGTCGTGTGGGTGACGGTTCCCGAGGTGAATCCCGGTCGCGATCGGATCAACGCGTCGATCCGCGAGGCCGCGACGCGCTGGCCCAACATGCGGGTCGCCGACTGGGCACCGATGGTCGCGGCCGACCCGACGCTCGCGTCGGACGGGATGCACCTCACCCGCGAGGGACGGCGTGCGCTCGCGGAGCTGATCGCCGCGACGCTGGGTCCGGTCGGGGCCGGGTGAGCCCGCGGCGCCGGAGTCCTGGGCGCCGCGCGCCTGGGCCGAACGGCCCGTCATCTCGGTGTCGGGGTTGCGTTTTCGGGCGGAACGCGGGATGATCACACCGTTGTAATTACGCCTGTGGTATGGGCAGCGCCCAGCTCGAGGGGGAACTGGGTGAACAGCGGGTGGTGGACCAGACACACCACGGCTTCACGGCCGAACGATCCGGAGGAGGTCGACAACATGCGAGAGCACAGCGTCGACGAGCCAGACGACAAGGGTTGGCAGGATTACGCGAACTGCCTCGGGGTCGATCCCGACCTGTTCTTCCCCGAGCGTGGCGCGTCCACCCGTGAGGCCAAGGAGGTCTGCCGGGGCTGTGTCGTGCGGGTCGACTGCCTCGAGTACGCCCTCGCGAACGGCGAGAAGTTCGGCATCTGGGGCGGGATGAGCGAGCGCGAGCGGCGTCGCATCCGCCGCCAGCGCGCCCTGGCCCGCGGCACCGCGGTCGCCATCAAGCCCGCCTCCGCCTGACCCTTCGGTTCCGGCAGGTCTCGTTCCCGAGTCGGCCTCGGTCGCTCAGACCGGGCCGACTCGGCGCGCCCAGGCGTCGGGGTCGGCGGCCAAGGCCTCGACGTGGTCGGGCAGCCTCCCCGCCACCAGGTCGGCGAGCGTGACCGACTCGAGCACCGCCCGCAGGTTGGCGCGCAGCGCGACCCACACCCGTTGGAGGCTCTCGGCCCCCTCGGGGTATTCGAGCTCGTCGGGCGGGATCCCGCGCACGTCGGCCATCGGGCCGTCGACGGCGCGCACGAGGTCGGCGATGCTGATCCGATCGGGCTCGGCCGCGAGGCGGTAGCCGCCGTCGCCGCCGCGCCGGCTCGCGACGTAGCCGGCACGGCGCAGCTCGGAGAGGATGCGCTCGGTGAAGTTGAGCGGCAGGTCGTGGTCGGCCGCGAGCTGTTCGCCCTTCACCGGTTCGGGGTGGGCGCGCGCCAAGGCGAGCGCGGCTCGCACCGCGTAGTCGGCCCTGGCGGTCACGTGCATGCGCTCGATCTTCGC
>CAZAVX010000136.1:0-5589 GCA_964488835.1 uncultured Iamiaceae bacterium | reverse complement strand
CCTCGTCGAGCGCATCGGCACCCCTCGCCACCGCGTCGCCCGTCACGGTGACCACCTTCTCCACCGACTCCATCGCCTCGTCGTAGGTCCGCCCCGCGGCCTCCGCGAGATGACCCGGCGTCAACCCCGTCGAGTTCACCGCCGTCGCCGCCCCCGCGAACGCACTCCCCGCCGCGTCCGCACCGTGCTCGATCACACCTTCGACGTCGCGCTCGAACACCGCCTTGGTCGCCTCACGCGCGTGATCGATCGTCTCGCTCAGCTTCCCGCCCGACGCCTCGTCGAGCGTCTCGTAGGTCGACTCGATGTGGCCGCTGACGACACGGCCGGTCGCCTCGTCGAGCGCATCGGCACCCCTCGCCACCGCGTCGCCCGTCACGGTGACCACTTTCTCCACCGAGTCCATCGCCTCGTCGTAGGTCCGCCCGGCGGCCTCCGCGAGATGGCCCGGCGTCAACCCCGTCGAGTTCGCCGCCGTCCCCGCCGCGGCGAACGCACTCCCCGCCGCGTTCGAACCGTGCTCGATCGCGCCGGCGAAGTCGCCCTCCGCGGCGGCGCCCACTGCGGTGCCCCACTGGTACACCGCCTCGGAGAGATGGCCGCCCGACGCATCGTCGAGCGCACCGAAGATGCGGCCGACGATCCCGCCGTCAGAGCCGCCCGACTTCGCGCCCGACGACGACCCTCCCCCGAGCCCGACCGCCTCGGCGGCCTCGTCGATGGCGGCGCCGACGGCCCCGGTGATCTCCTCGGCAGTCTCCTGGGCTCCCTCCGAGGCGGTGTTCCACGCCCCTTCGAAGTCGCCCGACGCGGCCTGCTCCGCAGCCGCCCACAACCACGACATCTCGCCCTCCGTTCCCACACCCGCCTGGGGTGTCTCGTCGGTCGTGGGCCGAGTGTAGGGCTCGGGGTTCGTCGCTGCCGGGGGACCGGTCGGGACTCGACGACCGGCGGCTCAGCGGTCGGCGCCCTCGGCGAGGCCGGCGACGAGGCGTTCGCAGGTGCGGACGAGGGCGCGGGCGACCTCCTGCACCGCGCGATCCGACATGGGGTTCTCGGCTCGCGCCTGCCAGCGTCCGAGCGCGTCGTAGGCCGCGGCGAGTATCGCAGGCGGTTCGGCGTCGGGCTCGAGACCCAGCCGGTCAGCGGCCGTCGCGCCCGACGCGAGACGCTCGGCCTCCTCCCGTTCGGCGGCCCGCAGCCGGAGGTCGCCGCTGCGCACCGCGTCGAGGAGACGGATCTCGGTGAGCTCGTGGGCCGAGGCGGTGAGGCGTTCGAGTTCGGCGTCGACGTGGGCGGCGAGCTCGGCGGGCAGCTCACCACGACGGGCGTCGAGCAGACCGAGCAGCGAGCGGGCCTTCAGCACGTCGGCACGCTCACCGAAGCGGGTGAGCAGCGTGCGGCGCAGCTCGTCGATGCCCGACACGGCGAGGAGCGACCGAGCCAGCTCCTGGCTCGTGGTCGCCGCCCCGGAGGCGAGGGCGGTGAGCGCGTGGCGGATCCCGAACAGGCCGAGACGGCCGAGGAGGTCTTCCCGCTCGACGGCGGTGACGGGGAGGGTGGGGTCGTCGGCGACGAAGCGGTCGACGGTGAGGACGAGGTCGTCGCGGCGCTCGTCGGGGAGCTCTGCGAGACGGGTGAGCGCCCGGTACTCGGCCTCCGAGAGCGTGGCGCCCGCGACGGCCACGAGCCCAGCGACGGGCACGACGGTCTGCACGAGACGCCGCAGCTTGGGGTCGTCGCGGTAGCGGGCGGCGATGCGGGCCGCCGATTCCATCGCGTCGGGACGACACGCCCCCACCTCGTCGGCGCGAGCGAGGATGCCGATGGCGTTGACCGGCGACGGGTGTCCGACTTCGTCGTCGTGGAAGGCCTCGAGGAACCGGACGTCGCTCGCGTGCGTGTGACGCAGGAGGTAGACGACGGCGTCGGCATCGGTGGCGCGCTCGTCCTCGGGGGTCAGGAACTCGACGGTGCGCTGGGAGACGTCGGTGGAGAGCGACTCGATGCCGGGCGTGTCGATGAGGGTCATCTCCCGCAGGCGCGACGACGGCCACTCGACGTCGAGGTGCGACACCTCGGCGGCATCGAGACCGTCGAGGTCGACCTCGATGGCGCCTCCGTCGCGGGTGAAGCGGGCCTGGCGCGGAGCGCCGTCGACGGGGTGGAGGACGACCCGGTAGGTGAGCCCGTCGCGGTACCAGGTGATGATCCGGGTGCACTCGCCCGCGTCGGTGGGCGCGAGCTCCTCGCCGACGAGCGCGTTGAGGAGCGTCGACTTGCCGGCCTTCACCTTCCCGGCGATGGCCACCCGGAGGGGCTGGTCGAGCCGGTCGATGCCGGCGCGCAGCTCGGCGGCGAGCGGGTGCTCGCCGAGACGCCCCACCACCTCGGCCGCGAGGGCCCGGACCTCGTCGGCGAGGCTCATCGTGTGGCCGCCTCGTCGGTGAGCAGGGCCCGTGCTTCGCGTCGCAGCGCGTCGATGCGCTCGAGCTCGGCACGGAGATCGGCGCGACGGGCCTCCCGTCCGGCGCTGGCCGAGCGGGAGGCCTCCTCGGCCGCGGCGAGCGCCTGGCGGGCCGATCGTTGCAGCTCCCTCGCCCGCTCGCTCCATCCGTCGCGCAGCTCGCGATGGAGCTGGCGGAGCGTGTCGCGACTCTGCTTCGACACGACGAAGCTCACCTCGTCGACGTAGCTCCGGTAGGTCTGCTTCGCCGCCTGGCGTCGCTGCTGGAGCTGGCGGCGCTGCTCTTCGCGCTGTTGCTTGCGGCCCATCGCGAGGCCGATCGCGACGCTGACCGGGGCGACGAGGGTGATGCCGACCATCGAGGCGAGCATGCCGAACATCAGCATGCCGCCGTAGCCACCGCGGAGCACGCCGAGGCCGGCGTCGAGCAGCGAGGACTTCGACGCGTGGAGCTCGAGGTCGATGCCGATGTCGTCGAGGCGCGCCGACGGTCCGCCGAGCGTCGCGAACGCGCCCGGGTCGGCCTCCGCGGCGAAGAGGTCGGCGATCTCCTCGGCGAGGGATGTGGCCCGCTCGACGAGCATCGCATGGTTGGCGGCGACCTCCTCGGCCACGAGTTGACGCAACCAGGGTTCGAACTCGTCCCAGATCTCGATCGGGTCGGCGGCCTCGAGCCGCTCGTCGGCCTCGGCCATGATGTGCCGGAAGCGGCCGCGCAGGTCGTGGTCGATGTCGGCGGTCAGGTCGGCCGTCCCGTCGGCGAGCGCCGTCTGCCAGCGGGCGACACCGGAGTCGAGCGCCTCGGCGCGCCGGCGGGCCTCGGCGAGCTCCTCGAGCACCCCGGAGGCGGCGTCGGGGGCGTCGAGCACGCGCAGCTCCCCCTCGAACTGGGCGGCGAGCTGAGCGGCCACCTCGTCGACCTCCCGGGCCGCGGCGCGGGCGAGGGACCGCTCCGCATCGGCGAGCACCTCGCCGCGCAGCCAGTCGAGGAGGGCGGGGAAGCCGGACTCGAGGTTGAGGTCGGTGCTGCCGGTGGCGATCGCCCGCTGTCGGACCACCGACGACACCGCGAACATCGGCGGGTCGAGGCCCACCCGGGCGAGGTGCTCGCGGTTCAGCTCGGCGATGCGCCGCCAGTGCGGGTACAGGTCGGTCTTGGTGAGGACCACCGCCAGGTCGGGACACAGCTCGCGAGCCCGCTGGAGCGCCTGGAGCTCGGGGGCGGTGAGCTCCTGGGACGCGTCGGTGACGAACAGGACGGCACGGGCCCGGGTGATCGCACCCATGGCCGCGGCCCCGTGCGCGCTGACCAGTCCTCCGACGCCCGGCGTGTCGACGAGCGCGAGGCCGTCGGCGAGGAGGCGACGGGGCACGGCGATCTCCACCGACTGCACCGGACGCTCGTGCGCGGCGCCACCGGTGATGGCCGCCGGCACCTCGTCGAAGGGCAGGTCTTCGGTGTCGATGCCGGGATGGTCGTCGTCGGGGGCGAAGCGGACGAGGGCGTGGTCGTCGCCGCCGTGGCGGATGAGCGTGGGGACGACGGTGGCGATGTCGTCGTCGACGGGGCAGTGCTCGATGCCGAGCATGGCGTTGACGAGCGTGCTCTTCCCCTGCTTGAACTCGCCGAGCACGACGACGGTGACACCGGGGTCGGCGGCCACCTCGCGACGCCGCTCGAGGCGGCCGACGAGGTCGTCGCGGCCATAGGCGCGACTCGCGGCGATGGCGAGATCGATGATGCGGACCGCGAGGGTCTCGTCGCCCGTGCCCGACTGCATGGTGGCAAGTGTAGGAAGCGGGGCGCGGGCAGGGGCCGACCGGGGGAACGCCGAACCGCCCCGGACGGCACAGTACGCTCGTGGCCGCACAGGAGGGACGTTGAGCTACCACCTCGGTATCGATCTCGGAACCACCTACACCGCCGCGGCCGTCAACAGGGACGGCACGGTGTCGATCGTGAACCTCGGGAACCGGGCGCCTGTCGTCCCGTCGGTCGTCCTCCTCCGCGACGACGAGGAGGTACTCACCGGCGAGGCCGCGGCCCGTCGGGCCGTCACCGAACCTCAACGCGTGGCCCGCGAGTTCAAGCGGCGCATCGGCGACCCCACCCCGATCATCGTCGGCGGCGTCCCCTATTCCGCCGACGCCCTCATGGCCAAGCTCCTCCGCTGGGTCGTCGACAAGGTGACCGAACTCGAGGGTGGACCGCCAGCGAGCATCGCGATCTCCCACCCCGCCAACTGGGGCTCCTACAAGCAGGACCTGCTCCAGCAGGCCATCGCCCGCGCCGACCTCGACGGCGTCGTCACCATCACCGAACCCGAGGCGGCCGCCATCCATTACGCCTCCCAGGAGCGGGTCGAGCCGGGCGCGGTCGTCGCCACCTACGACCTCGGCGGCGGCACCTTCGACGCCGCGGTGCTCCGCAAGACCGAGACCGGCTGGGAGGTGCTCGGCGACCCGCAGGGCATCGAGCGTCTCGGCGGGGTCGACTTCGACGAGGCGGTGTTCCAGCACGTCGTGGCCGCCACCGACGGGGTCGTCACCGAGCTCGATCCCGACGATCCCACCGCGCTCGCCGCCGTGGCCCGCCTCCGCCAGGAGTGCGTCGAGGCGAAGGAGGCGCTGTCGTCCGACACCGACGTGTCGATCCCCGTGCTGCTCCCCAATCTCCAGACCGAGGTGCGCCTCACCCGGGCCGAGCTCGAGCAGATGATGCGACCGGCGCTCACCGACACCATCACCACCATGGCGAGGGCGTTGCGCTCGGCCGGGGTCGAGCCCGACCAGGTCGACGCCATCCTCCTCGTCGGCGGCTCGTCGCGCATCCCCCTCGTCGCCCAGATGGTGGGCGCCGAGCTCGGGCGGCCGGTCGCCGTCGACGCCCACCCCAAGCACGGCATCGCCCTCGGCGCCGCACTCGTCGCCGCGCAGCGCGCGGGCGACTCGACTGCCGACGACGCGGTCGTCGCCGCGATCGCCGACGAGACCGTGCCGCCCGCCGAGCCCGGACCACTCGACGAGCCCGTCGAGCCGCAGGCCGAGCCAGCGCCGGTCGTCGACATCGAGCCGCCGCCCACCGAGCCGGTGGCAGCAGTTCCCTCCGAGCCGACTCCGGT
>CAZAVX010000135.1:0-5686 GCA_964488835.1 uncultured Iamiaceae bacterium | reverse complement strand
CTGGTGGCGCGAACGCGGCGAAGTCCCGCGATCGCGCCACCAGTTGCGCGAGATGGGCCGGGTGAGCCGAGGGTTCGAAGGCGCGCCGGGCCAGCGGATAGCATGTGACGTCACACCCGGCTGTGGAAAGTGAGACGCGCGTGCCAGCCACCGTCGTCGTCGGGGCCCAATGGGGCGACGAAGGCAAGGGGAAGTTCACCGACCTCGTTGCCAAGGAGATGTCGATGGTCGTCCGCTACCAGGGCGGCCACAACGCGGGGCACACCATCGTCGTCGACGGTGAGAGCTTCGCCCTCCAGATCGTCCCCAGCGGCGTCCTCTACGACCACATCATCCCCGTCATCGGCAACGGAGTCGTCGTCGACCCCAAGGTGCTCATCGCCGAGATGGACACCCTCGAGGTCAAGGGCGTCGACACGTCACGCCTCAAGCTGAGCGGCAACGCCCATCTCATCCTCCCGTACCACCAGGAGATCGACGCCCTCAGCGAGCGGCGCCTCGGCCGCAACAAGCTCGGCACCACCAAGCGCGGCATCGGCCCCGCCTACGCCGACAAGGCCACCCGCGTCGGCATCCGCGTCCAAGACCTGCTCGACAAGAAGATCTTCCGCGAGAAGCTCGACGCGGTGCTGAAGGAGAAGAACGCCGTCCTCGCCAAGGTGTTCAACCGCCTTCCCGTCGACGCCGAGCAGATCGCCCACGACTACCTCGAGGTCTACCTCCCACGGCTCGAGCCGCACATCGCCGACAGCGTCGGCCTCGTCCACGAGGCCCTCGAGCGGGGCGAGCACATCCTCCTCGAGGGTGCCCAGGCCACGTTCCTCGACCTCGACCACGGCACGTACCCCTACGTCACCTCGTCGAACCCGGTGGCGGGCGGCGCGTGCACCGGCGCGGGCATCGGCCCCCGCCACATCGACCGGGTCATCGGCATCGCCAAGGCCTACGTCACCCGGGTCGGTTCGGGTCCGTTCCCCACCGAGCTGCTCGACGAGCTCGGCGACACCATCGTCGACAAGGGCCACGAGTACGGCGTCAACACCAAGCGTCGCCGCCGGCCCGGCTGGTTCGACGCGGTGATGCTCCGCCACGCCGTCCGCCTCAACTCGATGTCCGAGCTCGCCATCACCAAGCTCGACATCCTCGGCGGGCTCGGGCCGCTCAAGGTGTGCGTCGCCTACGACTACGAGGGCGAGCGCATCGAGCAGATGCCGTACCACCAGTCGGTGCTCCACAAGGTCACGCCCATCTACGAGGAGCTGCCCGGGTGGGACGTCGACATCAGCGGCGCCACCGAGCGGCACCAACTCCCGCCCGAGGCGCGCGACTACCTCGACTTCCTCGAGGCGCAGGTGGGCGTGCCCATCAGCCTCGTCGGCGTAGGCCCCGGCCGCGAGCAGTTCATCCACTTCGCTGCATGAGGCGGGCGATTCGATGAAGGTCTGTGTCGTCGGTAGCGGCGCGCGCGAGCACGCCCTCGCGGTGGTGCTCGGCCGCACCGCCGAGGTGGTCGTCACCCCCGGCAACCAACTCATCCCGGGCTCCACGAACCAGCCGGCCGAGGAGATCGACGCCGAGCTCTACGTCGTCGGTCCGGAGGCACCGCTCGTCGACGGCCTCGCCGACCGCCTCCGCGCCAAGGGGCGGCTCGTGTTCGGCCCCGGCGCCGACGGCGCGCGCCTCGAGGGCTCCAAGGCGTGGATGAAGGAGCTCGTCGCCTCCGCCGACGTCCCCACCGCCCGCCACGGCACCTTCACCGACCAGGCCTCGGCCGAGGCGTTCCTCGACTCCCTCGGCGATCTCTACGTCATCAAGACCGACGGGCTGGCCGCGGGCAAGGGGGTGCTCGTCACCGCCTCCCGGGCCGAGGCCTCCGAGGCGGTCGCCGAGTACCTCTCCGGCCAGCGCTTCGGCGACGCCGGACGCACCGTTGTCATCGAGGAGGGCATGACCGGCCCCGAGCTGTCGTTGCTCGCCGTGTGCGACGGCACCCGCGCCGTCCCCCTCGCCCCCGCCCAGGACTTCAAGCGGGTCTTCGACGACGACCGTGGCCCCAACACCGGCGGCATGGGCGCGTACTCCCCGGTGCCGGTCGCCGACGACGAGCTCGTCGGCGTCGTCATGGACCGCTTCGTCGACCCGACGCTCCACGAGCTGCGTCGCCGCGGCATCGACTACCGCGGCGTGCTCTACGCGGGGCTCATGCTCACCCCCGAGGGTCCCAAGCTCGTCGAGTACAACGTCCGCTTCGGCGACCCCGAGGCCCAGGTGGTGTTGCCCCGCTTCGCCGGCGACCTCACCGCCCTGCTCGCCGAGGCGGCAGTCGGCTCGATCGCCACCGAGCCCACCGCGGTCGACGACGCCGCGGTCACCGTCGTCGCTGCCGTCGAGGGTTACCCCGAGGCCCCGCGCACCGGCGACCTCATCGACGGACTCGACGAGGCGGCAGCGGTGGAGGGCGTGACGATCTTCGGCGCCGGCGTCGCCCGCGACGAGGCCGGGCGGCTCGTCACCGCAGGTGGCCGCGTCGTGTCGGTCACGGGCATGGCGCCCACCCTCGCCGAGGCGCGCGAGCGGGCCTATCGAGCCGTCGACGCCATCGCGTGGCCGGGAAAGCACGCCCGCCGCGACATCGCGCTCGCGGCGACCGAGGCGTCAGCCGCGGGTCAGTAGTCGAAGATCGACTTCGCCGCCGGCACCGTCTCCGCCTCCGGCTCGTACACCGGCGCGGGCTCGGGAGCCGGCTCCTCGACGACGCCGTCGCGGACGATCTGGCCGTCGTCGCTGATCGTGAACTCGAACTGCAGCTCGGCGCCCGGACCCACCGGCGGCGCGCCGACCGGCTGCGCCTGGAGCAGCACCGAGGCGTCGACCTCGACGCGGGTCTTGGCGGCGACCTTCGCCCGCCGCTTGGCCTCGCGCATCTCACGACGGATGTCGCGCTTGCTGCGGATCTGGGGGCGAGCGGCGGTCGAGCGGACGCCGGCGGCCGACAGCGCGCAGTTCACACAGTACGGCGGCTTCTTCGGACCGTAGGAGTACACCAGGCAGTCGGCGCAGAACTCGCCGCCACAGGTGCGGCAGTTCCGCTCCATCCGCTCGAACGGGTGCTTCTCACAACGGCCTTCCATGACAACCTCGGGTCCTCGGGGGGCTGCACTCCGCCCGGCCGACGGAATGCTCTCCTTCTGTACGTCTCGACGGCCACAGGGGCGCACTTGATAGGTCGAATGACCTTTTTCGTGCCGCCTGTCCCCGTCACTGGCCTCCCGATCGCTGGAGTAGCCTGATCCCGGAGGACTCGCCCGTGATCCCGAACGTGCTCGCCAACCGGTACGCGTCGCAGCAGATGCGGGACATCTGGTCACCCGAGCACAAGGTCGTCCTCGAGCGGCGGCTGTGGATCGCGGTGCTCCGCGCCCAGCGCGACCTCGGTGTCGACGTGCCCGAGGAGGCCATCGCCGCCTACGAAGCCGTCGTCGACCAGGTCGACCTCGAGTCGATCCGTCGCCGCGACGAGGTCACCAAGCACGACGTGAAGGCGCGCATCGAGGAGTTCTGCGCCCTCGCCGGCTACGAGCTCATCCACCGCGGCATGACCTCCCGCGACCTCACCGAGAACGTCGAACAACTCCAGGTGCGCCGCTCGCTCGAGGTCGTGCGCGACCGGCTCGTCACCACCGTCGTGCGCCTCGCCGAGCGCGCCCACGAGCACCGCGACACCGTCATCACCGGACGCAGCCACAACGTGCCCGCCCAGGCCACCACCCTCGGCAAGCGTTTCGCCAACGCGGCCGAGGAGGTGCTGCTCGCCCTCGACCGCGTCAGCGATCTCCTCGCGCGCTACCCCCTGCGGGGCATCAAGGGCCCCGTCGGCACCCAGCAGGACCAGCTCGACGTGCTCGGCGATCCGGTCGCGGTCGACCAGCTCGAAGCCCGTGTGGCCGAGCACCTCGGTTTCGCCCGAGTGCTCACCGCCGTCGGCCAGGTGTACCCGCGGTCGCTCGACCTCGACGTCGTCGCCGCGCTCGTCCAGGCGGCCAGCGGCCCGTCGAGCTTCGCCACCTCGCTGCGCCTGATGGCGGGCCACGACCTCGTCACCGAGGGGTTCGCCGAGGGTCAAGTCGGCTCCTCGGCCATGCCCCACAAGATGAACACCCGTTCCTCCGAACGGGTCAACGGGCTCGCCGTCGTCCTCTCGGGCTATCTCACGATGGCCACCGGGCTCGCCGGCGACCAATGGAACGAGGGCGACGTGTCGTGCTCGGTCGTGCGCCGGGTCATGCTGCCCGACGCGTTCTTCGCACTCGACGGGCTCTTCGAGACCTTCCTCACCGTGCTCGACGACTTCGGCGCCTACCCGGCGGTCATCGAGGCCGAGCTCGCCCGGAACCTGCCGTTCCTCGCCACCACCCGCGTGCTGATGGCCGCGGTCGACGCCGGCGTCGGGCGCGAGCAGGCCCACGAGATCATCAAGGAGCACGCCGTGGCCGCCGCACTCGACCGGCGTGAGCGGCCCACCGAGGCCGTCGACCTGCTCGACCGACTCGGCGCCGACGAACGCCTCCGCCTCGGACCCGACGTCGTCGCGAAGCTCGTCGCCGACCCCATGTCGTTCACCGGCAGCGCCGGCGCACAGGTCGACGCCATCGTCGCCCGCGCCGGCGAGCTCGCGGCCCTCCACCCCGAGGCGGCCGCCTACCGGCCGGCGCCGATCCTGTGACCCGCACCGACACGTCCCCACCGGTCGACCTGCCCGTCGTGCACGAGGGCAAGGTCCGCACCCTCTACGACGCGGGCGACGACCGCCTCCTGCTCGTCGCCTCCGACCGCATCTCCGCGTTCGACGTCGTGATGCGCGAGCCCATCCCCGACAAGGGGCGGGTGCTCACCGCCATGTCGGTGTTCTGGTTCGACCAGCTCGGGCACCTCGCCCCGAACCACGTGCTCTCGATCGACCCGGCCGACTTCCCCGAAGGGGCCCGCCACCCCGAGCTGGCCGGCCGGTCGATGCTGTGTCGGCGCGCCGAGATGCTGCCGATCGAGTGCATCGTGCGCGGCTACCTCTCGGGCTCGGCGTGGAAGGAGTACCGCGAGGACGGCACCGTCCACGGCATGCCGGCCCCCGCCGGCCTCCAGGAGTCCGAGCGCCTGCCCGAGCCGATGTTCACCCCGGCCATCAAGGCCGAGGTCGGTGAGCACGACGAGAACGTCAGCTGGGACCGTGCCGTCGAGCTCGTCGGCGCCGAGCTGGCCGAGGAGGCCCGCCGTATCTCGCTGTCGTGGTACGAGGCGGCCGCCGAGCGCGCCGCGGCTCGCGGGGTCATCGTCGCCGACACCAAGTTCGAGCTGGGCCTGGTCGACGGCCGTCTGGTGGTCGCCGACGAGGTGCTCACCCCCGACTCGTCGAGGTTCTGGCCGGCCGACGGCTGGCAGGTCGGCACCACCCCGCCCTCGTTCGACAAGCAGCCCCTGCGCGACTGGCTCGACACCCTCGATTGGGACAAGCGTCCGCCTCCGCCCGCGCTGCCCGCCGACGTCGTCGCCGCCACCCGGGCGCGCTATGTCGAGGCCTACGAGCGCATCACCGGCCTCGCCTTCGCCGACTGGCCCGGCGTCTCCGCCTGACCCACGACCGCTCGTTCCGCCCGGCCTCGAGCCCATGGGCGGATCTTCGTCCACCTGT
>CAZAVX010000134.1:0-5695 GCA_964488835.1 uncultured Iamiaceae bacterium | reverse complement strand
ACCTCGCCCGGGTCGTCCTCACCACCGCCACCCACGAGGCGGTGTGCTTCAGCGCCCCGGTGGTGCGCACGACGGTCGGCGGTACCGATGCGGTCGACCACCTCGGTCCGGACCTCTGCCGGCCCGACGCCGACCTCGACGAGGTGCTCGACCGCATGGCCCGCATCCCCGAGCCGGGGACGACCATCGCCGAGGTGCTCCTCGACCAGCGGGTCGCGGCCGGCATCGGCAACGTCTACAAGAGCGAGGTGCTGTGGGCGGAGGGTCTCGACCCGCGGACGCCGATCGACGCGGTGCCCGACGACTTACGCCGCCGCCTCGTCGAGACCGCGGCCCGGCTCCTCCGAGCGAACCTCGACACGGTGCGACGCACGACGGTGCCCGGCGGCCTCGCCGTCTACCGCAAGGCCCGGCGCCCGTGCCGGCGGTGCGGCACTCCGATCCGCATGGCCCGGTGGGGCGAGCAGGCCCGCTCCACCTATTGGTGCCCCCGCTGCCAGCGCCGTCCGGTCTGACCCCGACGGGACACCAGTGCGATCATGGCCCGATGGTCTCCGAGATCTTCGACCCCACGGCCTGGACCGAGGTCCCCGGCTTCGAGTTCACCGACATCACCTACCACCGGGCGAACGACCACGGCACTGTGCGCGTCGCGTTCGACCGGCCGGAGGTCCGCAACGCGTTCCGGCCCCACACCGTCGACGAGCTCTACACGGCCCTCGACCACGCCCGGCAGAGCGCCGACGTCGGGTGCGTGCTGCTCACCGGCAACGGCCCCTCGCCGAAGGACGGCGGCTGGGCGTTCTGCTCGGGTGGCGACCAGCGGGTACGCGGCAAGGCCGGCTACGAGTACCAGGGCGACGACCCCAGCACGAACCGGGCGGCGGCGGGCAGGCTGCACATCCTCGAGGTGCAGCGGCTCATCCGCTTCATGCCGAAGGTCGTCATCTGCGTGGTGCCGGGTTGGGCGGCGGGCGGGGGCCACAGCCTCCACGTCGTCTGCGATCTGACCCTGGCGAGCGCCGAGCACGCCCGCTTCAAGCAGACCGACGCCGACGTCGCGAGCTTCGACGGCGGCTTCGGATCGGCCTACCTCGCCCGCCAGGTCGGGCAGAAGTTCGCCCGCGAGATCTTCTTCCTCGGCGACGAGTACTCGGCGGCCGACGCCCACCGCATGGGCATGGTGAACGCTGTGGTGCCCCACGCCGAGCTCGAGGCGGTGGCGCTCGAGTGGGCCCGCACGATCAACGGCAAGAGCCCGCAGGCCCAGCGGATGCTGAAGTTCGCGTTCAACCTGATCGACGACGGCCTGGTCGGCCAGCAGGTGTTCGCCGGCGAGGCCACCCGGCTCGCGTACATGACCGAAGAGGCCGCCGAGGGCCGCGACGCGTTCCTCGAGAAGCGCGACCCCGACTGGTCGGCCTTCCCCTGGCACTACTGACGACCTCCTGGCGCGACTGACGGCGATCCTGCGCGTTCGCGCCACCGGTTCGCCAGGCTTCCCGAACCGCTGGCGCGATCGCGGGGATTCGCCGCGTTCGCGCCACCGGTTCGCCGGTGGCGGGCGCGGTGCGCGGAGGCCTGCCAGACTGTGCCCGCTCGAGACCGAGGAGGGACCGATGATCAGGCTGAGCGTGCTGTACCCGAAGACCGAGGGTGCCACCTTCGACCACGACTACTACCGCGACAACCACGTGCCGCTCTGTTTGCGCACGTGGGGGCTCGACGCGAGCGCAGCCGAGATCGACAAGGGCCTCAACGGTCCCTACGAGGCGGCGGTCCACGTGCGGTTCGAGTCGCTCGAGGCCATGCAGGCGGCGATGTCGGGCGAGGGGATGGGCGCGATCATCGCCGACGTCGCGAACTACACGACGATCAACCCGGTGATGCAGACGAGCGAGGTCGTCGAGTAGCTCGCGCTACGGCACCAGCACCACCTTGCCGCCCACGCGACGCTCCTGGAGGTCGGTGAGGGCGGTCACCACGTCGTCGAGCGGGTAGGCCGTGGGCTCGGTGGGCCGGATCGCGCCCGCGCCCGCGAGCTCGACCAGGTCGAGGACGAGCCGGCGGTTCGCGTCGGGGTCGCGCATCGTCCAGGCGCCCCAGTCGACGCCCACCAGCGTGCGGTTGTTCAGCAGTACCTGGTTGACGGGCAGGCGGGGGATGTCGCCCCCGGCGAACCCGATCACGAGGTAGCGGCCGAGCCAGCCGAGCGCCCGTAACGCGGGCTCGGCGAAGCGCCCGCCGACGGGGTCGACGACGAGGTCGACGCCGCCGTCGGACAGCTCGCGCACCGCGGTCTTGAGGTCGTCGGTGGTCTCGTAGTCGATCGTGTGAGTGGCCCCCGCGTCGCGGGCGGCCGCGAGCTTCGCTTCCGATGACGCCGCGGCGATGACCGTGGCGCCGTGGTGGCGGGCGAGATCGACCGCGGCGAGGCCGACACCTCCCCCGGCTCCGAGCACCAGCACCGTCTCACCCGGACGCAGCGTCGTCCGCACGGTGTAGGCGAACTGCATCGTCGCATAGCTCTGGACGAACCCCGCGGCCTGCCCGTCGGTGAGCCCGGCGGGGATGGGGATCGCGGCGGGCGCGGCGACCGACACCTGGGACGCGAAGCCGCCGAGACCGACGCTCGCGAGCACCCTGTCTCCCGGGCGGAGCCCCTCGACCCCGTCGCCCACCGCGGTCACGACACCGGCGATCTCGTTGCCGGGCGTGAAGGGGAGCGGCGGCTTGATCTGGTAGGCGCCCTGTACGAAGAGGGCGTCGACGAAGTTCACGCCGGCGGCGCGCACGTCGACGACGACCCGACCCGGCGACGGCTCGAGGTCTGGGCGCTCCTCGATCGTCAACCGGTCGAGCGGACCGAACTCGTTGCACACCACGGCTCGCATCAGGTGTCCCTCCCTCGTCCCTCGTCTCGTCGCCAGGCGGGCGACGGGGTCACCCTAGGAGGCGCGGGGCGGACGCCAGAAGACGGCGAGCAGGAGCAGCGAGGCGCCGACGCCGGCGATCGCGGTGATGGCGAGGCCGCTCGCTCCGTGGAACCAGTCGAGCTCGAGGGCGTGGTCGAGCGACCAGGTGCCCGCGCCGAGCCCGCCGATGGCGAGGGACAGGACGGACAGGACCATCACGTACTCCCAGCCCTCACCGGGCCGGAAGGTGAAGAACCCGTTGCCGCGGTGGTTCGTGATCCACGCGACGAGGAGCACCCCGAGGGTGCCGGCGGCGGCGAGCGAGGTGCCGAGCCCGACGACGAGCAGCAGGCCCGCGCCGATCTCGGTGAGGCTCGCCAGCCAGGCGTGGAGGATGCCGGGCCGCATGCCGAGCGACTCGAACCAGCCGGCGGTGCCGGTGATCTTCCCGCCGCCGATCACGTGGTTGATGCCGTGGGCGAGCATCACCCCGCCGAGGGTGGCGCGCAGCAGGAGGAGGCACAGGTCGATGACGTCGGCGTCACTCATCGCGCCGACTCTAGGAGCACGAACACCGGCCGGCGCGGCGTGACGGGTGCGGCCGTGCGACGGCGGTCAGGGGGCGGCGACCTGGAGCGGAGCGACGTTGCCCAACTCGCTGATGACCGAATCGATGTGTTCGAGCACGGCCTCCCGGGCCTTGTCGGGGTCGCCGCTGGCGATGGCGTCTCGGACGGTCTCGTGCTCCTGCCAGCTCACGCCGCCCCGACTGTCGAGCAGCATCGAGAACACCATCTCGGTGCGGGCACGAATCGGCGCGACCGCCTGCATCAGGTACGGGTTGTCGGTGTGGCGTTCGATGGCGAGGTGGAAGTCGCGGTGGAGTTGGGAGGCCCGGATGTGATTGCCCTCCGCCGACGCTCGGCGCCCCTCGTCGATGATGCGGGTCAGCTCGTCGACGAGATCGGCCGGCTGGGCCCTGGTGACGGTTTCGGCCGCGAAGCCCTCGAGGACCGCACGGACCTGCAGGAGCTTGCGGGCATCGGTGGGGTCGGGATCGCAGACGTAGGCCCCGCGGCGGGGGACCACTTCGACGAGTCCGGTGGCCTCGAGCGACCGGATCGCTTCGCGGACGGGGTTGCGCGACACGCCGAGCTGCTCGGCGAGGCGGTCTTCGGTGAGACGCTCGCCGGGCTCGAGCTCACCTCGCAGGATCATGCGACGGAGCTCCTCGGCGACCACCTCCCGCAACGGTCGATGGGCATCCCCGATGGTCACGACTGGCAGCGTACCCTCTCCGGCGCCGATCGAGGTCGAGCTGGTCGGGGCGGTCGCCATCTTGACGAGGACCCGATCCTCTGGGATCGTATACTGTATGCACAAGCCGGAGATGCAGGACGTGAGGTCGCACGACGACGATCACCATCCCTACTCGTTGGTGCGTGTCGTGGGCGAGACGGCGTGGTGTGCAGGGGTCCTGCCCTACGGACCCGACGGCGAGTTGATCGCCGAGCCCGAGGAGGCGGTCGCCGCCGCGCTCCGCAACCTCGGCGACCGTCTCGGGCAGGCAGGCGCGGACCTCGACGACGTCGTGAAGGCCACCGTCTTCCTGACCGATCTCTCGTGGCGTCCCCATCTCGACGCCGCCTGGCGTCGCACGTGGGATCCGCCCCGCCCGGCGCGGACGGCGGTCCAGGTCGCTCGCCTGCCCCGCGACGCCGGCATCGAGATCGACGCCGTCGCCCAGCGTCGCGGCGACTCCTGAGAGCGCTTCCTCGTGGGAGCCGTCACCGTGCTTGCCGACCAGTGCACCGGCCGAGGGGCTCGAGGTGTCGTGCTCGCCGCCGCGCCCATCGCCGCGTCGATCGGTGCCGAGGTCATGCGAGCCGGGGGGAACGCGTACGACGCCGTGGTGGCCGCGGCCCTCGCCGAGACGGTGCTCCTGCCATCGAAGTGCGGGTTGGCGGGTGACGTCGTCGCCATCGGAGTGGGCCCAGGGGCCGCCGAGCCCGAGGCCCTCCTCGCCATCGGTCCCTCGCCGCGGCGTCTCGGCGACGCGGTGCGTGACCACGGCTCCCTCCCCGACACCGGGCCGCTGTCGGTCGGGGTCCCGGGTGCGCCGGCGGGGTATGCGGCCCTCGCCGCTCGGGCGACGTTCCCGCTCGGCCGGTTGGCCGCTCACGCGATCGAGCTGGCACGGGACGGCTTTCCGTGGGCGCGGATCTCGACGGTTCTCGGCTATGAGTCGGCCGCGCTCGTCGCCGAGCACAACCCGGCTGGAACCGTCTACTACCCGGGTGGGCGGCCGCCGGCCCCGGGCGCCCTCATGCGCCTACCGGGGCTCGCCGCGCTCCTCGAGGAGTTCGTGGCACGTGGGGCCGAACTCTTCGGCGGTCCGGTGGGAGACGCGGTGGTGGACCGGGTGCAGCGCGCCGGTGGCGTCCTCGATCACGACGACCTCCTCACCGCCCGCGCGGAGTGGGTCGCGACCGATCACCGGCGGGTCGGTTCCCACGACCTGTGGGCGACCCCGGCTCCCACCCACGGTCCGGCGCTGCTCGATGCGGTCACCCGCACCACCGACCGCTCCGCCGGGGCGCTGCTGCGCGCGGTGCTCGGCGCCGCCGAGGATCGCCGCCGCCAGCTCGCCGACCCGCTCACCGCGGCGGGCACCTCGATGGTGTCGGCCGCCGATCCCGACGGCAACGCGGTCTGTGTGATCCACTCCAACTCGTACCCGCGCTTCGGCAGCGGCCTGGTGGTCGAGGACTGGGATCTCA
>CAZAVX010000133.1:0-5732 GCA_964488835.1 uncultured Iamiaceae bacterium | reverse complement strand
TGCAGGCCGCGGGCGCCGACGGCGGCGCTCCCGGCGGCGGGAAGATGGAGGGCCGGCCGATCGACACGATCGGCTACCGCGGCATGCACTCCTATGAGATCGCCTTCGACAACTGGTTCGTCTCCGACGACAACCAGGTTGGCGGCGAGGGTGGCCTCGGCCGCGGCTTCTACTACCAGATGTCGGGCTTCGAGAACGGCCGGCTGCAGACCGCCGCGCGGGCCGTCGGGGTCATGCAGGCCGCCTACGAGGAGGCCGTCCAGTACGCGCAGGACCGGTTGGTGTTCGGCCAGCCGATCGCCGAGTACCAGCTCACCAAGGCCAAGCTCACCCGCATGGCCGCCACCATCCAGGCCGCCCGCCAGTTCTCCTACACCGTCGCCAAGCTGATGGCGAAGGGCGAGGGCACGCTCGAGGCGTCGATGGTGAAGGCCTACGTGTGCCGGGCCGCCGAGTGGGTGGCGCGCGAGGCGATGCAGATCCACGGCGGGTTCGGCTACGCCGAGGAGTACCCGGTGAGCCGCTACTTCGTCGACGCCCGCGTGCTGTCGATCTTCGAGGGCGCCGACGAGACGCTCTGCCTCAAGGTCATCGCCCGCAAGCTCGTGGCCGACCACGCGGCCTAGGAGCTCGGCTCAGGCCAGCTGGGCGCGGAAGAACCCGAGGGTGCGGTTCCAAGCGAGCTCGGAGGCCTCCGCGTCGTACACCTCGGGGCGCGTGTCGTTGAAGAACGCGTGGTCGACGCCCGGGTAGACGATGAGCTCGGCCTGCTTGCCGAGGTCGTCGAGGGTCTGCTGGAGCTGGCTGACCGCCTCGGGGCCGAACATGCCGTCGTTCTCGGCGAAGTGTCCCTGGACGGGGGCGGTGAGCTGCGACCAGTCGGGCTGGGCGTCGGGCCAGGGGATGACCCCGTAGAACGGGACACACGCCCCGATGCGGTCGCCCTCGTTGCAGGCCAGCACGAGAGCGAGGCCGCCACCCATGCAGAACCCGACGACGCCGACCTTCGACGAGGTGACCGCCTCGTGGTCGAGGAGGTAGGTCACCGCGCCCGACATGTCCTTCGCGGCACGTTCGAGGTTGAGCGCCATCATCAGCTTGCCGGCCTCGTCGGGCTCGGTGGTGCTCTCGCCCCGGTAGAGGTCGGGGGCGAGGGCGACGAAGCCCTCGGCGGCGAGGCGGTCGGCGACCTCGACGATGTGGGGCACGAGCCCCCACCACTCCTGGATCACGATGACTCCGGGCCCCGATCCGCTCTCGGGGACCGCCAGGTAGCCCTGGCCGCTGCTGCCGTTGCTCGGGAACTCGACGTTCTGACCCATGCCCCGGGACTCTAGTCAGTAGGGTCCGAGCCATGACCGGCATCGAGGCACGCGCCATCAAGGTAGGGATCGCGACACCCTCGGCGGCGTTGGCACCGGACACCCCACCGCTCGAGCGGATGGCGGTGCTCGACCGGGTCGCCGACGCCGGGCTCGACCACGTGGGGCTCGGCGACCACGTGAGCTTCTTCGTCGGGGTGGGGTTCGACGCCCTGATCCAGGCGGCATCGCTGCTCGCGCTCCATCCCACCCTCGAGGTGTACACGGCGGTCTACCTGCTCCCCCTCCGGCACCCGGTGGTGGTCGCCCGGCAGCTCGCGACGATCTCGCAGATGGCACCGGGCCGACTCGTCTTCGGGGTGGGTGTCGGGGGTGAGGACCCCCACGAGGTCGAGGTGTGCGGGGTCGACCCCCGCACCCGTGGCCGGCGGATGAACGAGTCGCTCGAGATCCTGCGGGGGCTCGCGACCGGCGAGCCGGTCACGTTCTCCGGCGACCACTTCGAGCTGCACGAGGCGCTCATCGTCCCCGCCCCCGAGCCGCGGGTTCCGATCGTGATCGGCGGCCGGTCCACCGCGGCGGTCCGCCGGGCGGCGCGCTATGGCGACGGCTGGATCGGCATCTGGGTGTCGCCGCGGCGGTTCGCCTCGGTCGTCGGGGAGATCGACCAGCTGGCCGCGGCCAACGATCGTGGCGAGGTCGAGTGGGAACACGCCATGTACGTGTGGTGCGGGTTCGACGACGACGAGGCGGCCGCCACCGAGCGGCTCACCCGGGCGATGGAGGGCTTCTACCGGATCCCGTTCTCCAACTTCGCGAAGTACTCGCCGGCGGGGTCGCCCGAGAAGGTGGCGGAGTTCCTCGCTCCCTACGTCGAGGCGGGGTGCCGGCGGTTCCATCTCTCGGCGGTCGCCGGATCCGACGACGAGCTCGTCGACGCCGCCGCCGAGGTGAAGCGCCTCCTCCGGACGGTCTGACCCGGCTGCCGCCCGGCGGCCCCAGCACACCCCGTCGCTCGCTCGGTTCCGTGTCCGTGCGACAACCGGCGGAGTGTCACAGGGCCTCGCCAGGCTGGAGGCCATGGATACTCAAAGGGTCTCTGCGGAACGGCACGCGGAGCCGTCGGCCGGTGCCGGCCTCCTGACCCCTGCTCATGCACCCGGGCCCCGCACACTCCGGTACCTACTCGTCCTGACGATCCGCCGAGCGGGTCGCACGATGACGGTTCCCGAGCTCGTCAGAGAGGTGACCGCGGCGGGGTTCGCTCTCGAGGGACGCCCGAGCAAGACCGTCTCGGACGCGCTCCGCTCACCCGTCGCCCGGGGATGGGTACGTCGGGTGGGGCGCGGCCGGTACGCCCCGGGCTACATGGCGAAGTCGACCGTGCACCGACTGCGACGATGGGTCGACGCGGCGCAGCGCGGCGTCGACCCGTGGGCGGCACGCTGACGCGCCCACCCAGTTGTCGCACGGACACGGAACCGAGCGAGCGTCAGGATGTGGACCACCGCGCTCGGCTCAGAGTTCCTTGAACAGTTCGGGGGCGACGGGGCAGTCGGTGCGCTTCAGGGCGTCGGCCACCGGTTCGGGACCGTAGGGCCCGACCACCTGGTCGACGAGCTCGAGGGGCACGATCTCGTCGTCGGCGTCCCAGGGCTCGTCGAGATCGAGGCGGGACACCATCGTCTCCCACATGCGCTGGGGCAGCATCCGTCCCACCCCGGCGACGAGCCACACCGGCACGCCGGCGTGGCGGGCGGTGGCCGCCGCGGCCCGCGAGCCCACGACCCCGAGGAACTCGGTGGGGCCCATCGCCGAGGTCTCGAGCAACACGAGATCGGACTCCGCCACCGCCGCACCGAGCCCGATGGCGGGCACGTCGGCCGCCTCGACGTCGGCCATCAGCAGCCGGTGCACGAACCCCGAACCCTCGTTCAGGGCATCGACCACGAGCACCTCGGCGTCGCCCCGCTTCACGAGCGCCTCGCCGATGGCGTCCGGCCACCCGATCACGGTGACCGTCGCGTCGTCGGGAAGCGCATAGCCGAGCTCACGGGCCGTGCCGTCGCGCTGCATGTCCTCCACCGCCGCCCACGCCTCGGCGAGCGGCTCGGCGGAGGTGAGTACCCGGGCGGCGAGCCACCACACCGGCCCGGAGGTGGGCTGGCGGGCGACCACGCGCCGACAGGCCGTGATGAGCCCGGCGGGGTCGGATCCGAAGGAGGCCAGCGCGGAGGCCGTCTCCCTCACCAGCAGCTCGTGGGCTGCCCCCGACGCCCGGGCGACGTACCGCAGACGCTCGATCGGGTGCACGACTCGACGCTACAGGCCCGGCTTCCAGATCATGTCGACGAGCATGGCGAGGAAGAGGAGGTGGACGATGCCGGTGAACATCGCCACCTTCTTCGCCCCGTCGGCGTCGCCCGCGGCCGCCGCCTTCTGGGCCGGGCGGAGCAGGAACCACATGACGGCGAGCAGCGCGAACCACAGGAGGAACGCGATCGAGATCCACGTCTGGCTGAACTCGTAGACCTCGTCGGACAGGACGATCAGCAAGATGCCGAAGAGCCCGGCCGCGGCGAGGGCCGGGACGTGCATCTTCGTCGTGAGGTCGGCGAGCACCGAGCCGACGGTGCGACCCGTCGCGGCATCGCCACGACCGGCTGCCTGGAAGCGCGCCGAGACCATCACCCCGGCGAACGCGCTCACCATCGCACCGATGTGGAGGAGGTAGACGAACTGGTAGAGGGCGTTGTCCTGACGGAGAACGGCGAGGACCATGACGGGCTCCCTTTCAGTCGAGGGCGGCGATGGCGTCGGCCACCGCGAGCGTGCGGCGGGCGTTGTCGACATGAAGATTCTCGATCATCCGGCCGTCGACCGTGACGACCCCCTTGCCCTCGGCCTCCGCGGCCTCGAACGCCTCGATGACCCGACGGGCGTGGTCGATCTCGTCGTCGCTCGGCGCCCAGATGCGGTTCGCGGGTTCCACCTGGTCGGGATGGACGAGGGTCTTGCCGTCGAAGCCCATCTCGAACCCCTGGCGGGCCTCGACCTCGAAGCCCTCGGGATCGCGCACGTCGTTGTAGACGCCGTCGACGATCGCGACACCCGCCTCACGGGCGGCGAGCAGGGCGGTGGCGAGGTGGGGCACCAGCGGGGCACGCCCCGGCACGAGCTGGGCGCGCAGCTCCTTCGCCAGGTCGTTGGTGCCCATGACGAGCACCGCCACCCGCTCGAAGGCGGCGATCTCGCGCACCGCGAAGATCGCCGCGGGGGTCTCCACCATCGGCCAGATGGCGAGGTCGTCGGGCGCGCCGGCCGCCTCGAGACGGCGCACCACCTCGGCGAGCATCTCGGGACCCGACACCTTGGGGATCACCACCGCCGCCGGGCCCGCGGCCGCGGCGGCCGCCAGGTCGTCGGTGCCCCACGGGGTGTCGAGGCCGTTGCAGCGGATGGTGATCTCGCGCCGGCCGTACTCACCGGAGGAGGCCGCGGCGCACGCCTGCTCGCGGGCCAGCTCCTTCGAGTCGGGCGCCACCGCGTCCTCGAGGTCGAAGATCAGCGCGTCGGCCGGGATGGTCTTCGCCTTCTCGAGCGCCCGGGCGTTGGCCGCCGGCATGTAGAGCACCGAACGGCGTGGACGGAACGTCTCCTCGGTCATCGTCGCCCGCCCCTTCAGAACCCGTAGGCCGCGGCGAGCTCGGGGTCGCGCGACGCGAGGTCCTTCGCCAGATCGAGGATCACCCGGCACTGCTTCACCGAGGCGTCGTCCTCCATCTTCCCGTCGAGCATCACCGCGCCGGTGCCGTCGCCCATCGCCTCGATCACCCGCTGGGCGTGGGCGACGTCGTCGGGGTCGGGGCTGAACACCTTCTTCGCGATGGGGATCTGGGCGGGGTGCAGGCTCCACGCCCCCACGCAGCCGAGCAGGTAGGCGTTGCGGAACTGGTCCTCGCAGGCGGTGGTGTCGGCGATGTCGCCGAACGGTCCGTAGTACGGGAGGATGCCGTGCATCACGCACGCGTCGACCATGCGCGAGATCGTGTAGTGCCACAGGTCCTGCTGGTAGGTGGCCCGGGGCGCCGACTCGTCGTCGGGGTTCGGGTCCTGGCGCACGAGGTAACCCGGGTGGCCGCCGCCGACCCGGGTGGTCTTCATGCGGCGGTTCGCGGCGAGGTCGGCCGGGCCGAGCGAGAGGCCCTGCATGCGCGGCGACGCCGCGCAGATCTCCTCGACCCGGGCGACGCCCTGGGCGGTCTCGAGGATGGCGTGCAGGAGGATCGGCCGGGACAGGCCGGCCTTGGCCTCGAGCTGGGCGACGAGGCGGTCGACGTAGTGGATGTCCTCGGGCCCCTCGACCTTCGGGATCATGATGACGTCGAGCTTGTCGCCGATCTCGGTGAC
>CAZAVX010000132.1:0-5774 GCA_964488835.1 uncultured Iamiaceae bacterium | reverse complement strand
CGTCGATGACCTCGTCGAGGCCGGCGAGGATGCCCAGGCCGAACTCGAGCAGGCCCTGCGCGACGCCGGGCTCAACAGCCTCGCGAGCGCGATCGGCTCGGTCGACCTCTCCGAGGTGCTCGGCGACGACGAGTTCACCGTCTTCGCCCCTGACGACGACGCGTTCCTCGCGCTCGACAGCGGCGACCTCGCCGACATGCTGGCCGACCCCGACGAGGTGCTCGACCTGCTCCGCACGCACGTCGTGGTGGGCGAGCGGCTCACAGCCGAGGACCTCGCCGCCGCCGGCACCGTCGACACCGCGTCGGGCACCGCCCTCAGCGTGAGCGGCGACGCCGACTCCCTCACCGTCGAGGGCGCCACGGTGACCTCCAGCGAAGAGGTCGGCAACGGGATCTTCCACGTCGTCGACCAGGTGCTCCTCGTCGGAGCGACCAGTTGAACGACGGGCGCACCACGCTCGCCACCGCCGACCTCGGGAAGAGCTTCGGCGGGAACTGGGCGGTCCGCGGCGTGAACCTCGAGGTCGACGACGTCCGCGTCGTCGGCCTCGTGGGCCCGTCGGGCTGCGGGAAGACCACCCTCGTCCGCATGCTGAACGGGGCGATCGCCCCCGACGCCGGGGAGGTGCGCATCTTCGACCAGGACCCCCGCCGGTTCCGCCGCGTCGACCAGCAGCGGATCGGCTACCTCCCCCAGCAACCGGTGCTGTTCCCCGAACTCACCCTCTGGGAGAACCTCAACTTCCACGCCAGCCTCGCGGGGGTGCGCTTCCGCCGCCGGGCCCGGCTCGAAGAGCTGCTCGAGTTCGTCGAATTGGCGGGCGACCGACGCAAGAAGGTGCACGAGGCGTCGGGCGGGATGCAACGCCGCCTCGCGCTCGCCGCCACCCTCGTCCACCGTCCCGAGGTGCTGTTCCTCGACGAGCCCACCGCCGGCATCGACCCCATCCTCCGCCGTCGCATCTGGGACCGGTTCCGCGACCTGCGCGATCAGGGAACCCTGCTCGTCGTCACCACCCAGTACGTCGGCGAGGCCGCCTACTGCGACGACGTCGGCGTGCTGTCCGACGGCCAGCTCCTCGAGCTGTGCCCTCCCGCCGGCCTGAGCCGCACCGTCTACGGCGGCGAGGTCGTCGAGATCACGAGCGCGGAGATCGTGCCCCAGCCCGTCCTCGAGGAGATCGTCCGCCTCGACGCCGTCGTCGGCATGGAGCGCCCCTCGGTCACCACCACCCGCGTGGTGGTCACCGACGCCAGCGCGGGCATCGAGGCGATCGGCGAGGTGCTGCGCCGCCACGCGGTCACCAATGCGAGCTGCGAGGTCGCCCAGACCGACTACGACGACGTCTTCGTGCGCATCATCGAGCGCCACCGAGCAGAGACCGCGGAGACGACCGCTGCCGCGGCCGACGAGGATGCGTCCGGCGAGAGCGGCGGGACCGGCCGATGAGCCGACTCGTCACCCGACGCCTGCGCACCGTCGTCCAGACGTCCGGGCTCGTCCGCAAGGAGGTCTCCCAGACCCTCCGCCAGCCCCAGCTCCTCCTCCTGCTCGTCGCCGGACCGTTCGTCATCCTCCTCATCTTCGGCTTCGGCTACGACGAGGAGCAGATGGCGCTGCGCACCCGCTTCGTCGGCCCGGAGGACTCGATCTTCCAGACCGCGGTGTCCGACTACGCCGAGCTGCTCGGCGACTACATCGAGCCGGAGGGCTACACGAGCGACCTGTTCGCCGCCCGCCGCGACCTCGAGCGCGGAGAGATCGACCTCGTCGTCGCCTTCCCCGCCGACGCGGTCGAGCGCCTGACCAACGACGAACAGGCGCCGATCACGATCCTCCACGACAAGATCGACCCCATCCAGCTCACGGCGGTCGAGATCGCCGCCCGTCTCGCCGTGGGCGAGGTGAACGCGACGATCCTCGAGGCGCTCGTCGACCGGGGTCTCGAGGGGATGCGACCCGTCGACGAGCAGCTCGCCGACGCGACCGCGGCGGCCAACGAGCTCGAGCAGGCGGCGCGCGCCGGCGACGACGCCGCCGTCGAGACCCACTACCGCGAGGTGGAGTCCACCCTGAGCGGTGCGAGCTCGAGCCTCACCGCCTCTGCCCTCGTGCTGCGCGAGCTCGACCCCGAAGGCGACGCGAGCGCGGTGCAGGACGAGATCGACGCCGCACGCGAGCAGGTCGCCGGCGTGCAGTCCCGGGTCGACTCCTACGTGTCGACCTACCGGAGCACAGGACGGCCGCCCGCGGGCGCCTCCATCGCCGCCGACGTCGACGCGACGACCCTCGAGCTCCGCGAGACGGTGAGCGTGTCGCCCCAGGTCGTCGTCCGCCCGTTCACGAGCGAGGTGCAACAGCTCGGCAACCGGTGGATCTCCCCCACCGACTTCTTCGCCCCCGCCACCATCGCCCTGCTCCTCGCCCATCTCGGGGTCACCTTCGCCGCCATGTCCGTGGTGGCCGACCGCCGCCTCGGGGTCTTCGAGGTGTACCGCGTCGCGCCGCTCGGCGCCGGACAGGTGATCGCCAGCAAGTACGTGGCGTTCCTCCTCCTCGGCGGGTTCGTCGGCGCGGCGCTCCTCGCGGCGGTGATCGCCGGGCTCGGCGTCCCGCTGCTCGGATCGATCCTCTGGGTGGTCGCCGTCGTCGCCGGGCTGCTCGTGTCGTCGGTCGGACTCGGCCTGATGGTGTCGGCCCTCGCCCGCACCGACAGCCAGGCCGTGCAGTACGCCATGCTCGTCCTCTTCGCCGGCCTGTTCTTCGGCGGCTTCTTCCTCGAGGTCGAGACCTTCACCGAACCCGTGCGGGTGCTGTCGATGGCCCTGCCCGTCACCTACGGGATCTCGATGCTCCACGACGTGATGCTGCGCGGGCTCGACCCACAGGCGATCGACGTCGCCGGGCTCGGCGCGCTGTGCGTCCTCTACACGATCGGCGCCACGCTCCTCACCCGGTGGCAGCTGCGGGCCCGATGAGCTCCCCCCTCCGCGACCGCCTCGACGACCGCCTCGACGACCGCACCGCCGGCCGCGTGATGATCGGCGTCGCAGTGGCGGGGGTGCTCGTCGCCCTGGTGGGTGCGATCGTCGGCTGGAGGCTCGTCGGGCACCTCGACAGCGCCGCCGGCGACACCCTCGCGGTGACCGAGGACGCCCTCGTCGCGATCGAGGACACCGTGCAGGTCGCCGAGGAGGTCGTCGCCTCCACGCTCGTCGCGCTCGACGCCGTCGAGCTGGCGCTCGGCGAGGTGGGCACCACCACCGAATCCGCTCGCCCGCTCCTCGAGAGCCTCGGCCGGCTCGGCGACGAGGTGGCCCCCAACCTCGAGTCGGCCACGGGCACGCTCCGCTCCCTCGCCGACGGCGCCGCCCTCGTCGACCGGGTCCTCTCCACCGTCGGGAGCCTGCCGGGCACCCCGAACTACGACCCGTCGACTCCCCTCTCCGAGCAGTTCGAGCGGCTCGCCGACGACATCGAGCCGATGGCCGACACCCTCCGAGAGGTGTCCGAGGACCTCGGCCCGGCGCTCGACGACAGCGTCGCGCTCCAGCAGCGCATCGCCGACCTCGAGACGGCGGTCGGCGACGTGCGCGACGACCTCGCCCGCAGCGAGGCGCTCCTCTCCGACTACGCGGCGACCACCCAGGACGCTACTGCCCTCGCCTCTCGGACCCGGAACGAGCTCGATGGCGACGTCACCGTGGCCCGGCTCCTCGTGCTCGCCGGCGCGCTCGTCGTCGCGGCCGGCCAGCTCGTGCCCTACTGGTACGGGCGGGAGCTGATCGGCCGGTCGCTCACCACCGACGGCTCGCGGCTACCCCGGACCCAGACCGAGACCCGGCCCGCCACCCCGAGCGAGGCGCGGACCGAACGGGAGTCCGAGCGGGAGTCCGACCGCGAGGCCGACCGCGAGGCCGTCGAACGGTGAGCGACCTCGCCCGTTTCGCCGAGGCGAGCGCGGAGCTCGACGAGTCGCCGGACCTGCACCACGAGTGGGCGGCCACCGAGTCACGCCCGGTGCGCCGCGCCCTCATGCGCTCGCCCGCCCTGCCCGACGAAGTGGCCGAGCGGATCGTCGAGACCCGCCGCTCGGGGATGCACACCCTCGGGTCGAATCCCGCTGCACCGGCCGAGCTGCTCGCCGACAACCCCGGCGCGCGCCGACGCCGCGAGCGGATCGCCCGGGCCGCACCCGGAGGCCTCGAAGAGATCGCCGAGCACCCGAATCGCTCGCGGTACGTCGAGCTCGGGTCACCCACCGTCGACCTCGTGCTCGCCCACGCCGAGGGGCTCCGGGCCGACACGGCCGAGGCCCTCGCCACCCGCGACGACCCGTGGGCCGACCCCTGGGTGCTCGCGATCCTCGTCGCCCGCTTCGGCGAGCGGCTCTCCGCCGTGGTCGCCGACGTCGTGCCCGCGCAACGGCGCCGGGTCACCCGCGGGCTCGTCGAACGGGCACGCCGACTCGTCGGCTGAGCCGGCGCGGCGTCCTAGGCGCTCGCCGCGTGGATCGCGTTCGCCAGCTCGACGAACTCGGCCCGTTCGGCCGCGGTGAGCGCGTCGAGCGTGTGAGAGACGGCGAGGTTCGTCGCCTCCTCGGCCCGGGCGAGGGTCGCGCGCAGCTCGTCGTCGACCGGCGCGAGCTCGGGGTAGCCGTAGAGCCCGGCCATGCCGGGGCCGTTCACCGACACCGCCTGGTGGGGGCTCACGCCGTGGGCGAACACGCAACCGGCGTGCAGCTGCTGACGCAGCTCGCGCAGGGCGTTCATGTGGTGGATCGCCGCGGCCTTCGGCGACTCGGGCGCCGGCATGCGTCGCCACGCGGCGAAGATCGGCGCCGACGCGATGCGGCCGGCGGCGGCCACCTTCCCGGCCAGCTCGGCGAGGCGGGCGCTGTCGAGGTGGTCGGGCACGTGCTCCTCGGCCCACCGGTACGCACACGCGGTGAACTCGGCCGCGGCCTGCTCGGGCGACATCACCTGGCGGCCGGCCTCCCACTGGGTGCGCACCTGGTCGGGGTGGAAGAACGCGAAGGTGGCGGTGACGACGTCGGCGTCGACGTCACCGAGGACCCCTCCGCGGCCGGTGATGTAGAAGTCGAGGCCGGCGAAGCCCAGCTCGGCACCACGCTTGTAGGTGCTGCCGTCGAGCATGAAGCGGCTCGTCAGGTAGCTGACGGCCGTGGCCGACTCCGTGACGGCCTCGAGTGCGTCCATCGGTGGCATCCCTCCCCTCGCCGCACACCTGGCGGCGTCGGCCGCTGTTCTATCCCGCGCCGCGGGGCGCCGTCAGGTCCGGTCCCAGACCATCGGGGCCGCGAGGGCGCCGGTGCCGAGCAGCTCGGCGGGTGCCTGCTTGTCGATATGGCCGATGAGCCCCCGGTAGATGCCGTAGCCGACGAGCTCCTGGAGGCGCGGCTCGAAGGTGGCGACGAGCTCGGGCGACAGGCCGAGCTGCTGGTTCTCCTGCTGGCGGATGTAGCCGGCGCAGTAGTTCATCGCGATGCCGACCCGCCGCTCGTCGGTGGCGTTCGCCCCGCCCCCGTGCCACAGCGAGCCGTGCCAGATCAGCACACTGCCCCTCGGCATCTCGGCGGGGATCGAGTCGTACTCGGACCCGTACTCGGGCGAGGAGTCCGCGAGGTGCGAGCCGGGGATGATGCGGGTCCCGCCGTTCGCCTCGGTGAAGTCGGTGAGCGCCCACATCGTGTTGCACACCGTGGGCGGGTGGGGCTTCGGGATGGGGATGAGCTGGTCGTCGGCGTGGAT
>CAZAVX010000131.1:0-5857 GCA_964488835.1 uncultured Iamiaceae bacterium | reverse complement strand
CACCCGTGCCCCACGGCGCCTGGCTCGAGCCAGGGCGTGGGGCACATTCATGCACGAACGGAAGGTATGCATGCGCGTCAAGCATGGGTACCAATGGCCCATTTACGAATCGCCTGTCTCGTCGGCACACTGCGGCGAGGAGGGGACGCCCAGATCCGCTGATCGAACTGGTCGCTGCGTCAGCGGGGAGCGAGAGCGAAACCGGCCCCGAACATCACCGTGGGACGGCGGGCGCCGTCCCGCTGCCGATGGGAGCCAGGACGTCGTGCGACACGCCAACCACCTCGAGGGACAGGTCACCCCCACCGGCCAGGTCGCCGTCGCCCTCGGCCCGTGGCCGATCCCGTGGCGGGCTGCGGTCGTCTCGTCCCTCGCCGTCGCGCTCGTCGCCGCCATCCACGCGTTCACGCCGGTGCCGGCCGGCTCGACGATGCTCGCGGCAGGGTGTGGAATCGGCGTCGCGATCGTCCTCGACGGCGTGACCCGCCGACGAGGCGCCGACCATCCCGCCCGACGACCCGACACCCGCCCCACGGGCCGCGAGCGCCTCGTCGCCGACCTCCACCGCGCCGTCGAGCGCGACGAGCTCGTCCTCCACTACCAGCCGAAGACCGAGCTGTGCTCGGGCACGATCACCGGCGCCGAGGCCCTGCTCCGCTGGAACCATCCGGTGCTCGGTCCTCTCCAGCCCGAGGAGTTCATCCCGCTCGCCGAGGAATCCGGCACCATCGCCGAGCTCGGCGCGTGGGTGCTCGAGCAGGCGTGCCGGCAGAGCCAGGAGTGGGAGCCCCTCGTCGCCCCCGACTTCACGATGGCGGTGAACCTCTCGCCCCGGCAGTTCGAGCTCCAGCAGGTCGACGAGCTCGTGCTCGCCACCCTCGCCGCCACTCGGCTGCCCGCCTCGCGCCTCGAGCTCGAGCTCACCGAGGGCCATGCGCTCCACGAGCGCGAGCACGTGAGCCGCAGTCTCGGCCGGCTCGTCGACCACGGCATCCGCTGCTCGATCGACGACTTCGGCACCGGCTACAGCGGCCTGCGTCACCTCGGGAGCCTGCCGGTCACCGGGCTGAAGATCGACAAGAGCTTCGTCCAGGAGATCCGTTCCGCCACCGACCGGGCGCCCATCATCCGTGCGGTCATCGCGCTCGCGGCCGACCTCAACCTCGACGTGGTCGCCGAGGGCGTGGAGACCACCTGCCAGCTCGAGTTCCTCCGGCGGGCGGGGTGCCACGAGGCGCAGGGGTTCCACCTCGGCCGGCCCGTGCCGGCCGACCAGTTCGAGATCCTCCTGCTGCTCGACCGGTCACGCCGCGGCCGACCGGCCGCCGACGGCGTCGCCGAGATCGCCTGACCGCCCGAGATCGCCGACTGCACGGCGCCGGCGCGGCCGAACCAGAGGGACGGCGAGGGCCGCCCACAGCCAGACCCTGTGCTCAGAGGTCGCGAGCGAGGCGCCGGCGACGACGGTCGCCGATGAGGATGTACCCGGCGAGCCCGAGGCCACCCAACGCAGCGACGACGAAGAACACGATCGACACGGCGGGATACCCGAACAGTCGAGGTCCACCCTCGATGCCCATCGTCAGCGCAGCCCCCACGACGATCGCCGCGAGGATCAGCCCGACCGTGAGCCGGTTGCCGACCTTCTCCATCTCGCGCATGAGCTGGTGCTCGTCGAACGCATCGACCTTGATCGTGAGGTTGCCCTCACCCAGGGCGTCGAGCAGCGTGTTGGCCCGCTCGGGCAGCCGCTCGAGGAACTCCCGCGTCTCGAGCGCGGTCTTCGCGAGGCGCGCTCCCCCACCGCCCAGCTCCTCGCCGAGAAGCCGCGGCGCGAATTCCTCGACCGCGTCGAGCGGTCGGAACTCGGGGTCGAGCGTGCGGGTCGCCTCGTCGAGGTTCAGCAGCGCCTTGCCGACCATCGAGAGCTCGGCCGGAAGGCGCAGGGAGGCAGCCGCCGAGAGCTGCATCAGCTGCATGACGATGCTGCCGGCACCCACCTCACGCACCGCTGACCGCCGGTGGCGACCCATCAGCTCGGTGATGCCGCGACGCAGCTCGTCCTCGTCGAAGCGGTCGAGTGGCCGACCGAGCGAGGTGAGCACCTTCGCCACGTCACCTGGCTCGTCGCCGGCGATGCCGACGAGCAGCTTCGCGAGCTGGCGCCGGGTGTCGGGGTCGAGGTGGGCGACCATGCCGAGGTCGATGAGTGCCAGCTCCCCGGTCGGCCCGAGGAGCAGGTTGCCCGGATGCGGATCGGCGTGGACGAAGCCCACCACGAGGATCTGGTCGAGGTACGCCTCGACGAGCTCCCGGGCGAGCGTTCCGCCGTCGGTCCGCCACGCCGCGGGTGCCTCGGTGACCGGCTCGCCGCCGATCAGCTCCATCGTCAGCACGCGGGACGTGGTCAGCTCCGGGACGGGAGTCGGCACCCGGAGGTGCTCGAAGCGTTCGAGGTGCCCGGCCATCGCCTCGAGGTTCGCGGCCTCCAGCTCGTGGTCGAGCTCGGCGAGGAGCGCCCGACGGAACTCGTCGAGCAGGCTCCCGAAGCCGTACTGCCGACCGAGTTCGGTGTGGCGGTCGAGGGCGTCGGCGAGCTCGCCGAGGGCGTCGAGGTCGTCGACGACCTGCTGCCGGATGCCGGGGCGCTGCACCTTCACCGCGACCTCCCGCCCGTCGAAGAGACGGGCGCGGTGGACCTGGGCGATCGACGCGCTCGCGAGCGGCAGGCGCTCGAACGACGCGAACGTCGCCTCGACCGGCCGGCCGAGCTCCGCCTCGAGCACCTCGACGACCTCCTCGACATCGAGCGGGTCGACGTCGTCGCGGAGCCGGGCGAGCGCGGCCGTGTACGCCTCGGGGATGAGGTCGGGTCGCGTCGAGAGGAGCTGCCCGAGCTTCACGTAGGTGGGACCGAGGGCTTCGAGGTCACGGGCGAGGGCCTCGGGATCGCATTCGGTCGCCTCGGGAGGCGGTTCGAGCTCGATCGCCTGTCCGAGGCCGGTCGCGGTGACGAGGTCGGACCGTCCGTAGCGGACGGCGAGGCGGGCGAGTTGGCCGTAGCGGCGCAGGTGACGGGGGCGGAGGGTGAGCACGGCACCCGGCTACCCCCGCCGCCCCGGGGAGAAACGGCCGGGACGACGTCGAGACGACTAGCGGGACGCCGGCGGGACGACCGCGATGGCGGCGAGGTGTGAGACCTCGGGCAGCGGGTAGAGGAGGCGCCATGCGTACCCTGCTGATCATCCTCATCGTCCTGTTCCTCCTCGGCGCCTTCGGCGGCTGGGGCTACTACGGCCGCCGTCGCGTCTGACGGTTCACTGCTCCAACGCGGAGCGGGCCGGCCGGTGCACGGCCATGGGAGACTGACCCCCGTGGAGCTGCGCGCCGAGCACCTGTTCTCCGCCCCACCTCAGAAGGTGGCGCGAGCGATGGTCGATCCCGAGTTCGCATCGGGATGGGACCAGATCCTCGATGTCGCCGCCGTCGAGGTGCTCGACCACGGGTCCGACGGTGAGTCGGTGTGGCTCGCCGCCCGTCTCACCTACGGCGGGTCGCTCGACCCGCTCGCGGCCCGGGTCCTCGGTTCGTCCCGGCCCACCTGGGTGCAGACCTACCGCATCGACCTCGCCGCGGGTCACGGTCGGCTCGTCATCGAGCCCGACCACCACGCCTCGCTGTTGCAGTGCGAGGCGCGCGTGACCCTCGTCGAGGTCGACGGCGGTCGCACGCGCCGTCAGCTCAGCGGTGACCTCACCGTTGGCGTGCCGTTGCTCGGCGGCCGCGCCGCACGCGCGCTCGCCCCCGCCATCGAGGCCCGCATCGATGCCGAGGCCCAACTGCTCGAATGCTGGCTCACCCGAGGTTGAGGCCGCTCATCCTGCGGTGACCCTGGCGCCGTCCGAGGGCACCACCCGTCGTCCCTCGGTGACCATTCCGGGCTCGCTGAGCACGACCACCCAGCCGCCGAACCCGGCGCCGGTGAGGCGCGCGCCGAACACCCCCGGCGTCTCGGTGAGGCGTGCGACGAGGGCGTCGAGCGCCGGGGTCGACACCCCCAGCTCACCCAGGCTCCGGTGGCTCTCGACCATCAGGTGCCCCGCCGCCACGACGTCGCCGAGGGCCACCGCGCGCGCGAACTCCCGTACCCGGCGGTTCTCCCCGATGACGTGTCGGGCCGCGGTGGCGACGTCCGGTTGCTCGATCCGGCGCCAGGCATCCGGCTCGGCTGCGACCAGGTCGCCGAGCACGTCACGCGCCCGCACGCACCGGTCGCGAACCTCGGCGTAGCCCGAGCCGACGAGCGTGCGGGGTCGTCCGGAGTCGACCACTCGTACCTCGACCGCCGCCGGGAGTGCGATCTCCTCCCACGTGCACGACTCCGTGTCGATCAACACGGCTCGGCCCTCCCGCCCGGCGACCGACGCCAGCTGGTCCATGATCCCGCACGGCACGCCGAGCGCCCGCTGCTCGGCCCGTTGACAGAGCGACGCGAGCGCCACCGGGTCCGACGGGTCGGCACCGAGCGCGAGCGCCGTCGCCACACAGACCGCCGCGCTCGACGACATACCCGAGCCGATCGGCAGCGTCGAGGTCATGACACCCCTGAGGCCTCGATCGGGACGCAACTCGGCGACCACCCCGGCGACGAGTCGCGCCCATGCCGGCTCCACCGCGGCCGGCTCGTCGATCGAGAGCGGCAGATCGGCAGGTTCGGCGTACGCATCGCTCCGCAGCACGACCCGGTCGCCTCCCCGCTCACCGGCGACCGTGACGCCCTCGGCGACGGCCATCGGGAGCACGAGCCCGCCGGTGTGGTCGGTGTGGTCGCCGATGAGGTTCACCCGGCCGGGCGCGAACGCCTCCACGAGGGTGACGTGGTCGCCGCTCACTCGAACCGACGCTCGTCCCACCACGGATAGAAGGCGGGCTGGTCGGCGACCGGCGACATCGTGAACCGCGGCGGGCGCTTCTCGAGGAAGGCGGTCACCCCTTCGCGGACGTCGGGCGACGCACCCATGAACACGATCGCCCGCGAGTCGATCTTGTGGGCCTCCATCGGGTGGTCGGCGCCGAGCATGCGCCACATCATCTGCCGGTTCAGCATCACCGACATCGCCGAGGTGTTCTCGGCGATCTCGGTGGCCAGAGCGCGAGCGGCCGGCAGCAATTCGTCATCGGGGTGCACGGCGTTGACCAGCCGTCCTCGCAGCGCCTCGTCGGCCCCGAACACCCGGCCGGTGTGCACCCACTCCGATGCCTGACCCATGCCGACCAGGCGGGGCAGGAACCAGCTCGACGCCGCCTCCATCGTGATGCCCCGACGGGCGAACACGAACCCGAAACGGGCCGATTCTCCCGCGAGCCGGACGTCCATCGGCAGGGTCATCGTGGCACCGACCCCGACGGCCGCCCCGTTCACCGCGGCGATGACCGGCTTGCGGCACTCGAAGATGCGCAGGCTGACCCGGCCCCCGCCGTCGCGCTCGGTAACCATGCCCTCACCCTCGGGCACGCCGGCCTCCCGACGGCGCGCCCCCGCGTCGAAGGTGTCGGCACCGGCCTCGAGGTCGGCCCCGGCACAGAAGGCCCGTCCCGCCCCGGTGACGACGACGGCGCGCACCTCGTCGTCGCCGTCGATCCGGTCGAACACGTCGAGCAGCTCGAACATCATCCGACCCGTGAACGCGTTGAGCCGGTCGGGCCGACGCAGCGTGATGGTGGCCACCCGATCGGCGACTTCGTACCCGATGTGCTCGTAGCTGGCCGACTGCAGTTCCACGGACCCTCCCTCGTTCGGTCCACCTGTTGTAGCCGTCACACGTCACCTGTGTACCGATCCTCACGATGGGGCGTC